>NZ_JBNNSK010000005.1:0-36235 GCF_050277655.1 Peribacillus sp. NPDC097675 | reverse complement strand
AGGAGTCTGGTACCTTCCGTTCCAATCAATTATGTGTTAACTCCCAGATTGAACCCTTTTCCTAAAATGTTGAGTGTTGAATAGGAGGACGATGATTTCCACTCCGGGCACTCGCTTTCCGCGGGCGGTCCGTGAGCCTCCTCGGCTTCCGCCAGCGGGGTCTCCCGTAGACACGCATTTCCCGCAGGAGTCTCGTACCTTCCGTTCCGATCAACTATGTGTTAACTCAAGTTCGAATCCTCTTTATGGCCCTGACTTTAACCTTAGAAGTAAGCTCTCCTTTTGGAAATAAAAATTAATTAAGGATAATATTCACATTTATATCGGGTGCTGATATAATAAGTATATCAACAGACGATATAACGTCAGACGATAGGTGGTGTAACGATGGACGAAAATGCTCCTTTGACAGAAGGTGTTTATTATATCCTTGTATCTTTATATGAGCCAAGACATGGATATGGAATTATGCAGTATGTTTCCGAGCTTAGCAATGGTCGTGTTGAGCTTGGCCCTGGAACGATTTATGGAGCGATTAAAACATTGGTTAAGCGGAAATGGATTGTTCCAATAGATGAGGGTGACCGAAAAAAGGAATACGTCATTACGGATGCTGGGAAGTTGACGGTTGAAAAGGAAATGAAACGACTTCATGAGTTGTATCACAACGGTTTGCTCATTACGAAGGGGGAGAAATAGCCTTGAAGGAAGTTAGGTATCGCTTTTATTTGGATTATGAAAAAGAAGAAAAATGTATCAATGATATGGCCGTGCAGGGTTGGCACCTTGAGAAGTGGTTTTTGAATAGGTTCACCTTTACAAAGGGAGAGCCGGGTGCATTCACTTACCGTAATGAATTTCTCGGTGCCATGTCTAAACAGGAGAAGCAGGATTATTTTGAACTACTTAAAGACAGCGGGATTACCATCATCTATGAATTGGGTGGCTGGGTATACATGAAAAAAGTAGCAGCTGAAGGCCCTTTTGAAATATATACAGATACACAATCAAAGATTAACTATTATAAGCGCATGTTGAATATTTTACTCTATTTCTTTTTCATAAATATTTTCTCGGTTATTATGAACGGAGGTCTGTTAATTATTTATGGTAATCAATCGCTGCTCCCGGAATTCATTAGCTCAGGTCTTCCTATTCTTAACATAGTAGGTGCATCGCTTATCGCCATTCCGATTATAAAAATCATTCAGCGAAAAAGGGCATTAATGAAGAAAAAGGATTTATATGAGTAAATGATTATGGGTAATTAAGGAAAATAATCGCTTCTTTTTTCGGTGATTTATGTTACAATGTTTTTACTAATAACAGAAGGGATGATGGGTGGACGATGGATAAATAATCTTATTTTTATAAGTTTGAAATAGCATATTTCAAATTTTTACGAAATAGGATTAGTCTGCCCATTTTCTCTAAGCGGTTAAGCCATTTGAAGTGGCTTGTTTGAGTATGATGAAAATGCGACTAATCCTTCCAATTAATTTGGGAGGATTTTTTTGTTCTCCCCTTACAGAGAGGGATGAAAGGTATGAAGGAACTGTTGAAATTACGAAATGTAAGCTATGTCATAAATGATCTTACCGTGTTCGAGGAATTGAATGGCAGTGTGCAACAAGGAGAAGTTATCGGAATCATCGGCAAAAACGGTGCCGGGAAATCGACCTTGTTGCAACTCATAACCCAGGAATTAGAACCTGAAAAAGGACATATTCAGTGGTTGGAAAAAAATGTGGAGGTTGTTTTGGTTGAGCAAGAAACCGAGTCTTTTTCTTCCGATGAAGTGACACCTGTAGAGGGTGCTTTATTGGAGAAGTGGCATGTGCCAAACCGGAGTTTTTCCCAATTGAGTGGCGGAGAAAAATTGAAGGTGCGATTGGCAAGGGGCTTTGCGACAGATGCCCAGCTTCTATTGTTAGATGAACCGACGAATCACCTTGATGAGCAAAGTACGGATTTCCTTATCGAACAGATCAAGACATACAAAGGGACGATTATTTTGGTTTCGCATGATCGCTATTTCTTGGATAAGGTTGCAACGAAGATCTGGGCCATTGAAGGTAAAAAGCTGATGGAACACAAGGGGAATTATTCTAGTTATATGGAGGTGCGTGAACAGAAAAGGCTGTCCCAGCAACGTGCCTATGAAAAACAGCAGAAAATGATTGAAGACATTGAAGGTCAAATGAAGGAGCTCACTTCCTGGTCTAAAAAGGCTCATGCCCAATCGACGAAAAAGGAAGGAGTGAAAGAATATTATCGTGTAAAAGCAAAGCGGATGGATGCCCAAGTAAAATCGAAGCGGAAGCGCCTCGAGAAAGAACTTGAAAAAGCAAAGACGGAACGTGTCGAGTCTGATTATACAGTGCGCTTTTCCATAAAACCGAATAACAAAGTTGGAAAACGTTTCTTAGAAGTGAAGAATCTGACCAAGTCATTCGATGGACGGATAGTATTTACTGACGTCAATTTCACAATCCAGCATGGTGAGAAGGTTTCGTTAATGGGGCCAAATGGAAGTGGGAAGACGACGTTGTTGAATGTGATTTGTGGAAGGGAACTTGCCGAAGGAGATGTATGGATGTCACCGTCTGCCAATATCGGTTACTTGACGCAGGAAGTGTTCGATTTACCACTGAATCAAACACCCGAGCAGCTATTCTATAAAGAGACATTTGAAGAGAGAGGAAAAGTCCAAAATTTAATGAAGCACTTAGGATTCACGTCCTCCCAATGGACAGAACCAATTGGGAAAATGAGTATGGGTGAGCGGGTGAAGTGCAAGCTAATGGTCTATATTTTGGAAGAAAAAGATGCACTTATCTTAGATGAACCGACGAATCATCTGGACTTACCTTCACGCGAACAGCTTGAAGATACATTAGCACAGTATGATGGCACGTTGCTTGTCGTTTCGCATGATCGGTATTTCCTTGAAAAAACAGTGAACAGTCAACTTGTCATCTCTAACAATCGCATCCAAAAGCAGTGGCAGGAAGCACCACAAAAAAGGGATAGTCAGGTTGAACGGCGATTGAAGCTAGAAAATGAAAGACAAGAAGTGTTGGGTAAGCTCAGTTTCATGACCCCGAAAGACAAAGCGTACACAGAGCTGGACCTGAGATTCAAAGAATTGACGAAACAGATAAATGAGCTGATTTGACAAAAAAATATATAAAAGCGGCTGTCCCCAAAGGTCATTTTCCTGACTTTTGGAACAGCCGCTTACCTATGTTCTTATTTAGCTTTGGTACTATCTCTACGTGCTGGTTTAAAAATAGACAGCAGGTAAATCACTAAACCGACAATACCAATTCCTAAAATCGTGATGAACGATCCACCCGTATAGAAGCCACTACCGAAGTAGAAAATCTCACGTAACCCTTCAGAGGCAAAGCGGATCGGAACCCAAGGACGAATGAAGTTCACAAAGAAATCGGGAAGCATTTCTAGTGGTGTCATTAATACACCCATACCTAGAAGCATGACAACCATGAATAACGTGATGGCCGGTTTACCGATCCATGCCGTAATGGCTGATACTAATAGGAAGAAACAGAATGCTGCAAACGATACGAAGAATGCGACTAGTAAGTAACTTGGCATATTAATACCGGCGATGGAGGCTAATGTCGCAACAGTGAATCCAGAGAATAGGGCGATGATCAGACCGAATAATACTTGGGCACCCATTAAGCGTAATGTTTGCTTACGTGTTAAGTTTTCTTTCTTAGTGATGTTTGATATGGCTAAGTATAAAATGAAACCACCGATTAAGGCCCCTACCCAAGCAGGTACAGCCATTAATGTTGGTGCACTACCGTTTGCCGTTGATGCTGTGATTTCATTAAACACTTTTTCTTCGGAAACGATTGGGTTCACTAATACAGCTGCTTGAGCTGCATCAATTTGTTGACCATCCATTTGTTTGATGAAATTCGTCGAATATTGATTGTTTAATTGCGTAACTAAGCCGTTTAAAGCGGTTTTCGCAAAGTTAGCACCCGTCATGTTATACCCTTGGTTAATGTAAATTTTCAATTGTGCTGATTTGTTATTCTTCATGGCGTTTTGTAAGCTATCATTATACCCTTCAGGAACGACCAATGCTGCATAATACTGTTTATCATCGAATAGATCTTCAATGTTTTCTTCTTTTTCCTTTGTAAAAGCTAACATCGGTTCTTCGCCATCTGTGCCTTTACTCATTTGTTCAACGGCTGATTGGACAGCATCTACATGTTCGCCTTCATCATTGACAATAAGGGCAACAGGTAAGTTTCTTACTTTCGGATTTCCTTGGGCAAATAGATTTACCGAGAATAAAGCGATAATTAATATGACAGCGATGGGAGCAGCCCACGCTAATTTATTTTTAAATAGTTTCAATGCTATCACCCTTTCTCAATTTTCAACATGTTGTTTAGTGGTATGCATATATCTTATAATTCTAAGAGTATAGAAGCAATGAACAAAAGTGAACAGCTTGTTGAATTTTAGGTCGGAGGTAATCATGATGACCATGTATGCAGAAAAAAATCGAAAAACCAAACAGCTCATTCAAACATCGTTTGTACATATCTTAGAAAAAAAGTCATTTGATTCGATGACGGTAGGGGACATTACGAAAACGGCCCAAATTAACCGTGGAACATTTTATTTGCACTATCAAGATAAATTCGACTTGCTAGATCGAATAGAACAGCAGTTGTTTGAGAATTTAGGCAATCATATTGATGAATTGCAATCCCATTATTCATCTACTCTCACGTTTGAAAAAGGACAAGAGCAATTAGCGGCTACCTTATTTAGCTCTATTAAAATGCATGCACCCCTATTAAAGGTATTTTTAAGCAATCATGGGAGAACAGGTTTTCACCTACGATTTAGAGATGCCTTTTCCGAAAAAGTGCGTGTTAATTTAGAGAAGAATGAAAACTTTCATGCATCCAATGTAAAAGTGCCCATGGACTACTTTTTATCCTTCATTACGTCTGCTTTTTTAGGATTGATCGAGCAATGGGTACAAAATGATTTAGATAAAACGCCTCAAGAAATGACCGAATTATATATTGATATCATTTCCTATATTCAAAAGAAATAACCAGGTGCGAAAGGACAGTGAATTACTAGTAGAAAAAAACGGCTTGAGCACTATGAAAATTCATAGTGTTCAAGCCGTTCAGTCATTATCTGAAACCCACTGTGAATTGATTACGGCAGGGTCCATTAATAGCAAATACGATACGAATAGGACGCATTATTCAGGGATACGAATGGTTAGACAACTATCACCCCATGTTATCCAATTCGATTTCCAACTAACTTTGATGTGGGGAGCATCCCTGCTTTTTCATTCCTGTTCATTATCCTTTTAAAAAATCCGCTTTAGCGAAAGCAGGATTCGGATATGTGTAGAATCCTTCTCCTGCGTTTCTTCCCGTTTTTCCTTTGTCGATATACTCCGTTTTCAAGAGGTTAGCCAATTTCACGAAATGTGGATCGCCTGCTTGCGCTTTACCATTGGCAATGTTGTAAGCGGTCGTGATTCCAACCACATCTAGGATAGCGAAAGGTCCAAGCGGTGCACCTGTTGCTATCATCCATGTTTTATCGATGGTTTCTGGATCGGCAACTTCGTTCAATAAAAGTCCTTGCGCCGCTTCCAATAAAGGAACCAATAATGAATTCAAGATGTAGCCGGGCTGCTCTTTATGTAATGGGAGGGCAACCATTCCGATGGCTTTTGCAAATTCAATCACTTCATCGAAGAACCTTTCATCGGTTCCAGGGTGCTTCATGACTTCTGCCGTATTGTTTTTCCAAATTTCATTTGCGAAGTGTAAAGCCAGGAATTTCTCAGGACGGCCTGTAGCATCCGCAAATTGACTTGGTAAGAGTGTAGAAGAGTTCGTTGCGAAAACAGTCTTTTCAGGTGCTACTTTCCCTAATTCATTATAGAAATCCGTTTTAATCTGAACGACCTCAGGAATCGCTTCAATCACCAGGTCCGCATCAGCCACAGCTTTTGCTAGTTCAGAGTGGAAAGAAAGGCGTTCATAGGCTGCATGTAACTCTTCGTCCGTTGCACCTAAATCTTCTTTATAGTAGGGCTTCAATTTCATGATGCGATTCTTTGCCTGTTCTAATGCTTTGTCGTTAATGTCATACACCGTTACATTGAATTTCCCTTTGTAAGCCGTTTGGAAGGCTATCTGACTTCCCAAAACGCCGCTTCCAGCAACTGTGATGTTTTTGTAATTCATCATCGTAAAAACCCCTTTTTCGTTGGTTATCCTATTTTGTTTAAGCTTTAATGTTGGGAATGCAGGGATAGAGTCGATATTTGTAAGTGTTCCCATAACCCCCCTTAATAAACGCAAAGGCTGATTTCTACGATGCGTCTACAGTTCTATAAAATTTCACCGAAAAAAGCGGATAAAGTCCATCTAGACCATCTTCTCTTATTTGTCTTTTGCTCCTGGAAAAGCGTTGTTTTTGTTTAGGTCTATAGCATTGGGGAAGAAGAAAATATAGAGAAAGTTGATAGGAGGAATAGTAGATGACTAAAACCATTTTCATTACAGGAGCAGGAAGCGGACTCGGAAGGGGAACGGCTCTCGGGTTAGCGAAGAGAGGGCATCACGTAATTGCGACGACGGAAATCACGTCCCAGAAAACCGATTTGATGCGGGAAGCCCAGGAGCAAGGGCTGAACATGGAAGTGTGCAAACTGGATATTACGAATGAACGGGATCGGGCATTGATTGACGAATATGATTTTGATGTGTTTGTGGCAAACGCCGCCATCAATGAAGGCGGTGCACTGGGGGAAGTGCCGATGGACCGGTTCCGGGCGATTTTTGAAGTGAATGTGTTCGCGACACTTGAATCCGTCCAACATGCGGCAAGGAAGTTGGTCAAAAAAGGAAGCGGGAAAATCGTGTTCTTAAGTTCGATGGCAGGGACCATCACGACGCCATTCGGCGGACCCTATGCGACGACTAAACATGCCATCGAGGGGATGGCGTTAACCTTGAAGGATGAGCTAGAGCCATTCGGCGTTCAGGTTGCGACCATTAATCCAGGTGCTTATAATACCGGTTTTAACGACCGAGCCGCAGAGGAGAAATGGAAGTGGTTCGACGAGTCTCGTCATTTCACACGGAAAGAAGATATGGAGAAACAGGACGCGGGATTAAAGAACCAACTTAATCCGGAAGACATGATTGAGAAGATGATTGAAATCATCCCGGCTGACCACCATAAATTCCGTACGGCTTATCCAGAAGAAATGGAAAAAAAGATGAAGAAAACCGAACAAGAGCGATGGGATATGGAGATTTGATCAAGTAGAGTAAGCACTCATTTTGAGCATTTGAAATGAGTGCTTTTTTATGTGGTCTTTTGGCACACTCGTGTTGACGCATAGAAGAGTCTTCCTACCTATAAAAAAACCAAAGTCATTCAAATGTGGGATTCATGCACTATTACTTATTGCTTTTTTCAAAATACTCTGTTTAGAGTATGCTGAACATACATGCAAATGTAGAAGGCAGAAAATCTTTAGACTGTTTGAAGGAGGAATAAGACTCAATGAATAAAGAAGTGATTCCTATTAAAGAAATTACGAATTTTCAATCGCGTGCTGATGAGTTTTTCCCGATTGATTGGTACAAAGAGATGCTTGATAATCATCCGGTCTATTTCCATGAGGCGACAAATACGTGGAATGTATTCAAATATGAACATGTTAAACAGGTATTAAGTAACTATAAGGTTTTTTCTAGTGAAGGCCCTAGAAGCACCATTTTCGTAGGAGCGAATAAGAAAGCGGAAAAACCTTCTTCCATAACGAATCTTACAATGGTAGATCCCCCTGCACATCGGAAAAGCCGCTCCTTGTTAGCAGCCGCTTTCACTCCACGCAGTTTGAAAGAATGGGAACCTCGCATTCACCAAATTATTAGAGACCTGGTCGATGACATACCAGCTGACACAACGGTGGATATCATAAAAATGTTCTCAGGCCCGTTACCTGCTATGGTCATCGCGGATTTATTCGGTGTGCCGATTCAAGATCAGCACCAGTTCAAAGAATGGGTCGATATCCTGTTCCAGCCATATGACGAAGCAAGGTTGGAAGAAATTATGCGTAAAAAAGAACAGGCCGCAAAGGAATATTTCCACTATCTATATCCAATAGTCGTTCAAAAACGTTTGGATCTTACAGATGACATCATCTGTGACTTAATCCGGGCAGAAGTGGATGGTGAAAGGTTTACGGATGAAGAAATTGTGCAGGCGACGATGCTTCTATTAGGTGCGGGCGTCGAAACGACCAGTCATGCAATAGCGAATTCTTTCTATTCATTGCTTTATGATGACCCGTCCATTTATGGAGACCTACGGGATGAGCCTGAACTGATTACGAATGCCGTTGAGGAAATGTTACGTTATCGGTTCCACAGTTCCAGACGAGATCGTACGGTTAAAGAAGATAATGATTTATTAGGGGTGCCATTAAAAAAAGGCGATACCGTCATCGCTTGGATGAGCGGCTGCAATCTGGATGGAGATATGTTTGAGAATCCTTTCACAATAGACATACGCCGTGCCAATAACAAGAAGCATTTGACCTTCGGAAGCGGGCCACATTTCTGCTTGGGTGCACCGCTTGCACGATTGGAAATGAAACTGGCATTGGAGCTTTTCGTCAAGAAATTTTCTCATATCGAGCCTGTGGAAGGGTTTGAATTAGAACAAAACTTAACCGAATCCGCTACAGGACAGTCCTTAACTTATTTACCGGTGAAGGTTTATAAGTAAGCGGGGTAAATAAATGACTTGAGGGACATCAGAATATTTCTGGTGTTCTTTTTCTTATGTCACAATACTATTCCGGAAAATCACTAATCAGAGAACGATCGGAATGCCGCTGGTAAAATCGTAATTGCTAGGGTACTCTTCTTGATTAGTTCTTTCCTCCTTTTTCTTTTTTTGAAAAAGTGATGTCTCCCCATAACCATAAAAAACCTGTAATGAGCAATGGTAATCCGATTGATTGGAGAAGTATTTGTTCCCAAGCAATCGCTTTTTTATCAATGTATACCGTACGCAGTGAGTATACGATTATTGAAAGAATGATTAATGTAAAAGTGATCTTCATCCATTTTTTAAAGGTAAGGTGTACCATTGAGAGTGACCAGCTCCTTATAGTACCACTCTAACATATTATTCGTTTCTTTAGATTGCTTGCATAGTTAGAGAGTTTTAAGAATATAAAACCAAGTTTACGAAAACAGAAACAAGAAAATACTAATAGATAGTTCTGCAAAATACGAAGCAGACTTTTAGGAATATGCAATCTAAAATAGTATAATAGAACGTATATGAAAGTTGATTTAGAGAGGGGCTAATACAATGGCACAGACATTAACAGGTAAAGTAGCAATTATAACCGGTGGGGCAAGAGGAATCGGGAAAGCAACCGCTATCGCATTAGCTAAAGAAGGCGTAAACGTTGGTTTGCTTGCTAGAACAGAAGCAACTTTAAAAGAAGTGGCTACTGAAATTAAAGGCTTAGGAGTAAAAGTAGCCTATGCAGCGGCTGATGTTTCATCCAAAGAGCAGGTGGAAACAGCCATTGAAGCGATAACAAAGGAATTAGGCGCGGCTGATATTCTAATCAATAGTGCAGGTATTGCGACATTCGGTACGGTTTCAGAAATGGACCCGGAAGAATGGAAAAAAATTATCGATACAAACTTAATGGGCACATATTACGTAACACATGCTGTACTGCCTCAATTAATCGAAAAAAATGGTGGGGACATCATCAATGTTTCCTCTACGAATGGATTGAACGGAGCGGCTACATCAAGTGCTTACAGTGCATCCAAGTTTGCGGTGATTGGATTTACAGAATCCCTTGCACAAGAAGTTCGCCGCAACAACATCCGTGTATCGGCTTTAACACCAAGTACGGTTGCAACAGATTTAGCGCTTGATTTAAGCTTGATTAAAGAAAATAACGATTCTAAATTCATCCAACCTGAAGATATTGCAGAATTCATCGTGGACCAATTAAAGATCAATCCGCGCATGTATGTTAAAACAGCAAGCTTCATCGCAACAAACCCATTTTAATGCCGTTTATTTTCAATAAATAAAGAGAAAAAAGAGTTAGTTATCTAAAAGGATAATTGACTCTTTTTTTGTTGGGAAAGCATTTAAGAGAATGAGAATAATTACTCGTTTTCTGGAGATATTTATTAATTATAGGTTTTCTTTTTTAAAAACGAAGGTATAGAAGAAGTAATGTCTAATTAGTTAGTAATGGCTCTTGAGAAATTAAATTTGATAGGTAGGGGAGTGGTTATCTAGTAAGTTTATATTGAGAATATGTGATGTTTATTGATAAATATAATAGGTAATTCATATTACGTGCATTCTTTAAATGCATAACCTATAATAGATTTGTATTGATTATAATAATTATCATTTAGTATTTATTTTAAATGGTAATTCCCCTTATAAACGGATAGTAGTGAAGTAAGGGCCACTATTTTTGAGGAGGTTTTCATTTTGGCAGAGAACAAAGATATGAATGCTCCAAAAGGACAGGATCAAGAAAAAGATGTGAAACGCGATACGTTGACCACACGTCAAGGTCACCCTGTTACGGATAACCAGAATATTCGTACAGTTGGTAATCGCGGTCCGGCTACACTTGAGAATTATCATTTTATTGAAAAGATATCACATTTTGATCGCGAGGAAGTGCCGGAGCGTGTGGTTCACGCACGTGGTGCTGGAGCGTTTGGCTATTTCGAAGCCTATGGAAAAGTTGGAGATGAACCTCCAGAAAAGTATACACGCGCGAAAGTATTCTCGGGTGCTGGGAAGAAAACACCACTTATGGTCCGTTTCTCTACGGTGGCAGGATCGAAGGATTCGCCTGAAACAGCAAGGGACCCACGCGGTTTTGCCGTGAAAATGTATACGGAAGATGGTAACTGGGATCTTGTTGGTAATAACCTTAAAATTTTCTTTATCCGTGATGCGATGAAGTTTCCTGATATGATTCATGCATTCAAGGTGGATCCGGCGTCGAACGTTGCGAACCCTGAGCAGATGTTCGATTTCGTTTCCCGTTCACCTGAAGCGACACATATGATCACGTTCCTATTCTCTCCATGGGGAATTCCAGCTACATACCGCCATATGCAGGGTTCTGGAGTAAATACGTATAAATGGGTGAATGACAAAGGCGAAGCTGTGCTTGTGAAGTATCACTGGGAGCCTAAGCAAGGCATCCGCAACTTAACACAAGAAGAAGCAGACGCTATTCAAGGTAAGACCGTCTCCCATGCGACACAGGATTTATATGAATCAATCGAGCGTGGAGAGTATCCGGAATGGGAACTCTATGTGCAAATCATGGAGGATGACTACCATCCAGAACTTGATTTCGATCCACTAGATGATACAAAACTTTGGCCGGAAGATAAATTCCCATGGTTGCCAGTCGGTCGTATGGTCCTTGATCGCAATCCAGTGGACTATCACGCCGAAATCGAGCAGGCTGCTTTCGGTACGGGGGTTCTTGTCGACGGAATGGACTTCTCCGACGACAAAATGCTCCAAGGACGAACCTTCTCATATTCTGATACGCAACGTTATCGTGTAGGTGCGAACTATCTGAAATTACCTGTGAATGCTCCAAAAGTGCCTGTCCGCACGAACCAGCATCGGGGTCAAATGGATATCCGTGATCCGAAAGAGAATGGAGAAAACCCATCCATCAACTATGAGCCATCCACGATTGGCGGGTATCAGGAAGCTAGCAAAGAAGAGCGTCCGCAACACCGTCCAACGTATAATGCGGCAGCAATGAGTGAGCCGATCGACCGTCCAAACAACTATGGTCAAGCAGGCGAAACATATCGTAGCTTTGAGGATTGGGAACGTGATGAATTAATCAACAACCTATCCAGCGCACTTGCAGTATGTGATAAACGCATTCAAGATGCCATGGTTGAGCACTTTACACAAGCTGATGAAGACTACGGTCGCCGTGTGAAGGAAGGCATTGCAATGAAGATGAAAGAAATCGAAGAAAATCAAGAAGAAGGCAAGCTTCCAGGCCGTGAATCTGGTAAGTCGAAATATGGCGAAGGTTCACTAGCAGCGAATGAAGCAACAAAAGACGCTGTGAAGAAAAGCCACGAAGCTGATCCTTATTAATAGAGAGTAGAATAAGAGCTGTCCGGAACGTCGGTGAAAACTGGCTGACGGGCAGCTCTTTTCTTGTACTACTCGGATACACTATATGAAGAATAATAGGGAATTTATGTTAAAATAAAGAGGCGTGAAGTCATTTTTGGACTTATAAAATGAATGGAAAAGGGGAATGAAGATGGATGTGAAATTTCCAATTGGGGAATTACAAGTACCGGAACAAGTAACACAAGAAAACATTCAAGAATGGCTAACGGACATCGGAACATATACCGTTCAATTAAGAGAAACGATTGACGCATTAAGTGATGAGGAATTAAGAAAAACATATCGTGATGGTAGCTGGACAGTTCGTCAGCTCGTTCATCACATTGCAGATTCCCAGTTGAATATGTACCAACGTTTGAAGCTGGCCCTAACAGATGAGAACCCAACGGTAATAGGTTTTGACCAAGAAAAGTGGGCGATTCAACCGGATACAGAACTTCCTGTAGAAAGTTCCATTAAAATGCTAGAAGGCTTAAATGAGCGTATCGTTGCTTTAGGGCATAGTTTAACTGAAGATCAATTAAGTCGGACGTTCACTCATCAGGAAAATGGCGAAATAAAGGTTGCTTCGAAAATGGCAAAATTAGCTTGGCACGAAAAGCACCACTTAGCTCATATCAAAATCGCATTATCGAAATAATAAAAAGGCTTATCGAAATCGATAAGCCTTTTTTAGGAGTGAATCAGCTATTCGTCGTCAATTTCTTGATTGAAAAATTGTCCGCTAATAAAGCCCAGTTTTGGGGGTAAGGAAAACCTAGTGCCCAATAGCTGATGCCGCGGAGCTTATATTGGTTTGCCAGTTGGAATTTGGCTTGGGCGCTCCGTGCATCTTCAAACCATACTTCATGGGTTTTCCCTTTTTCGTCTGTATAACGGAAAAAGGGTGATTGGGCAACCGGGTCATATTGAATGGGGGCTCCATGTTTTACGGCTCTCCTTACGGCTTCTTGAGGGCTGAATGTCTCGGCTTCCTGGCCTTTAACATGTGGGAGGAGCCAATCCCTTGCATATATTTGGAACCCTAAAAAGATCTTTTCTGCAGGTATCACCGTCAGGGCATACTCTATGACCTTCCTCATCTGGTCGAGGGGAGAGATGGCTTGAGGGGGCCCCATCCGATATCCCCATTCATACGTCATGAGCACGACGAAATCGACAATCCGCCCGTGCGCTTCATAATCATGTGCTTCATATAACACACCAGCTTGCTCTTCGCTCGTCTTGGGCGCAAGGGCTGTGGAAACCAAAAAGCCTCTAGCATGAAGGCGGTCAACAGCCAATTGAAGGAATTTGTTGTAGTCTTCCCGGTTTTCGGGCAGTACATTTTCAAAATCGATGTTTAATGCGGTATAGCCTTTGTCATCCATCACTTCAAGCACATTGCTGATGACCTTTTCCCTTAATGAAGAGTTGGACAAAATGACTTGGGCTAAGTTGGATCCGGCTTCCGTAGAAGTGAAGTTCGTAATTGACATCATGGGAACGATCCTTTTTGAAATCGCGGCATCGACCATATCTTCATCATTCAGTCCTTCTAAAGTGCCATCTTCCTTGATTTTATAAGCAAAAGGGCTGAAGTAAGTAAGTAATTGGCCGATATCTTGGATGGATTGGACGGCTGCATCACTAGATTGATAAGTATAAGCATTCACTTCCATCGACCGTTTTGATCTTGGGATGATTAGGTTCATTCCTACATAGATCGTGTTTGGATCATCGATTTGGTTGACACTCAAGATGGCTTGAACGGTCGTGCCATACCAAACAGAAATGTCCCATAATGTTTGTCCGGACTGAACGACGTGTGTAATGGGAGGGATATAGAGAACGCTACCTTGGTATAGGACGTTTGGGTCGGTAAGTTGATTGGCTTGCATGAGTGCTTGAATGGTCAGTCCATATTGCTGGGCAATCGACCATAAGGTTTCTCCGGATTCAACGATGTGAGAGGTCCCGATGTGAGGTATAACCAATGACTGGCCAATCGTTATTTGGTTTGGATCGGATAGTGCATTTAATTTAACAATTGAATCGGTCGTCACTCCATAGCGGTTTGCAATTTTCCATAACGAATCGCCACTGCTTACTACATAAATAATCAACAGAACTCCTCCTCAGTCATTTCATAATGCATTCTATGTACCATTCGGTTAAATGTGTATTTACCTATATTCCGTTGCTTAAAAGGAGTCATCTCAGTTTGGAAGCGTTATAATATATGGGCACAAGCAGACAATAAGGTCAAGCTTGTGAATCAACGGAATTACATAAAATGCTTATGTTTTTGTTTCATATAAGAGGGAAAACTATTACAAAAAATCAAATGAAGAAAAGGAGATCCTATGACAAAGAATAATGAAACAGGATGGAACTTCGAAAATAGCTATGCGAGTCTTCCCAACTCTCTTTTCACCCTTACAAATCCGAGTCCCGTAAAGGCTCCGGAGTTGATTATACTCAATGATAAGTTGGCTGACACTTTAGGTTTGGATGTGGAGGCGTTAGAAAGCAAAGATGGTTTGGCAGTGCTTGCTGGAAACGAGATTCCCGAAGGTGCTTTACCTCTTTCCCAAGCCTACGCAGGACATCAATTTGGTCATTTCACCATGCTTGGGGACGGGCGAGCCGTTTTGCTGGGCGAACAGATGACGCCAGAAGGAGAGAGGGTGGATATTCAGCTTAAGGGTCCGGGAAGAACGCCGTATTCCCGTGGAGGCGATGGACGAGCGGCGCTTGGTCCGATGTTGCGTGAGTACATCATCAGTGAAGCCATGCATGGGCTTGGAATTCCTACATCGCGCAGTCTAGCCGTGGTGAAGACGGGCGAGCCGGTCTATCGGGAAAACGTGTTGCCTGGCGCAGTCTTAACGCGTGTGGCTTCCAGTCATCTACGTGTCGGTACCTTTCAATATGTAGCAAAATGGAGGACAATCGAGGAACTGCAGGACCTTGTCGACTATACAATCAAGCGTCATTTTCCAGAGGTTGAGGCAGATGAAAACCGAACCCAATCGATGCTAAGGGAAGTTATCAAACGACAAGCCGAACTTATCTCGAAATGGCAGCTCGTTGGTTTTATTCATGGGGTGATGAACACCGATAACATGACCATCAGTGGAGAGAGCATCGATTATGGTCCGTGCGCCTTCATGGATATCTATGATCCAGAAACGGTGTTTAGCTCCATTGATGTCCAAGGCCGCTATGCCTATGGCAATCAGCCGTACATTGCTGCTTGGAACCTTGCGCGATTGGCGGAAAGCCTATTGCCGTTGCTGCATGATGATCAGGAGCAGGCCATCCAATTGGCGCAAGCGGAGATTTCAGAATTCAATAAGCTCTATCACGCTTATTGGTTCAAGGGCATGAGGGAGAAATTAGGAATCTTTAACGAAGAGCCGGAGGATGAAGCTCTTATCGAAGGACTCCTCGACATGATGAAGAAGCACCGTGCCGACTTTACGAATACCTTCCGCTCCTTAACGTTTGAAACAAAAGGGGATGCGGTCCTGTTTGGGACTCCCGAGTTCGAACAATGGCATGCACGCTGGCAGGAGCGATTAGACAGGCAGGAGGAATCGAGAGAATCTTCGAAAAAGCTAATGCAAAACAGTAATCCTGCAGTGATTCCCCGCAATCATCGGGTGGAAGAGGCACTGAAGGCTGCGGTGGAAAAAGGCGACTATACCGTGATGGAACGACTACTGGACGTTCTCTCACACCCTTACTCACATAGAAGCGAACAGGAAGAATACTCAACAGTCCCTGAATCATGCGGCCCTTACCAGACTTTTTGCGGTACTTAATGAAAAGAAAATTGCAATGCTGCCACTACATGAGGCAGCATTTTTTTCTTGATTTTTTTAATATATTTTGCTTATTTATCCATATTTACCTTTACGAAGTAAATATAGCCAGATATACTGATAATCAGTTAAGCTGATTAATTTTTGGGAGTGATATTTTGCAGAAGCTATGGGATTCCTACGGATTTCTGGTCGGAAAGATACTTCATTTATTAGAAGACGATTTTGGCAATGAATTAAAAGCGTTTAAAATGGATTCGAGACAGTATGGTCTATTAGTAAAAGTGTACGAAAAACCAAATATGTCCCAGATCCAAATTGCGCAGGAACTAAAAATCGATCGCACAACCATGGCTGAACGGGCTGAACAGTTAGAGTCTTTAAACTACATCACAAGAGTGAAGAGTCCCCAGGATAAAAGAACCTATTGTCTTAACATTTCAACACAGGGGATGGTGATATTAGAAAAGTGTTGGGCCCTGTTGGATCGATCCCAAGACAAAATCTTGTCTCCATTAAGTGGTGAAGAAAAAGAGCAATTTAAACAGTCTTTATTGAAAATTCATCATACATGGAAGACTAATGAAGACGAGTAAAATTAAAAAAAACGTGTAGAAGCAACCTTCAGTCCTATGGTCTTGATTGATGTTAGAAATGGGAAGCCGGAGGGAAAGATTGAAACTGGTGGGATTGCAGCATGGAAGACGCTGAATCTCCCAACCATTTCGTTGCTTGAAGCTGATAAAGAATGTGGTTGTAAAAAACAATACAAAAAAAGAGCTGCCACCAAGTCGAATAACACTTGGAGACAGCTCTGTTACTATTATAAAATCTGTTTCACTTCTTGGTATTCTTCGTCTGTAAACACCCGCGAACGTGTGATGAAGTGTTGGTCTTCTACACTATCAAGTGAGAAATCTGGGCCTCGTCCTTCTAGAGCGTCGATTATCAGTTGCGTGTGCTTCCAATAGTCGTATTGGTTTTTATGCATATAGAAGGGTATATCGCCAATTGATCCGAGGTGGATGTCTGAATCCCCCAGTTTAAAATCTCCAGCTCGATAGCACATGGGAGAAGATCCATCACAACAGCCGCCGGATTGATAAAACATGATAGATCCATGGATTTTTTTAATAGATTCTATTAATGTAAGTGCTTCGTCCGTTGCAATAACACGTTCTACCATGTTTGATCGTATCCTTTCGATTTAGAAGAATCCTTGAGCGTCTTTAGCGTAGCTTACTAATAGACATTTTGTTTGTTGATAGTGATCAAGCATCATTGCGTGGTTTTCACGGCCGATACCTGACAATTTGAATCCACCGAATGCTGCTCCTGCAGGGTATTGGTGGTATGTGTTAGTCCAAACGCGACCAGCTTCGATTCCACGTCCAGCACGGTAAGCGATATCTCCACTACGTGACCATACGCCAGCACCTAAGCCGTAAAGAGTGTCGTTAGCGATTTCCATTGCTTCGTCGAAGTCTTTGAATGTAGTAACAGCAAGTACTGGTCCAAAGATTTCTTCTTGGAAGATACGCATTTTGTTGTTTCCTTTGAATACAGTTGGCTCGATGTAGTTACCATTTTCAAGGTCGCCATCAAATTTATTTTCAGATCCACCGATAAGTAATTCAGCGCCTTCTTCTTGTCCAAGTTGGATGTAAGAAAGGATTTTTTCTTTTTGTTGATTAGAAGCTTGAGCACCCATCATTACTTCAGTATCAAGTGGGTTACCAACTTTAATTTGTTTAACGCGTTCTAATGCACGTTCCATGAATTTATCATAGATTGATTCTTGGATTAATGCACGAGATGGACACGTACAGATTTCACCTGAGTTCAATGCGAACATAACCATACCTTCGATTGCTTTGTCCAGGTAAGAATCGTCTTTATCCATAACATCTTCAAAGAATACGTTTGGTGATTTACCACCAAGTTCAAGTGTTACAGGGATGATGTTTTCCGTTGCATATTGCATGATTTGACGACCAACTGCAGTAGAACCAGTGAATGCGATTTTCGCAATACGTGGGTTCGTAGCAAGTGGTTTACCAACTTCGATACCGAAACCGTTAACGATGTTAAGAACACCAGCAGGGATGATATCTTGAATTAATTCAACCAATACCATAATAGAAGCTGGAGTTTGTTCAGCTGGTTTCATGACGATACAGTTACCTGCAGCTAGAGCTGGAGCGATTTTCCAAACAGCCATTAGAATTGGGAAATTCCAAGGGATGATTTGTCCAACAACACCAAGTGGCTCTTGGAAGTGGTATGCCACTGTATCATTATCTAATTGAGTTGTGCGTCCTTCTTGAGAACGAATAGCACTTGCAAAGTAACGGAAGTGATCGATTGCCAATGGAATATCAGCATTCAATGTTTCACGTACTGCTTTACCGTTGTCCCAAGTTTCAGCAACAGCGATCATTTCTAAGTTTTCTTCTAAACGGTCAGCAATTTTGTTTAATATACGAGCGCGTTCAGCAGGAGTAGTTTTTCCCCATGCAGCTTTTGCAGCGTGTGCTGCATCTAATGCCAGTTCAATATCTTCTTCAGTAGAACGAGCAGCTTTTGTAAAAACTTCGCCAGTTACTGGAGATTTATTTTCAAAATATTGGCCTTTAACAGGTGCAACCCATTCTCCACCAATAAAGTTATCGTATTTCTCTTTAAATTGTACGACAGAACCTTTTGTATTAGGATTTGCATAGATCATAGTTGTATTTCTCCCCTTTTAAAAATGATATAGAAATCTCACCCCGATGAAGACGATTACAAACACAGTTAGAAAAATCATCTAGGTCTGCTTTCTTTCTCTATAATCTTCTTTTTTCGACAAAAATACAAGCAAATTGTACTATATTTATAGAGTGTCAATAGAAAATCTGTAAAAAAAAGGGACGTAATTTCCGCCGCAACCCTTTATTAATCTGGATTTACAATCTATTGTTTTCTAAAAATTACTATAAACATTCGGGCTTTATATTTTGATAGCATTTATCCACGTGTCATCGGCATGAGAGGAAAATGAAAGGTATGAAGGAATTCCAAATATAATACAGAAAATTGTTAAAGTGGAGATCATTTTTTGACGAAATATAAATGGGGGTGATTATAAGGCGATGACGTGGATCGTATTTTTATTTGTACTGGTCATAATTTTTAAAATTGTAGCTGATAAAGCGAAATATGAAAAAAGTACGTACAAGAAAGAAACCCAGTTTTCGTATTGGAAGGTAAAGAGGGATAAAGGGTTAAATGGGGAATATTTAACGGTGAATGAAATCGACCAGCTGAAAGGTTTTCATAAAGTTTTGGTCAATCTGTATTTGCCAAAGGCAAGAGGTGGTGGCACGACAGAAATTGATATTGTGTTGCTACATGAAACAGGCATTTATACGATCGAGTCAAAGAATTATGGCGGCTGGATTTTCGGAAATGAGGAATATAAGAACTGGACGCAAACATTCCCTAACGGAAGAAAGCAGGTTTTTTATAATCCAATAAAGCAAAATCGAACGCACATCCATGCTTTAAAAAAGCAACTGAATGTGTTGGATGGAGGAATCTTCAAATCAATTATCGTATTTAGTGAGCGATGTGAATTGAAGGATATCGTGCTGACCTCCACTGATAGTAGGGTGATTAAAAGAAAAAGATTAAGACAGGTGATACATAATGAAGGAACTCAGGTTTTATCAGGAAGCCAAATCCTTTCGATTTATAAACAACTTAAAGAATTCAGCAATGTTTCCCAAGCTGTGAAAGTAGCCCACATAGCACAGGTTAAGAAAAGACAGAGGTAATCAATTAAACATTTAATTCCATGAAGCAAAAAAACTGCCCATCAGATGATGCGCAGTTTTTTTCGCTTCATTCTTCATAATTCCTTTCGATTATGAAGTGGGAACGATCACCTCTGAAGTATGTTTTGGAATACTCGATGACAGATTGATCAGCTTCAATTGTATGGGTTTCAAGGGCGAAACAAGGCGAACCATTTGTGATATTTAGTTTTTCGGCAATATATTCGTCAGCTAGAGCCAGTTCCAGCTGTTCGACTGTTTTTTTGATGTTGATGTTGAACTGATTTTTAAGCAGTCGGAATAGTGATGTTTCACATGCTTTCATATCAAGGCCTGGTGTTCTATGCCAAGGCAGGTAGGCGACTTCATATTGAAGAGGGAGAGAATCTACATATCGTACCCGAACGAGTTTGTTGACCGGATCGCCAATCTGTAGGTTGAACAGTTTGGCAAGGGAAGCCTTGGCTTCGATGACCGTTAAACTCAAGACCTTGGTGGAGGGGTTTTTGCCCTGCATCATGACCTGATCGGAGAAGTTCTCAACCGTGCTGGTTAGTGTTTGGCGTACTTTGTTTTCCGAAACGAAGGTTCCTTTTCCTTGAATGCGGTAAACGTAACCTTCCACGGTAAGCTGCTGGAGGGCAGTCCGGACTGTTGTCCTGCTCACGTCGAACGATTTGCAGAATTCTGCTTCGGTGGGTAATTTAGTATTGGGCTGATAATCCCCATTCTTTATCATGTGAACGATGGATTCTTTTACTGCAGAATGAAGAGCTGTCACTTTGTTCGTCGTTTTCAACATGCTTCCTCCTAGATATTTTCGCTACTTCTAGATTATATCTTGTAACAACAAGAATCAACAAATAAATATTTGTTATAACAAATTTTAAATTTGTATTGAAATTAGATATAAATGACTCTACAATGGAATATATAGGTAATGACCAATGTTTATTCATAAAAGGGAGGAGATACCCACGTAAATGGTGAACTTAAGTAAAAGTAGCACCTATTTACTAAATAAATACTGAATATTTCGAACTAAGAAGGGGAGATTGTTATGAATATCTTATTATGTTGTTCTGCAGGAATGTCTACGAGTTTACTAGTAACTAAGATGGAGAAAAGTGCCAAGGAACAAGGCTTGGACTGCCGAATTTGGGCAGTGGCTTCTACTGAGGTGGACAGAGAAATGGATCAGGCAGACGTAGTGTTATTAGGACCACAGGTTAGGTTCCTGCTTAGTAAGATGAAGCAAGCGGGCGTAGCTAAAGGCATACCGGTCGATACAATTAATCCGATGTTCTATGGTTTGTGCAATGGAGAAGAAGTGCTCAAACAAGCTGTTACTTTGATAAAAGGAGAATAAGGATTATGATGACTTTCATTGATAAGTACATTATGCCGGCAGCAGTTAAGTTGGGGAATAACCGACATTTGCTTGCCATTCGTGACACGTTGATTGGAATGATAGCGATTACAATTATCGGATCGTTCGCTGTATTACTGAATAACCTAGGGCAAATCATCAAGCCATACGGAAGAATGATGGAAGCGATTTTCGGTCCAACTTGGACTACGCTTGGTAATGACATCTCGTTCGGTACCTTTGCATTCATGACTATTTTTGCTGTTTTTGGTATTTCATATAAGCTTGCCAAGTCTTATGGGGACGATGGATTCGAGGCGATGCTCATTTCTGCAGCCTGTTTCTTCCTATTGCTTCCACAGATGGGGTTGGTCTCATTAACCGTTGATAATAAAGTCGTATCAGGTGAAGCCGCTGGTTTCATCAGCACTAATTACTTTAATGCAACCGCTCTCTTTACGGGAATTGCCGTTTCCCTAATAGCTACGGAGCTCTTTGTAAGGCTTTCGAAGCTTAAATTCTTGGTAATCAATATGCCTGAGGGCGTACCGCCAGCAGTAGGCCGTTCATTTGCCAAGCTGATTCCGGGCATGGCTACAATCTTCATCATTGGGGTTTTCGGCTTGCTTTTCCGTATCATGACGGACGGTCAGATTGTGAATGATTGGTTAAGTAAAGTAATTGTATCTCCGATGCAAGGTGCCGTGGATTCACTGCCATTCGCTATCCTTCTTGTCTTTTTTGTCCATATTTTATGGATGGTGGGATTGCACGGACCGAACATCCTGGGTGGAATTACGACACCGCTATTTGAAAGTTCAGGCGTTAAGAATATTGATTTGTATGCAAAAGGCATAACAGATATGGATCAATATGGCGTATTGGCCGGTTCGTTCCTTGATGCTTTCGTGTATCTAGGAGGATCAGGTGGAACGATGGGTCTGATTATTGCCATGATCATAGCTGGTCGAAGACGGTATAAACAGATGATTGGACTTGGTGGAGCACCAGGACTGTTTCAGATCAACGAACCGATTTTGTTCGGGCTACCGATCGTATTGAATCCTATCTGGTTGGTGCCATTTGTTCTTGGACCTATCATCACTACAGTCATTTCGTATTTGGCAGTAAGCAGCGGACTCGTTTTCCCTATTGTAGCCAAAATACCGTGGGTGACCCCACCGATAGTCGGAGGATTTTTAGCGACAGGTGGCCATGCTTCGGGAGCTATTTTGGCAGGTATCAATTTAGTTATTTCGACCGTGATCTATTTACCATTCGTGTATGCCCAAGTGAAGATTGACACGAGAAATTCAAAAACTAAAACAGATCTTACGAAGGACGATTCAGAAACGGTAAGTCTGTAAGAAGGTAGTGGTGAGAATGGAAAAAGAAGAATTATATCAATTATCCTTTCAACTGGTTCTGCACAGCGGGAACGCAAGGAGCTTTGCCATGGAAGCCTTGCAAGAAGCCAAGAAGAAAGACTTCGATGGAGCCAGGCAGAAAATAGCGGAAGCGGAATCTGAGTTATTACAGGCCCATAAGTTCCAGACCCAATTGATTCATGCGGAAGCGGGTGGAGAGAATTTCGACATCCCGATTATCCTTATACATGCTCAGGATCACTTGATGACCGCCATGACGTTGAAAGATCTTGCGGTGGAAATGATTGAGATGAGAGAAGAGTTTCTTGGTGCAAATACGATAAAGGAGGAGACGGTAGAATGAGTAAGGGG
This sequence comes from Peribacillus sp. NPDC097675, assembly GCF_050277655.1. Classification (NCBI taxonomy): domain Bacteria; kingdom Bacillati; phylum Bacillota; class Bacilli; order Caryophanales; family Bacillaceae; genus Peribacillus; species Peribacillus sp. NPDC097675. The sequence goes on along the minus strand of NZ_JBNNSK010000005.1, from coordinate 13,194 downwards.
TTGAAAATCGTTACGATTGGCGGGGGTTCCAGTTATACGCCGGAGTTAATTGAAGGGTTTATTAAATATTACGCGGAACTTCCGGTACGTGAGATATGGCTTGTTGATATAGAAGCGGGCAAGGAAAAATTAGAAATTGTCGGCGGTCTGGCAAGGAGAATGGTTGAAAAAGCAGGAGTGCCGATCGATATTCACTTAACCCTTGATCGTAAAAAGGCTCTAGAAGGAGCGGACTATGTCACGACTCAATTACGGGTCGGACAGCTGGCTGCGAGGGCACTTGATGAGAAAATACCTTTGAAGCATGGGGTCATCGGCCAAGAAACAAATGGTCCAGGCGGTTTATTCAAAGCATTTCGAACAATTCCTGTCATCCTTGAAATTGCCAAGGAGATAGAGGAAATCTGCCCGAATGCTTGGTTGATCAATTTCACGAATCCTGCTGGTATGGTGACTGAAGCTGTACTGCGTCATAGCAATATCAATAAAATCGTCGGTCTTTGCAATGTGCCGATTGGCATGGAGCGCGGCGTCGCCGATTTGATGAAAGTGGAACCGGACCGGGTACGGATTGATTTCGCTGGTTTGAACCATATGGTATACGGTTTGGATGTGTTCGTGGATGGAGTAAGCGTGAAAGATCAAATCATTGATATGATTTCAGATCCGGATAAAGCCGTGACCATGAAGAATATCCATGCAATGGGGTGGGAGCCGGAATTCATTCGTGCACTGAATTTGTTCCCATGTCCTTATCACAATTATTACTACAAAACGGGTGATATCCTGGCCCAAGAGCTGAAGGATGCCGAAAAAGGGGAAACACGGGCAGAGGTCGTTCAAAAACTGGAGACAGAATTATTTGAGTTGTATAAGGATGTTGATCTTGATATCAAACCGCCGCAGCTTGAAGAACGGGGCGGTGCTTACTATAGTGACGCAGCCGTACGGCTGATTCATTCCATGTATACGGATAGACGGGACATACAAGCGGTCAATACCATGAATTATGGTGCGATCGAAGGAATGCCTTACAATTCAGCTGTTGAAGTGAGCTGTGTAATTACGAAGGATGGACCGAAGCCAATCACTGTCGGTGAGCTACCGGTAGCTGTCCGCGGACTCGTCCAGCAAATCAAGTCGTTTGAAAGAGTGGCCATTGAAGCGGCGGTCACAGGTAATTATGACACGGCTTTGCTGGCGATGACGATCAATCCACTTGTTCCAAGTGATCGGGTGGCGAAAATGATTTTGGATGAAATGCTTGAGGCTCATAAAGAATTCTTGCCACAATTTTTCGAGAACAAGGAACTACAAGGAAGCTTTCATGATTGAAGTCCTTGTCAATGCTGATGATTTTGGATTTTCTCGGGCTGTGAATTATGGAATATTGAATAGCCACATAAATGGGATAGTCAATTCGGCTACGCTGATGATGAATGCAAAAGCGACCGAGCATGCCATCAGAATTGCCAAGGATCATCGAACGCTAAAGGTGGGCATTCATCTCGTTCTCACATGGGGACGGCCATTATTAGATGATGTGCCTAGCCTTGTGGACGAAGCTGGGAATTTCAAGAAACAAGCGGAGATACAGAAGAACCCAGACGACATTTCATTGGAAGAGTTAGAGAGGGAATGGTCTGCTCAGATTGATAAATTTCTAGCCTTAGGGATGAGTCCAACTCATTTTGACAGCCATCATCATGTTCATGCGATCCCGGCCTTTTTGCCGGTCGTGAAAAAGCTATCTGCTCATTACCGGCTACCTGTCCGAAAAGCTGGAACCCATTTTCAGGACATCGAGACGGTGACCGATACGTTCCTCTCTGATTTTTATGGAGAATCGGCGGCTACCGATTATTTTCAAAACCTTCACGAACGGATCAGTGAAGGAAAAAGTGTGGAGGTCATGACCCATCCCGCCTACCTGGATGAAGATTTACTGAAGCATTCTTCCTATAATAAAGACAGACTAAAGGAAACAGCCATTTTGATGAAAGCTACCTTACCGGAAGGGTTCGTTCTTCGGTAAAAGAAGCTAAGCCCATTAAGGACAAAAAAAGCAATCGGTTCTCAGTCTTTAGACTGAGAACCGATTGCTTTTTATATCTATTTAACCGTTGCAGGTTCTATATTTCTAATGCTTAGTTTCCTGCATGCGAAGCTGACAAGGATCGTCACGATAAAATTAACGACCAAAGCAATGATCCCGACATTCAGATCCTTTGCCACTTGTGGCAGGGATGGGAACAGGGTGCCGATTGTCGATTGGCTGATTGTGATAGAGATCACGATGGCAAGACCACCGATGATACCTGCGATTGCGCCATATTTATTGATTGGGTTCTTCTTTTTCAGGCTGAATAGCAGGGACGGGAATAGCTGCGTAATGAAACTGTATCCCATGAGTATCAGGGCAGACATCGTTTCTCCTCCGTTTAAAGTGAAGTAGACGGCAATGAGTGCGATAACGGGAACGAGTAACTTGGCCAAACGTACCACTGTCCGGTCGGAAGTTCCTGGTTGAAGTTCCTGATAGACGTTTTTGGCAAGGAGCGTAGAGACGCTCATCAACAGCATCGAACCCGGTACTAATGCAGTCAACATTCCGGCTGCACCGATGATTCCGATAAACCACGGATCAAAGGTTTGTATCGCAAGGCGCAATAAGGAAAGATCCGCATCCGAGCCTTCAAGTCCAGGTACTTTCAAGATGGCGGCAAAGCCTACGAAAAAGACGAATAGTAACATGAGCGTGTACAGCGGACTGATGATGGCATTTTTACGGAATGTCTTTCCGCTCCTTGCCGTATAGACGGCACTGAATACCTGCGGCCACATGTAAAATCCAAACACGAGCAAAATCACGGTCGAGATGAACCAAGAAACGCTAAGGCCTTGATCAGGCAATGTTAGAAAACCAGGTTTGGCGCTATTGATGGACTCGAACATCGTTTGAAGACTGCCAAAGTAATGAATGGGCAGGTAAATGCCCAGGAACGCGATGATGACAATCATCATGATGTCCTTGATGACGGCTGTCCATGCTGAACCACGAATGCCTGAAATCATCACATAAATGGTCAGGCTGATTGCCCCAAGCCAAACAGCCGTGGACATGGAAATGGCTCCATATGAAGCTTCTGAAACAATGATTCCTAAGCCTTTGAGCTGGACGACGACGACTGGAATCATCGATACCACACCGACGAGCGCAGCAATAATCCCGAGGGCTGGACTCCTGTATTTACTAACGAAAAAATCAGATTGTGACATGAGCTTATGTTCCTTGGCATATTTCCATATCGCAGGAAGAAGCCAGTAAGACAAGACATAAGACAAGGTAATGTAGATCAGGACGTATAAAGCGGGTGCACCCTTTCCATAGGCCCATCCGCTGCCTCCAAGGAAGGAGAAGGTTGTATAAATTTCCCCTGCCATCAATAAAAAGACGAAGATGCTACCAAAACCACGACCGCCCACTGTCCATTGTTCCAGATTCATGTCTTTCCCTTTTGTCGAGCGAATCCCAAGGAAAATCGATAAAAGTAAAAATGCTAAAATGATGATAAGAGCGATGTTCATTCTTCTTCACCTTCCCGATTTCTAGGGTCCAGTTTATACATGATAGCCAGAGTGACCGAAGTAAGCACAACCCACATCGCCATCCAGAACATATAAAAAGGCATGCCCAGTACATATGGTTCTATTTTATTAACAAAAGGAAGTAACCCCAATATCCCGATAAAAGGAACTAGAGTAAGAATATATAATTTCTTCATGCGGCAAACCCCTCCGTTCTAAATCCCATTCTAATTTATTCCAAAAAAACGTGTCAATCATATCTAGTACATTACACTAATAGTATAGAAAATTTAATAGTATGGCAGCATGTTTTTTTACACGGTTCATTATAAACTTCTTTTAATGGCGGTGAAAATAAAGACAAAGAAGAGGGGAATCCCTTCCTTGTTCAATAGAATCAGCTTTTATTTTTTTTGATATGTTAAAGGTTAAGGTTGATTTAATAATGTATAAAAAAATGAGCTGGAAAATGTCTCTCCAAGCTCATTTTTTACTAAAGCACCAGTTAGTTGAAGAACGGAATAATTTTTTTGGAAATTCATCGAAGCTATCTGTTATTTTGATATATTCCCATTCTGTTGTTTCATTCGTTGAAGCTAAAAAGTCTTCTGCTATATACATAACAGAAGGATTATCTTTTGTATTTCGATAATCTAACACAACCCAATAATGGAAATCGGTCCACAATACAATAAACCCTTTAGGGAGGTCGACTTCTTTTAATAGTTCTTCGGACGACAAAATGCTTATATCATCATTCTCAAAATGTATTGGTAATATGTAAGAAAGTTTCACTCGATTCTCATAAGGAATGCCCTCAGTATCTACAACAAGTAAAATGAAATAAGGGTATTTTAATTCTCCTCCATTTTGTATTTTCATTAAATTTATAAAAGAAGGAGGCAATTTAATATTTAATAAGGTTTCGGCTTTTTTAATTAGTTCATCATTTATCGGATATTCAATACGTTTATATTTTGGTCCTTCCTGCCAAAAATCCGGTCCATTATAATAAACCTTTTTCAATGATAGCACCTCCTACATTTATTAGCTTAACTTAAATACATTCCCTTATTAAACGATCCTGCTGTGTTAGTTTAAGTGTAACATTTTACAAGCAATACCACTTACGAAAAATCAACCCTTACCTTTAACATAGCCTTAATTTATTTCTGGATTTTTTTATTTCCAAAAATAAATGCAACTAAAAGAACTGATAAAAGACACATTATTAATCTAACTAGTTCAGTGAGTAACCAGCTATTTAAAAAGTTAAGATTGTCTGTAATGTTCATGACTAAATAAACAACAAAAAGAGTGATGAAAAAATGTTTATTCATAGTTTCCCTTATTCTATTTTTTAGGTATACGAGCAATAAGTTGTATTTATCATCGAGTATATCTTCGATTAATTGAAATACGCTAAGTTTTTTAATACATTATTTGTTTCCTCTTCAGTATTACCGATAATAGGGGTTTACGTAAACTAACTTTCCTTTAACTCTCCTTTCTTAAACTGTGAGCAATAATTCAATATATATATCCATGGTGTTATAAGTTGGTTTCCTCATTAAGAAGCCTCTTCTGGTTGAACGATTTCAAATTCACCTTCTGCATACTCTTGCTCCGCGTAATGTCCTCCCCATTGACAGAGCTCCTGCAAGATAGGTTTAAGAGATTCTCCAAGTTCAGTGGGTGAATATTCAACCTTCGGCGGTACTTGATTATACATCTTTCTGCTCACAAGTCCACTGGCTTCAAGATCTCTAAGTGTTTGAATCAGCATTTTTTGAGTTATATTTGGGATAATGCGTTTTAACTCACTCGTTCTCTTGGGTCCATTCATTAAAAAGTACATTACAAGACTTTTCCATTTCCCTCCAATAACTCCCATTGTTACTTCAAAACCACAACTAAATTTTTTCATGTCTAAACCTCTCCATTTCACATTTATTACTTTTTAGTTACTATATCACAAAAAAGTGGGTACTTCCGATAATGTGCTTAATGAAGGATACTATATTTTGTAAGTTGTTCTTCAAGTACTTAAAGGTACTAGACATAAAATAAAATTAATTCTAAAGGAGTGTTAATTATATGGGTAAATTTGAAGATAAAATAGCGCTTGTAACGGGCGGAACAAGTGGGATTGGTCTTGCTACAGCACAAAAGTTTGTAAACGAAGGTGCATATGTTTATATCACAGGACGCAGACAAAACGAACTTGATAAAGCTGTTAACCTAATTGGCAAGAACGTAACCGGTGTTCAAGGGGATATTTCTAAGCTTGATGACTTAGACAAACTATATGACATTATAAAGCAGGAAAAAGGTAAGTTGGACATTCTTTTTGCTAATGCAGGTGTCGGCAGCTTCCTTCCATTAGGTGAAATTACTGAAGAGCAGATTGATAGAACGTTCGACATTAACGTTAAAGGAACTATCTTTACTGTTCAAAAAGCGTTATCACTATTCCCGGACAAAGTAGGTTCTATTATTGTAACGGGCTCTACTGCTGGATCAATTGGCAACCCAGCGTTTAGTGTATATGGAGCTTCTAAAGCAGCATTAAGAGCACTAGTTCGTGACTGGATTCTTGACCTAAAAGGAACTGGAATCCGTGTAAATGTGGTTAGTCCGGGAGGTATTCTTACACCTGCATACGATGAGCTTTTTGGTGATGCACTTGAAGGAGTAATAGAAAATAGCAGAAATACTGTTCCAGCTGGAAGAGTTGGGACACCTAAAGAAGTAGCAAACGTTGTATCTTTCCTTGCTTCAGACGAAAGTAGTTACTTGACGGGTGTTGAATTATTCGTAGATGGCGGGCTAGCACAGGTTTAATTTAACTTCGCAGAGATTACAAATGGTTCCGAAAAAAGGTTAATGGGGCTTTAATTGAAGAAGTCAAATAAAAAAGTCGTTTTCCTTAAGGACAGGGAATTCGACTTTTTTATGTTTGAATTTGCTTAACGTTGTAAATCCGCATTTTCCTGATGCTACCCCTAAATGACCTGTAAAAAGGATAACTTTGTGAAGAAATGTACTTAAGCTATCGGGTGCGTTGGTTGAAGAAGCAAATTTCTTAAAGGGCCAAAAAAGTGGTCCTTTTCTCGTTGTTAAAGACCTCATGAATCTTCGGTAATACCGATAATGGGGGTTTATGTGAACTAGCTGCTATCCCTTTATCTTTAACTAATTGGCAGGTTTGTTGAATAAATCATTTTAGTTCTTAGGAAACTAAAATGAGGTGGCCGAATATGAAAAAAATCGCACTTGTATTTTTGATTGGAATGTTTTTAACTAACACAACAGTATATTCAAAAACAATAAATGAAGCTGATACGGAATTATGCGAAACGGTTAAAATGGCACTTATAAGTAGCAATAGAAAGCCAGTAGATAAAGCAATTACTGAAATTTATAAGAATGACAAAAATGCACCTGAAAATCTTACTTGGGCTTCATATGACACAGAAATTCTTAAAATAAAACAGCCATATGGAATTGGTGGATTATATGAGATAACGTTGAAAGTGTACCCTTACTATGGTCCTCATAATAGTTATGGGGAAGATGAGGTTGTGATAAATTCAAGTGGTGAACTAATCAGTTATAAACACTTGAAAACATATCGGTGAACTTAAACTAATGGGCTTTAGTGAAAGACACTAAATGATTTCAAAACGTTATTCGTTTCTTCTTCGGTAATGCCGATATAACGCAGGGTAACGGAAGGATGGGAATGATGCAGGATCCGTTGCAACATGGCAATGTCCTTCGTGGCTTTATAAAACCAATAGCCAAACGTTTTCCGTAACGTATGGTTGCCGACATGCTCCACACCCGCAAACTCTGCCGCCTTGTTTAGCTGCCTGTAGGCCTGCGTAGGGGTAATGGGGTGTTCGCCCTTTCTGGACGGGAATAAATAGGGACTCTGGACGTTTTTTGCGTACGCAAAGACCTCCTCGAAGCAATTCGCGATATAGATGTCGCGGATTTTTTGCGTTTTGCCTTCTTTAACCCGAAGGATCTTGTGTTGTTTGCCTTTCAGGTCCAGGATCTGCTTCGTAGTGAGCTTGAGTAGGTCCCCGACACGCAGGCCGGTCTCGCATCCTACGACAAACAGGATATAATCACGCTCCGAACAGTGGCGCTTCAGCGCCCATTTCATATCTTCAAGTTGCTGCTGATCACGGATCGGCTGCACATCTTTTTGTTTTGGCATGCTTCATCGACCTTTCTATCACGTCTCAAAATCGGCCTTCCGAACCCTTATGTATCAAGGATTTGAATGTACGATTTTTTCTCTTTTTTCAGTATAAAGAGAGAAAGGGAAGAAAGTCAATGAAATCAAGGAAATGAATGTATGATAATTAATATAATCATACATTCAAAATCGAATGATAAAATACCCTTGTTCAACTATCGGTAGGAGGATTAATATCTTTTTATGTTGAACTTTTTCTGGAAGGAAAGAAGCAGTTTAGAAGAATTACTATTTTAAATCAAGGCTATGTTAAAGTTATTGGTTGATATTGAATAAACCCTCTTCTTTTGTGGGATCCTGACTGTAAATTACAAAAGGAGCATTCAAATGACTTTAACGACCATACTAGCTGATATTTCTTCTTTAAATGATAGGGACAAAGAATCCATTTTTAAATTATCTAACTCTCTATTTCTCGGTATCGACTTCCCAACAAGGAGCTTTAATTGGTGAATTAAGAGAGAGGAAGTTTTCACACGGTTTTCATTGTCGTCATTGTGGAAGTACATCAGTGGTTCGTTATGGTAAACGAGATGGTCGCCAACGTTATAAGTGCAAAGACTGTCATAAATTAAGCAGTGATTTGACAAATTCCCCTATGTACCGTTCAAAAAAGGCAGACAAATGGATTCCGTTTATTGAATGTATGTTGAATGGTCTATCACTTCGTGAAACCGCTAAAAAAGTGGGCATTACTCACGTCACTGATTTTTACTGGAGGCATAAAGTGTTGTCTGCTCTCGCAAAAGAAAATATAGGTGTTTTTGAAGAATGTAGAAGTAGATGAAACATACTACTTAGAAAGCCATAAAGGGAGAAGAATGATTCCAAATCTTACAAGTCTTATACATCTAATATCGATGTGGAGCACATCATCATAAACGGCAGTAAGAAAGAATATGTAAAGAAAGGCATCTACCACCTCAATAATATTAATAATTACCATTCCCGTTTAAAGAGATGGTTAAGTCGCTTTAATGGAGTTTCTACGAAGTATTTACAACTATATGTAGTGTGGTTTCAATTTCTTGACAGTTGAAAAATGGAGAATGATTTAAGCAAGAAAAAGCAAATGCTTATCTTGGCAAGTGTTCATGGAACATGGGAAACAGCAGACAAGTTAAGGCTGAGAGACTATGCATTCTAAATAAAAGGTGCACATAGAAAATGAGCTGGGAAATATATCTCCAAGCTCATTGTATTTTGATATCCCTTTTTTCATCTTACTAAGCTACCCATTAGTTCATTGATTATTTGGTTTCCTGTTATTAATAAACCACTCGATATCATGTTCTTTTAACCGATAAACAAGGTCGAAATAATTTTCTTCTGAAAGAGACCCTTTCATTTCAGCAATAGGAAGACCCTCTTCCCAGTATTGCTTATATTCCTTTTGACTAACTTTTAGCAAATTATAGATTGGTTCATAATCATAGTGGATTTGATAAACTACTTTCCCTTTTTGTTCAGGATTTTCTTCTGCCTGAACACTTTGTGAAAAGGTTATAAATACTGCACATAAAAGAAGTGCTTTTTTCAGGGTCTCCTTCAACACTGACATAAAACTTCCCCCTTTATAATTAGTTCAAGTTTATTGTGTCGGGTTCTATTTATATTATGTCCCTTATTTTTACAAATAGCCTACTTTAACTGTTATGTCCCGTTAGATTAAGTGTAATCTTTCACAAACTCGTTCTTACAATAACCAATTGAGGTGAACTTAATTTAATCAGGTGTTGGGTACGTGTGACCATACCCTTTCACTATAAATCAACCTTTGCCTTTAACATAGCCTATTTTTTCTATAGTTATATAGGACAACTAAAAGAAGTAACCAAATCGGTGTCAGCAATAATGAGGACCGGGTGGCTTCAGCAAATAGCATGACGATTAAGATGAAGGCAAACAATCCTAAAATCACATAATTGATGAAAGGTGTCAAAGGAGCCCGGAAAGTCGACTGGGCCCTCAAGTCCGGCCTTTTTTTCGTATACCTGATATGGGATATCAAGATGATACTCCAGACCCAAATGAAGCAGATGGCACTGATTGTCGTCACGATGGTAAAGGCTTGTTCCGGTATGACTTTGCTTAGCAATGCACCGATGGAAACGACGATGGTGGATGTAATCAATGCGGTACTTGGAACAGCATGTTTATTTAATTTTCCAAGTGGAGCAGGAGCTTCATTATTGTTGCTTAACGTATAAAGCATGCGGCTTGTTGAAAACAATCCGCTATTACCCGCGGAAGCGGCCGACGTCAACACGACGAAGTTGATAATGCCAGCAGCAATCGGAATCCCGATCAAGGCAAAGACTTCGACGAAAGGACTGCTTGACGCATCCAGCTGCGTCCATGGATTGACGGAAAGGATGACGACGATGGCACCCACATAGAAAAGCAAAATCCGGAAGGGGATTTTATTGATGGCTGATGGAATGTTCTTTTTCGGATTCGCTGTTTCAGCTGCTGTCACTCCGATTAACTCAACTCCGACAAAGGAGAAGACGACCAACTGTAAGGATAGCAAGAAGCCTGATACCCCGTTCGGGAACATGCCGCCATGACTCCAAAGATTGTTGAGGGAAACGGTACCTGTCTCAGTTTGGAAACCAATGGCAAGTAAGATGACCCCAACAATGATCAAGGCGACAATGGTGATGATTTTAATGAGGGAAAACCAGAATTCCAGTTCCCCAAATAGTTTCACAGTCAACAGGTTCAATCCCAATAGGATCACCAAGCAAGCAAGTGCCGGAACCCACTGCGGAATATCGAACCAATACTGCATGTAGACACCGACAGCAATGATATCGGCCATGGCCGTCATGATCCAACAGAACCAATAGGTCCAGCCGGTCACATACCCAGCCCAAGGACCGATATATTCAGTCGCGAATTCGGTGAATGATGTATACCCTGCATTGGACAAGAGTAATTCCCCTAAAGCCCTCATGACAAAAAATAAGGAAATCCCGATTATCAAATACGAAAAGATAATGGAGGGACCCGCCAACTGAATGGCTTTACCAGATCCCAAAAATAACCCGGTACCAATGGTTCCACCTATGGCGATGAGTTGTACATGCCGATTTTTCAAATCCCTTTTCAATTCTTGATTAGCCACTTTCTGCGCCCCCATTGTTGAATTTCTAAGATGTAAGTACTTTGTCTTTGATGCCAATCAATCACTAGGGCAATGAATCTGTCCACTTATGTAGCGATTTCACTTCGTTTTTTGATGATGATTGGAAAAAAGACAATAAAAAAAGAGATTGGGAGTCCAATCTCGAAAGGTTAAAAAGAATAACAAATATTCGTTACTCTTCTGTCCTTTTGCCTGAGATTGTGAATCCTTCGGCGCTGCACGTTTTGTACAGTCTCTCCAGAAGCTGCTCCTGCTATAGTGTGACCCATAGCATTCATCGCTTGCTTAGTATGCGGTTAATAAATGATTCCAATGAGAGGAAAACATTTATTGTTCTTTTGAAATAATAATGGAATTCTATCACTGAATTAGGAAGAGGTCAAAGGGATATATTGTAAGTGTAGTGATAATAGAAAAAGAACCGACGGTAAGAGAACAAGCTGATGAGAAAAAAGAGATAACTTCTATGACCTCAAGAATTGAAGCTTACATGAGGATATTTTTCTACTAAATTAAATAATGCACTGTATTTCCTGAAAGTACATTTGTATTTTGACAGAATATTTATTATTATAAGATAGGAAATTATTTTGTGGGGTATAGTACTAAGAGAAATTGCATGCATACTAGTTTACTAATATTAAATAAATCGGTAAGAGAATAGTCATTTCAAGCTTGATCATATGGAGGAGTTAACCATGTCTAACAAAGAATTAACGAGAGGGCTGGAGGCGCGTCATATTCAAATGATCGCTTTGGGCGGTACGATTGGTGTTGGGTTGTTTATGGGATCTGCCAGCACAATAAAATGGACAGGTCCTTCCGTCATGCTGGCGTATGCCATAGCCGGGATTTTTATCTTTTTCATCATGCGTTCAATGGGGGAAATGCTATATTTAGAACCTAATACGGGTTCCTTTGCAACATTTGCGAGTGATTATATTCATCCATTGGCAGGGTTTATAACTGCCTGGAGCAACTGGTTTCTATGGGTGTTGGTCGGCATGTCAGAAATCATCGCCGTAGGGTTATATATGAAATATTGGTTCCCTGAGTTACCTGCTTGGATACCAGGTGTAGTGGCAATGGTCATCCTTGGGGCGGCCAACCTTATTTCTGTAAAATCCTTCGGTGAATTTGAGTTTTGGTTTGCGCTCATTAAAATAGTCACGATCATCTTGATGATCGTTGCCGGCCTAGGTCTTATCTTTTTCGGAATCGGAAATGGTGGAGAGGCGATTGGTCTATCCAATTTGTGGGCTAACGGTGGATTCTTCACAGGGGGATGGAAAGGATTTTTCTTTGCACTTTCTCTAGTCGTGGCTTCTTATCAAGGCGTTGAACTCATCGGGATTACTGCCGGGGAAGCGAAAGACCCGAAAAGGACCATCACAAAAGCGATTCAAACGATCATATGGCGCATATTAATCTTCTATATTGGCGCAATATTTGTCATCGTCACCGTCTTTCCTTGGAATCAACTAGACGGGCTTGGAAGTCCATTCGTTTCCACCTTTGCCAAAGTCGGTATTACGGCAGCAGCAGGGATCATCAACTTTGTCGTGATTACGGCGGCGATGTCAGGATGTAACAGTGGGATATTCAGTGCAGGGCGCATGCTTTATACCCTTGCAATGAACGGGCAAGCACCAAAAATCTTTGCCAAAGTATCGAAAAGCGGAGTGCCGGCCTATTGTACAATCGCTGTCATGGTGGGCTTGGCCATTGGTGTCGTCCTGAACTACCTAGCTCCGCCAGAAATCTTCCTGTATGTGTATAGTGCCAGTGTGTTGCCCGGGATGATTCCATGGTTCGTGATTCTTATTAGTGAGCTAAGGTTCAGGAAGGTACGAGCGGAGGAAATGAAACACCATCCATTCAAAATGCCTTTTGCCCCTTATACCAACTATGCAACAATTGCTTTCTTACTGTTGGTATTGGTCGGGATGTGGTTTAACCCGAGTACCCGGATTTCCTTGATTGTCGGGTTCGTTTTCCTAGCTATCGTTATAGCAAGTTATTACCTCTTAAAAATGGATAAGCGGACACCGTTAGATGTTAAGGCAGAAGAGGATGTTTAATAGAGAAAAGGGGCTGTCTAATAAGTCCCTAAAATAAAACAGGTGGAGAAAAACAACTCGTTTTTCTCCACCTGTTTTTCTATTGTTATAATTATTCATTGAAA
>NZ_JBNNSK010000004.1:0-308335 GCF_050277655.1 Peribacillus sp. NPDC097675 | reverse complement strand
CTGGTTCTGAAGCGTCATTTTAATTTGACGTGCTCCCTTTTTACGTCCGCGGAAATGATACGCCTTTAAAATCACGTCCTTTACCCCCTCATCTGCCTCGTCCTTAGCCGCACGTTTTTGGACAGATTTTTCTAGGAAGTAGTTATAGTAACCTGAACGAGATACCCCCATGATCTCGCATAAATAGCTCACCATACGGTCCAAATTGTATTTCTTAATCGTATGTTTAATCAGTTCAAATTTCCATTTGGGTGCGATTTTTATTTTTTCTTCAACATCTGCCTTTCGAGTAGGTCGAGCTTTTTTAAAAGTTCATTCTCTGCCTCAAGTAATCGATTTTTCGCTTCTAATCGTTTAATCTTTTCTTCCAGCGTTAATTCTCGCTCCACCGTTTTTCCAGAATTGGTTTTACGTGTATCCTGTAAACCCTCCACACCGGATTTGCGATACGCCGCACGCCAGCGCTTTCCGGCAGTTTGAATCCGTTCTAGACCGATTAAATCAACATTTAAGCCAACCTCTTCAAATATTTCTCGCGGGAATTTCCCTTTCTCATTTTCCGCGATAAAATGACGCTTGAATTCATCTGTATACGTGATCGCTTTTTCACTGACTGCTTTCACATAGGGATTTCTCTTTAGAAGTTCTCGTTCGTTTTTGTTCAATAATCTTTTGGTCATTTCAATCCGCTCCAGCATCTTTTTTCTCATTATAAACAAAAGTACCCTACCAGATGGACTTTTTTCAAAGTGTCTATCTGATAGGGTACATTTTGAATCGGTGCCTGCCTTTTTTATGGTCAAAATCTCTTCATCAATAACCATGTGCCGATCGCTAATACGACAATGGCGATCGATAATAATCCACAGCCGAGGGAAGTAGATTTAAACTGTTTAAGATTACCTTTATATAAAGATATATGGTTGATCGTTCCATCCGAATTATTCTTGATGAATAAGGTTCTGTCCTCTTCCGATTCCTTCATATAGAATCTCAGATACTTCTTATCATCCGTTAACGTAACCTCTATGTCTTTGTAACCCAACGATTCTAGAAAAGAAAGGAGATACTGCTTATTATAGGGCTTGCTTTTAAACTCTTTAACGATTATTTCGCGTTTTTTCATGCTCACACTTCTCCTATCTAGCTCAATCAAAATACGTTTTGAATATCTCCACAAGAATAATAGTAAAACTCTTGTTGCCATTTTGCCATACTTTTTGTACAAAGTTAGAAAGATTGGGTGGGACCCGATTATTTGTAAGGTGAATATGGGGTAATAGTCTTGGTGTTTAAGAAGGACTAACATCCTAAAAAATCCGTTGACAATCAGTTTTGGTGTATGTTAACTTTAGTACATTAGTAAACTAAAGCATCGGGAACAATAATCAGTCAAAGGTGGTTTTTTTGAAATGAAACGTTCGAGTATATTTATTCTGACTATAGTAGCCATGTTTTCACTTCTTGCAGCCTGTTCTTCCAATGATGGGGAAAAAGAGGACAAGTTGGTGATTGGAATTGATGATAAATTCGCACCTATGGGATTCCGTGATGAGAATAACGAAATTACCGGTTTTGATATCGACTATGCCAAAGCCGCTACTGAAAAGATGGATGTAGAGGTTGAATTTCAACCGATTGATTGGAAAACGAAAGAATCCGAATTAAGCAGTGGACGGATTGACCTTATCTGGAACGGGTATACCATTACGGATGAGCGTAAGGAAAAGGTCCTTTTCACAAAACCTTACTTGGAGAATGCACAGGTGGTCGTAACTCTTGAAGATTCCAAGTTGACTAAGCTTGATGATTTAAAAGGTAAGGTGGTCGGTCTTCAATCACTTTCTTCCGCATCAGATGCTTTGAATGGTAATCCGATCAAATCCAAGATCAAGACAATCACGGAATACTCGGATAACGTTTTGGCCTTAAGTGACCTGAAGGCTGGGCGTTTGGATGCCGTAGTCATTGATGAAGTGGTCATTGATTATTATATGTCCAAAGAAGATGCTACATTCAAGGTACTGGATGAATCTCTTGCTCCGGAGCAATATGGAGTGGGCGTGAAAAAAGGGAATGAAAATCTTCTGAAAGACCTTCAAAAGGCACTGGATGAAATGAACGAAGATGGCACAGCCGCCAAAATCTCAGAGAAATGGTTTGGCGAAAATAAGGTATTAAAATAAGAACGCACACATATTAGGCAAACAGGATTTCCTTTTGGGAACCCTGTTTTGTTTTTGGGGGAATCGATTCATGTCTATAGATTATCTTACTTCCATTCTGAAGCCCATGCTGGAAGGGGCCCAAATAACGGTCCTCTTGTTTTTGATAGCCATTGTCGTTTCCATTCCATTGGGCTTCCTATTAACTCTACTCGTTAGAAGCAAATTCAAGCCTGTCGCCTGGCTTGCCGAGGGTTACATATACTTGATGCGCGGTACGCCGCTTCTGCTCCAATTGCTATTTATCTGCTTTGGATTGCCGATGATTCCCGTGATTGGCGAATACATGGTATTGGATCGTTTCGTCGCTGCTTGTTTAGGTTTTATCTTGAACTACGCCGCTTATTATGCCGAGATCTTCCGCGGTGGTCTCTTGGCTGTGGAGAAAGGTCAATATGAAGCCGCCCAAGTGCTCGGTTTGAATAAATGGCAAACGATGAGAAAAATCATCCTGCCCCAAATGTTCCGTGTCGCGCTTCCTGCGGTGTCAAACGAATCGGTCACACTGGTCAAGGATACCGCGTTGCTTTATGCCGTGGCTGTACCGGAATTGTTACACTTTGCCCAGACGGCGGTGAACCGTGACTTTACAATCGCTCCGTTCTTCTTGGCAGGAATCATTTATCTGTTGATTACACTCGTATTAACGATGTTCTTTAAATGGCTCGAAAAACGATACAGAATCGAATAAAAGGAGTGGAGAATGTGGCTATCCTGGAAGTATCCAATCTCAAAAAGTCATATGGAAAACTAGATGTATTAAAACGGATTACATTGGATGTGAATAAAAACGATGTAGTCGCCGTGATCGGTCCCTCGGGATCCGGGAAAAGCACGATGCTCCGCAGCCTCGTCCATCTTGAAGAGATAAATGGAGGCAGCATCGCTGTTTCTGGGGAATATATGGTGAAGGACGGAGTCTACTCGAATCCGAAAGAACTCAAGCAAATCACCTCTAAAATGGGGATGGTGTTCCAGCATTTCAACCTGTTCCCGCACTTAACGGTCAAAGAAAATCTTGAAATCGCGCCAAAGATGGCCAAAAAGGAATCCTATGATGTCATCCAGCAACGAAGCGCAGAGCTACTGAAAAAGGTGGGGCTCTCCAACCGTTCATCGGCTCTTCCGGCCCAGCTATCCGGCGGCCAGAAACAAAGGGTAGCGATTGCCCGGGCTCTGATGATGAACCCTGAAATCCTGCTGTTCGATGAACCGACTTCCGCCCTGGATCCTGAATTGACAGGCGAAGTGCTGAAGGTCATGAAAGACCTGGCTGAAGAACACATGACGATGGTCGTCGTCACACACGAAATGGAATTCGCCAAAGAAGTGGCCAACCGGGTCATCTTCATGGACAATGGGGAAATCATCGAATCCGGACACCCGGATGACATCTTGACGAACCCTCAGCATGACCGGACAAAAGCATTCTTGAAACGTAGTTTTAAATAATTCATAGTATTAATGAGGGGCGTTTCCAATGGGGAACGCCTTTTGTTATGAACAATTTTTCCAGATTTCAGATGCGATTATGCAGGATTTCTTCTTTTTCCGTCGAATGAAACACGGGACATACGTAATAAGGAGCTTTTGCCGATGATTAAAGGTTTATATGAAGCACATTTACCCGTTCGTGATTTGAATCGTTCCATTGAGTTTTATAAAGGGCTTGGATTGGAGTTTGATCATAGAGTCGAAGATAGCTTGGCTTTCTTATGGATTGAAAAGGATAAAAGCTGGTTGGGGTTATGGGAAACCGAGAAGGTGGAAGTGGAGTACCACCCTTCCTTAAGGCATATCGCATTTGAAGTTTCTTTAGAAGGATTGAAGTCATCGGTAGCTTGGTTGAAGAATAAGGGATTTGAGCCGAGAGAAGCCTTTGGATTTGAACCGATTGAACCTTTTGTGATGCCACATGAGAAATATGCCCATGCAAAAATTCACTTTAATGATCCGGATGGAAACAGCTTGGAGTTTATTTGTAAGATGAATAATCCCCAAGGAATCACGAAGCGAATGTACTTAAGTGAATGGGAACAGCTAAACTTGAAGTAGAAGATAGTAGATTTTCATTGGAAAGTACTGTGATTTGGTGTTTGTAAGTGGGGGATCTCTTATTGAGCAAGTTCTTCAGTCAGTTTTAGTGGCTACCATTCTATTAGGATTAAAATAGAAAACTTAGTTTTCATCCCAAAAAGGATCTTCAATACGAAGATCCTTTTAGTTGCTTGAACGATTAACAACCCAGTTGATATGTTATCGGTGTCTCTTACATCGGATATAAAACCAGAAATTATTTCTTTACATTATTGGTCAACAACACTCTGTATATAAGTGCATTCTCAGCTTCTTTAATACCCACGGGTAGTTCACCATTTTCGCTTTCAACAGAACGCAGTTCATTTTTAGTGGTGCCTACCCATCCTACTAAATAAACAGGTTTATTTTTCTCTAGAGTAACTTTTTCGCCTATCAGTTTATTGAAAGAAAAAGATGTCATATTATTGGTATAATTTGTTGTAGCAACCCCAAAAGGTATGCCAGCTATCAGTTTTAAAGAAGAGTCTTCGTCATTGCTGTTACTTATTCCAAAAGAAATGATACTATCTTCAAACTTAGTATTCGGTTCATCTGAAGTCGTAAGTAACTCTTTTTTTAGTTTTCCTTTTTCATAGACTTCCACGGCAAATTGTAAATCATCATCTTCCTGTAAGTTACCATCCAACTTAAAAAATTCAATTTGATCTACACCTGTTTTACTAATGAGCAATTTTTCTTTTTCACTCGTGTTATATGGCTCAATGGTCATTTTTGCACTTGATAACGGTTTTTCTTTTTCTACACCTGCGCAACCAGTTAACAAAACGATGAACATTATAAACAAGCAATAGCCTATTAAGTTTCGCATCTCATTCCCCCAAAGTAACCATTTTTACCTAATTATTTCAAATAACTCCTATTCTTTCAATATGTTATTCGGTTGAATGGCTCTTTGGTTGAACAAGCTTCTAGAGTAAGATTATCCAGCACCGTTGTTTTGATGTAGATTCCTTATCCATCATTTCTATCCTCCACGATCATACGCAATCCACTCTTTGCTCTTAGTGTTAGCAATGGCAGGGGCTTCACTTCATGATGGTCGGGCGCGAGCTTGATTCGATATTTTTGAGCAATGCAGGCTAGGACCAGCACAGCTTCCATGACAGCAAAGTGATTGCCGATGCATACCCTCGGGCCTCCGCCAAATGGAAAATAAGCGAATGATGGAATGGTCTTTAAATAGTTGTTTTCAAATCGTTCAGGAATGAAAGATTCGGGTTGGTCGAAATACTTGGGATTATGATGCATGACATAGGAACTTAACAAAAACATATCGCCTTTTTTGAAATGATAGTTTCCAAGTGATACATCTTCCGCAGCATTCCTGGATAGGACGTAGAGTGGTGGATAGATACGAAGAGATTCCCAGACAATATTCTGCGTGTATGATAATTTGATGAAATCATCAGGAATAGGGGGGCGATCACCGATGACGGTTTCTATTTCATGGAAAAGCTTAGCTTCCACTTCAGGGTTCTGTGATAGTAAGTAGAGTGTCCAGGACAGTGCGGTGGCGGTCGTATCATGGCCGGCAAGGAAAATTGTCATCACTTCATCACGTACTTGCTGATCGGACATTCCTATACCTTCCGCTTCATCTCGGGCTCCCATCAGGATTCCCAACATATCGTCACGGCTTTCTGCTTCATCCCTCCGTCTTTCTATGATTCGATATATCACTGAATCCAGCCTTTCAAGCACCTCCTTATATTCCCTGTTGCTTTTTGTCGGAATCCATAGAGGCAAATGGAAGAGGGTACGCATCCTTTTGATGGCAACTTTTAAGGCGTCATCTATCGGCTCGCCAATCAGGTTATATCCATCCTTGAGTTCCGTGCTAAACATCGTCTTGCTGACTATACTGAGGGCAAGGCTCATCATGTCCTCGGTTATCATTCTTTCTTCACCGTTCGTCCAGGTCGAGATATATTCCCTGGTCAGATCAATCATATCTTGTCCGTAATTACTAATATGGGTCTTTTTGAAAGAGGGTTGAATGAGTCTTCTCTGATGCAGATGAAAATCTTTTTCACTCGTGATGAGCCCTTCGCCGATAAGTGGCTTCAAGCTATTAAAGTCCCGTGATTTCAAAAACGACTTTTGTTTGGTTACAAGGATTTGTTTAATTAAATCAGGATCAGAAATGAGATAAACATCTTGAAAAGGCCCCAAACGAAGTTTTGCGACGTCCCCATACTCTCTAGCTAACCGTGTAAGAAAACCAATGGTATCTGATTGGAATTCCTTCGTATGGCCGGTGAGGAGTCTACCTTTAGGCCCAGTAGGAGAACCATGAACATCTTTGTCCAACAATGATTTGTTTCATTCCTTTCTATAACTAGTTGTAACCATTCTATGTAGATTATGGCAAATCGGTTTGGACAAGTTTTATATGGCAGGAGGGCTAGCTTTTTTTGCATATTAATAGAAGGAAAACCGTTCATCACTCGTAGAAACCGTGGACAGCTTCTCTTCATTCCTTTTATGTTAACCGTGATTGTTTAATATTGGTAAAAATAGGGTAAAAAGACTGGAACTTGAAATCAAAGAAGTGCAACCAAATTCCTAACAAGGGAGATAAATAGCATACTTCTCCCTATTTATCTCTCGGACTATATTCCTTATAATTATAAAATATGAAAAATATGACAAATGGTAAAACAGATATCAACTGATGAGGTGATCCTTTTGGGACTTGTGGAAGTAATAAGTGATTATAGCTCGTCCTTTTCTAGTGGAATAGCTAATTTAGAGGAGCAAATTAGCCGATTGAAGCAGGCGAAAACACAAATTAACAATGAACAGGAAGCAAGCCTTATAGAAATCAAAGAAATTAAAAAACCCGAGTTAGGAAAAAGTTGGACCGGAAATCGTGCAACGGATTTTAATGAGTCAAGAAGTGGTGCATACAAGGTCATGCTAACAATCGTTCAGAATGAGTATGACGACTATCAAGAGAAAATAGAACAAAAAATCATCTTGCTGGAGATTCAAAAAGCTACGCTGGAAGCAGCTGCTGTAGCTGCCCGAGAAGCGAGTGAGCTTTTGGCTAAGGGGGAAGCATTCCTTGACCAAGTGGAAAGTAAAGTATCCGATTTAAAGAAGTTGGTGTTTTAAATGACGACAATTAAACTAAATCATGCAGTTGTGACAAAGCAAGTAAGCCAGGTGAAAACGGCCGTGGATGGGACGACAATCGGTGCACTGCCGGCCGACCAGCTCGGCAATAATGATCTGAACTTCACATCGAAATGGGAAGAACGGGAGACCAATTTGGAAAAGACTTTCAACCAATACCTGACGATCGTCAAAAAGAATCTGGAAGACACCCAGGCGAACGTGGATTTACTGAAAGAGCAGGATGAAGCCATCACCCATACTGCACAGGGGTATCAGCCGTCATGACCATTTACGAAGCCAAGCCTTTGAAGTCGGCCGTGAAGTCATGGGCCAAGCAATATGAGGATCTCAAAGGGCAGGTAGAAACGCTGAAAAAGGAATTCCAGGGAATCGTCGATTTGGATGAAGAATTGGCCGGAGCCGGGGCGACGGCCATCAAGAACTTTTACCGGGCACAAGTAGAGGTGGCCAATGCCTGGATCGAATTATTCACGACACAGATCAGCTTTCTAAAAGGCATTCCGGCCATTTTGGAAGACGCGGACCTATCCGGTGAGACCGTGATCGAGGTACCTTTTTTGGAGGGGGAAGTGACCCACGGTCTCTCCAACGCCAAATCCATGGTGAGCCAGCAGGCCAACGATCTTCAGAAGATTTTTCAAAACATTGATGATATCCTTCCGCTTACGGTGTTCGACCAAGGAGATTTCCATGAGAAAATGGAAAAGGCCGAAAAAGAAAAGAACGATACCATTAAGAAAGTGCACGAAGTAGATCATAAATTAGTAGAAGAATACCAAGTGACCGAAGCCCAGGAAAGTGTAGCCATTAGCCTTTTCCAGGCCTTACTTGAAGCCACCAGTCAGGATGGCACCGTTTCCCCGATGAACTTCAACCAAAGTGCCTTTCAAGCGAGTCAAGCTTATCAAGTGAAGGATGAAGTGGCCGAGAATATGCAAGGATACCGGGACTTCAAGAAGCAAGAAGAGGAAGCGCGGAAACTCGAACAGGAAATGGAAGAACTCGAGAACCGCCCATGGTATGAAAAAGCCTGGGACACGACAAAAACCTTTACAGGGGAAATCACGGGGTATTATGATTCAGTAAGAGCGACAACGGGAGTCGATCCCGTAACGGGCCGTAAACTTTCCGAAGCTGAACGAATCGCCGCGGGCGCGATGGCCGCCGCCGGATTCATCCCCATCGTCGGCTGGGCTGGGCGTGCTGTCAAAGGCGGAAGTGCCATTTATAAAACAGCCAAAGGATTCAACGCTGCCGAAAACGCACTGGACGCCTATAAATCAAGTAAAGGGCTGGATGTCCTCAAGCAAACCGAATACGGTCTATACGGATTAACCGCCGCCAACGGTCTCGGCGAAGCCATGACCGGCAAGGACATGTTTGGAAACGAACTCACGGAAGAACAGCGCCAAAACAGCCTGATGAACGCCCTTGGTATCGCCGGAGTTGCCGGGGCAGCCAAGGTCGCAGACAAAATGGCAAGCGGGACAAAACTCATCCCCTACAGCAAAGAATATGTGCAAAATAAAGCCCAGAAAGCCCAAGACTCGATCAAGGATATGGGCAAGGCCATCGGGAAAGTCGAAGTGCCAACAGGCGTTAAGGTTAGGACAGTAGCTGATACGACTGGAAATACTTATAAAGTTATTGGTGTGGATAAGATGCCGATAAAGGATCTTGCGCAGAAGATTACGGCGAAGGGTGAGGGTAGTAAGGGTGCGGTTGAAAAAGATGATTACTTTATAGGGACATTAAAAGGAGAGAAAATTCATTTAAAAGGTGTCAAGATAGAAAAAATTATTTACACTAAGAGACTTCCAGAAGAAACAGCTAAACTTAGAAAAGAATTTAATAGTTCTGTTAGGAAGAATTTTCTTAAAGAGTTTGTTAACGACCCCGTAAGAGTAGAATATCTTATTAAAGCTGGTTTAGATGAAGGCGACATTGATAGAATGAAAGATGGGCTTAATCCTAAAGGGTGGCAAGTGCATCACAATTTACCCTTAGATGATGGTGGTACAAATGATATCACTAACTTAGTACTGATAAATAATGACCCTTATCATAAAGCGGTTACTAATGAACAAAACTCTTTAACAAGAGGATTAGCTCCTAAACAAAGTAAAACAATTAATTGGCCCATGTTTGAGGATGATGTTTATCCACCAAAACCTTTTAAATGAAGGGAAGAGTTGATATGCCACAATGGAAAGACTTGTTGATAGAAATAGAAAAAATTGAAGGGAAATATGGTAGTTCACTTAGAAAACCAGCATCAGATACAGAAATTATAAAAGCGAATCATAAAATTCAGCAGACATTAGGAAACATTGAACTATCTAAGTCGTATATTGAATTTCTCAAGAAAATAAATGGGTTAGACTTTAATGGATTAGTAATCTATGGAGTTGATGACGTACTACTTGATAAGGATGTAGATGAAGACATTCATGGGTTTATTGAGACGAATGAGCTTTGGTATGAAAATGAATGGCAAAAACAATATGTATTTTATGGTGATTCTGATACCGCATGGTATTGTTTTGATTTAAAAGAAAACGTATATGTAGAACTCGATAAACCCTCAGGAACACTAATTCAGTCATTTGAAAGTTTTGATGCGATGTTGAGTGATGCACTTGAAACATGTCTAATGTAATGAAGTTAGTAAGGAAATAACTATTAAAATGTAACCTTGATTGGCTAACTACCTTTCAAGGTTCTTTTTTTTATAGTTACCTAGTGAAGAATCACGGGATATAATTACTATTTAATAGGACAACAAGGCGAATCAGGTGACATAGCCGAAGCATTCCGAAGCTGAACGAATCGCCGCGGGTGCGATGGCCGCCGCCGGATTCATCCCCATTGTCGGCTGGGCAGGGCGTGCTGTCAAAGGCGGAAGTGCGATTTATAAAACAGCCAAAGGATTCAACGCTGCCGAAAACGCACTGGACGCCTATAAATCAAGTAAAGGGCTGGATGTCCTCAAGCAAACCGAATACGGTCTATATGGATTAACCGCCGCCAACGGTCTCGGCGAAGCCATGACCGGCAAGGACATGTTTGGAAACGAACTCACGGAAGAACAGCGCCAAAACAGCCTGATGAATGCCCTTGGTATCGCCGGAGTTGCGGGGGCAGCGAAGGTCGCAGACAAAATGGCAAACGGGACAAAGTTCATCCCCTACAGCAAGGAATTTGTGCAAAACCAAGTCCAGAAAGCTCAAGACTCGATCAAGGATATGGGCAAGGCCATCGGGAAAGTGGAAGTGCCAACGGGAGTTAAGGTTAGAGAAGTAGCCGATACGACTGGAAATACTTACAAAAATATCTCGGTGGATAAGACGTCGATAAAGGATCTTGCACAGAAGATTACGGCGAAGAATCGTTCTTCGGTAAACCAAAAAAGGGCTGATAAAGCTATGGTGGAAGCAATTAAAAAACTACCATCCTATACAAGAAGGCCAAACCAACCTAGAAATTATAAAAATAAGGAACGTAATGAAGACGGTACTACATTATATACTTTCATTTCAACCAAAAATGGGAAAGAATATGAAGTTATTTATGACAAAGATGGCTTTCCAATCTTTAATTCCAAATATGATGTTTTCTTACCAGAAAAATATTTTTTAGATACAGATGCAGTTCAGTTTGATTATTTGTCTAAAACCTTATCTGAAGAAGTTACTAAGAATCCTGAATTAGCAAAAAAATTCACGATGGAAGAATTAGAGTTTTTAAAAGAAGGTAGAGTTCCAAAAACACTGACTTGGCATCATCATCAGGAATCAGGCAGAATGCAAGTCGTCGATTATTTTGAACACCAAGCGTCTGGTCATACTGGTGGAAGAGCTATATGGGGCGGTGGTGAGTCAGGTAGAAAAGGAATTATAAAAAAAGAGATTTTGGAGAGTGTTACATGGGAGTGAAAAAGTGGTTGTTTGTAGAGGATGAAAAGCCTGTTGAGAGTGTGATTGCTTCGGTTGAAAAAGCTTTTGGAATAGAGTATCCTGAAGATTACAAAAAGTGTGTTATGAAATATAATGGTGGGTTCCCACATCCGAATATCTTCAATTTTAAGGATGGGAGACAGGGAGTATTTAATGATTTAATTAGTTTTACGGATAAGGATTTAAAAATAGAAATGTTTTATGAACAATTCTCTAATCCAGTGTTAAAAGGAATTGTACCTTTTGCTAGAGATCCATTTGGAAACTACTTATGCTTTGATTTTCAGGAAAATTATTCTTCCCCTAAAATAGTCTTTCTCAATCATGAGGAAGAAGGCGAAGTCGCGTTATCTATTATCTGTGATACATTTAGTGATTTGATAAAGGAATTGTATTCTTTAGAAGACATAAAATAGAAAAGAGGGAGTATATGGAATATAATTTTGAATTCACTTATAGGAAAATAACCAAAAATGAAATTGAAAATTTCGAAAAAAAATTCAATATAGTATTACCGAAGGAATTCAGTGGATTTCTATTATCTAATAACGGTGGAAAAGCAATAAATAGAAGATTTCAAACAAAAGATTTAAAGATTACTTCTTCAATTATGTTGTTTTTCCCCTTATCAGATGAAATAGATGAAAATCTAGAAAATAACTTTATTAAATATAACGAGAAAAAAATAGTACCTGCGAATTTTCTTCCTATAGGTTTAGACCCTGCCAACAGTTTAATCTGTTTATCTATAGATGGAGAACAAAAAGGTAAAGTGTATTTTTGTGATATGGATTATTATGAAGAAGATAATGAGTTGAAAAAGGAATTTATTAAACCAATATCAGATAGTTTCAAAGAGTTTATGGATAACTTATTTGTTACAAAATAAAAGAAGTTTAATACTTAAAAAACTTCCTAAAAGATCCGCTGAAATAGGGAAGGGATCAGATATTACTTCGTTAACCATCTAACCCTTAACACAAAATAACAACATCTATAAAAATATCTTAAGAGAGATTTAAACCTTGATGACTAGTCGTTATTCAAGGTTTTTTTTATCTATTTCTATTCAATATTTATAACCTATCTGCCCGAGCGAATCGCTGCGGCTGCGATGGCTGCGGCCGGATTCATTCCGGTCGTCGGTTGGGCAGGCCGGGCGGCCAAAGGCGGAAATGCCGTTTACAAAACGGTGAAGGGGCTCAACGCTGCAGACCATGCATTGGATGCCTATAAATCAAGTAAAGGGCTGGATGTCCTCAAGCAAACCGAATACGGATTATATGGATTAACTGCCGCCAACGGTCTCGGCGAAGCTGTCACCGGCAAAGACATGTTTGGAAACGAACTAACGGATGAACAGCGCCAAAACAGCCTGATGAACGCCCTTGGTATCGCCGGAGTTGCCGGGGCAGCCAAGGTCGCAGACAAAATGGCAAGCGGGACAAAGTTCATCCCCTACAGCAAGGAATTTGTGCAAAACCAAGTCCAGAAAGCCCAAGACTCGATCAAGGATATGGGCAAGGCCATCGGGAGTTAAGGTTAGGACAGTAGCGGATACAACTGGAAATACTTACAAAGCTATTGATGTGGATAAGGCGACGATAAAGGATCTTGCGCAGAAGATAACGGCGAAGGGTGAAGGTAGTAAGGGGTCGTTACTACCTGCTAAAGGACCCCAAGAAATTATAAAAGTGAAATATGGACAGCATTATACAAGAGATAAAATGAAGAAAGTACTAAAACCGAATATTGAATATACATCACCTGGAGGTCACGTATATAAAACGGACGAAAAAGGACGGATATCTAGTGTCGAAGGTTCGCTTGACTTAGGCAGTGGTAAACGTAATAAGTATGCGCAACGCATTGCTGGAAGAGAAAATCGCTTACCTGATGACCAAGGGGGGCACTTGATTGCTAGTATATTCAAAGGATCAGGACAACTAGACAACCTTGTTCCTATGAATGCAAATTTAAATATGGGAGAATGGAAGAAGCTTGAAAGTTCTTGGGCTAAAGCTTTAGATAGTAATCCTCCGAAAACAGTTGAGGTAAAAATATATCCGGTGTATGAAGGGAATTCTATTCGACCTACAAGTTTTGATATTGAGTATAAAGTGGATAATGGTCGTTGGGAGATCAGGGAATTTGAAAATAAACCAGGGGGATAATAGAATTGAATGAAGATAAATTAAATGAGTTTTATCAAAAACTAGCTAAAACTATAAATGAGATTATTCCAGAAGAATGGTCAAAAGTATTTTTATATGGAGAAATAGGTGAAGGTACAGGAACGGCGTTCTTTTTTTATAGTACTCATAATAATGAGCAGCTAATATATAGCCACGATATACCGGAAATATATAGCATTAGTAGGTTGGAATATAGAGATATGTGGAGGAAATTAATAAAATGCTTAAAAGAGTTATCGGAAGAATTTAAAAATAATAATCAAGAACTATGGACCAATTTAACATTTACTCTAGAGAGTACAGGGAAGTTTAAAATTGACTATGATTATGAAGATTTATCTGAAGCAGATGATCATGAAAGAAGAATCATTTGGGAATATAATCGTTTGAATCTTTTACCTGAGTCTGAATATGATAAGAGTATTTTAGAAGAATATCTAAAAAAGAAAAGTGAAGATGTAGAGTAATGCTTTTCAATAATTAGGTTATATATGAGACTGTTCCAAGGGGAAAATAAGTAGGAAATGAATAAATAATGAAGGGCAGAAACGTTGTTTTTTTTAACAGCATTTCTGCCCTTTAATTTTGGGGTTAATTTACTTTGATAAGTACTTATGAATCAGAGTCTTTTTAAATGGAAATGAAATATATGAATTTAAATATTTTTTAAAGCAAAAGAAGAATGCGGCCTCTACCGGTTTCAGCTGACTAAAGGGAATCAACGCTGCGGACCATGCATTGGATGCCTATAAATCGACAAAAGCCATGGACATCCTCAAGCAAACCGAAACCGGCCTCTATGGACTAACCGCCGCCAACGGACTCGGCGAAGCCGTCACCGGCAAGGACATGTTTGGAAATGAACTCACGGAAGAACAGCGCCAAAACAGCCTGATGAACGCCCTTGGTATCGCCGGAGTTGCCGGGGCAGCCAAGGTCGCAGACAAAATGGCAAACGGGACAAAGACAGCAAGGAATTTGTGCAAAACCAAGTCCAGAAAGCCCAAGGCTCAATCAAGGATATGGGCAAGACCATCGGGAAAGTCGAAGTGCCAACTGGAGTTAAGGTTAGAGAAGTAGCCGATACGACTGGAAATACTTACAAAAATATCTCGGTGGATAAGACGTCGATAAAGGATCTTGCACAGAAGATTACGGCGAAGGGTGAGGGTAGTAAGGGTACGGGTAAAGGTAAAATAGAAGATTTCACCAAAGAAATCTTGGAGACTAAACCAATGAACTCTCCAATACCTGAAAAGTGGTATAAAAAAGGTGGAAGTATCTCCATCGAAGATAATGGTACTTGGACTTATACTAACAAGTCTGGAACATCAGTAAGTTACCCGAATGGTTACCCAGATTTTACACCTTATATGCATCCAAATGTTAAGCCTGTAAAAATAAAAGTTTATTCGCCTAAAAATAATCCGAAAGATTTTGAAAATGCAAACAAAGCAGCTAGACTTACAAAAGATACTGATCCACCAATAATAGATATTAGAAGGCCGCCAGACGGTTATACGTGGCATCATCATGAAGATGGAAAAACTATGCAGCTAGTAGATGAAGATATCCACAGAGAGATTAGACACATTGGTGGTCAATCAAAGGTTAATGGGAAAAATAAGTAATGATATAGGAGTGAGAGTATGACAAAAATGCTTAGTGTAAATCCAAAAATTTCTTTACAGGATATAAAACAATTTGAACAAGAGTATGAAGTTACGCTACCTAAGCAATATGTTGAATTTCTACTAGAATACAATGGAGGGTTTTCTAAAGAATCTGGCTTCAAAATCTCAGATGATGAAGGAGAAAGTTTAGTCAATAAGTTTTATGGAATTGGGGATATGAAAAGTAATTTAGGTAAAGTTTTTGAGGTTCTAGAAGGAGAAATACCAGAAGATTTTATTTCAATTGCTAATGACCCAGCAGGAAATGAAATTTTATTAGGAGTTAATGGAGAGTATCAAGGGAAAATATATTTTTGGATTCATGATATAGAACCCGAAGAAGAAATGGACAATATGTTTATCCTTGCAGATAGTTTTGCTGAGTTCTTTGATCACTTATTTGAATCTGAATAATGATACTAGAAAGCTACATTGAACGGTCACCGCTGTACTAATGATAAGCTTTAAAAGCAGTGTTATAGGTAAAAAGATAAAATTTTACGAAATTAAACCAGCTTGTAGGCTTTAAAGATAAGATTAGTAATAAATTGCTTTAACTTAAAGGCACTTCATTGTCTTGAACTATACCCTGAAGAACGGACACTTATAAAAAAGTGCCTCGTTGTTCGGGATTTTTTATATATTCTTATTTATTTATAAGGGGATAGGAATGGATTATGAATGAGGTTTGTTTAATCGATTAGATGAGTTGATTACTAGTTTAAGATTACAAAAATAATATACTATGAAAATTTTATAAGAACCATTCGTTACGGTGTTTATGTACTTTAAAAATACAATTTAATGTACGGGTTTCTCAAAAAGGGAAGTTAACCTGAATACATAGAGAGGCAGAGAGGTTTGGTTTAACAACATTTCAGCCTCTTTTATTTATTCAAAATAAGGCTGAGGGGAAACACCATTAGTACTCCGAACAAACAGAAAAGGCATACAATCAAAACGTCAACATTCATATACACAAAAATATTGACACTATCTATTATTACAATATTACTAAAAGAATATTCTAGCTCAAAAAATATTATAAAAGTTTAATCTAACTGAAATTTATTTAATAAAACTGGCAAAAATAAAGTTATTTGAATTTTCGTAATTAATAGTTTTATATTACATTGATTCTATTACATAAAAGGAGTTGGGTTATATGAAAGGTAAAATTGTTACAGGGATTGTGTTATCACTTGGATTGATGGTCTCAGTTCTTCCGCAATCTGAGACATGGGCTGCTTCTAAGAATGTATTAAGCACAGAGAAATACAATAAAGAAAAGGATTCTATTGAATTCAAGTCAGGAAATCTGACTTCTCCATCAAGCGAAACACCTGAAACAATTTTATATAACTTCTTAGATAAAAATAAACAATCGTATAAACTTGGCAGTAAGCGAGCGAAGGATTCTTTCAAAGTACTAAAAAAAAGCAAGGACGAGTTTGGAAATACGGTGCTTAAGCTTCAGCAAACATTCGAAGGCGTCCCTGTTTTTGGATCCACACAGGCGGTTGTCCTGAAAGATGATGGTGTTTTGAATGTAGTGTCCGGTACAGTTGTATCTGATCTTGACACAAAACTTGATAAAAAAGACAAAAAAGGCATGAAGGCTTCACAAGCGGTCGAAATAGCTGAAAGCGACCTAGGTTTGACTATAAATTATGAGCAAAAGCCAGATACTGAATTGGTAGTGTTTACAGCAGATGACAATGCTGAATTCGCCTATAAAGTGAATTTAAACTTTTTGGACCCAGAACCAGGAAACTACTATTACTTTATCTCTGTGAAAACAGGGGAAATCCTAAATAAATATAATACCCTAGATGAAGTCTCCGGCACAAACTCTGTCGGAACAGGTACAGGAGTTCTTAAAAACACGGTCTCACTTAATACGACTCTATCAAGCGGAAAATACTATTTACAGGATAATACGAGAGGCAATGGTATTTTTACATACAATGCAAACAACTCATCAAGGTTACCGGGAACTCTGTGGTCCGATGCGGACAACGTATTTAGTGCAACCAATGATGCTCCTGCGGTAGATGCCCACTATTATGCAGGCAAAACTTATGATTACTATAAATCTACTTTCAATAGGAACTCTTATGATGGCAACGGCTCAGCTTTAAAATCAACCGTCCACTATGGAAGTAAATATAACAATGCTTTCTGGAACGGCTCACAAATGGTATACGGAGACGGAGACGGCTCTACTTTCATCCCTCTATCAGGCGGATTGGATGTTGTCGCCCATGAATTAACACATGCTGTGACGTCATCTGAGTCCAATCTCGTTTATCAGGGAGAATCAGGTGCACTAAATGAAGCCATTTCTGATATCTTCGGAACAGTTGTGGAATATAAATATCAGGCATCCAATGCGGATTATTTAATTGGTGAAGATATTTACACACCTAGCGTATCAGGGGATGCCCTTCGTTCGATGTCCAATCCGACTGCTTACGGCGACCCAGATTATTATCCAAACCGTTACACAGGCACAGCGGATAATGGCGGTGTTCATACCAATAGCGGAATCATTAATAAAGCAGCCTACCTGATAGCGGCTGGCGGCACGTTCCACGGTGTGACAGTTAATGGAATTGGTATCGATAAATTAGGTGCCATTTTCTATCGCGCCAACACGGTTTATCTGACGTCATCTGCCACTTTCTCACAAGCAAAAGCTGCAACCATTCAATCCGCTGTTGACCTTTATGGATCAAGTAGTGCAGAAAAAACAGCCGTAACAAATGCTTTCACAGCAGTAGGAATCAATTAATCAAGCTTGATAAAGTTGTAATAGGAAGTGCCCCAAAAGCCAGGTAAATGGCTTTTAGGGGCTTGAGTCAGTTACTTTCCATGCAAGGCAAGGCCATTGGGAAAGTAGAAGTGCCAACTGGAGTTAAGGTTAGGACAGTAGCGGATACGAAAGCAAAATACTTAGAAATATATCTCGGTTGATAAGACGAGAAAAAAGGATTTTGCGCAGAAGATAACGGCTAAGATTGAAGGTAGTAAGGGTATAGGTAAAACTACTAAAAAACAGAGTTGCATGAACAGTTAACAAACCATGAGATGGAAATATTACTATTAATGACTAAAGGGAAATTGAATCAAGAAATTGCCGATGAACTTTTTATTGCCCTGAAAACAGCCGAGGTCCACGTCAGCAATATATTAAGGAAGCTGTGTGTACTGGACCGAACACAAGCTGTGATTTACGCCTTTAAACATTCGCTTGTTCAAGAGGAATGATTTTAGTGAAAATTCACATTTTTTGTTGACTCTCTTTTTTTGAAATGGTATATTTATTCCAATCTAAGAAAAGGTGTGGTGTTTTATGTCGGGAGTAGGTATCAACTAATTTAGTTGAATAAGGTGTTTAATCACTGTTTTTACTAGTGTATTAAGTGTGCCTTTTTTACAGTGTTATTCTGCACTGTAGATACCTACCTTAAGACTGCTTCCTTTTCCATAATCGTGTAACATGATGATGTTACGGCGAAAAGCATGGGGGATTTGTCCTGCCATGCTTTTTTGTTGTATTGATCTGCCTATTTTGTTATCGATTAAGGTCCTTATTATTTTATAAGACCGATGCCCGCAGGAGCTTTCTACTCAAATGAACAGATGTTCATTTGTATAGGTAGGAGATCATTTGCGGGCATTTTTTTTGGAATCGAGGATGAGATTTCACTCATTCAAGGAGGATCATAATGAATAGTATGACATACGAAAAATTACAATATTTCGAACTGAAAGAAAGAGTTAAAGACCATTGTGTCAGTGGTTTAGGTAAAGCGCTGTTGGATCAACTTCAGCCAAGTTCCCTGTTGAATGTTGTTAAAATTCGTTTAAACGAGACAACAGAAGCCAGGAACTTATTGAATGCTGAAAATCATATTCCTTTAAAAGGGATATCTAATGTAGGCAATCTTATTGAAAAGCTAGAAAAAGGAATGATTTTAGAACCAGCTGAATTGGTTGCCATAGCTGATTTCTTAAGAGGTTGCAGGAATATTAAAAAATTCATGGAAGACAAAGAGTTCTTTGCACCCACTCTGCATACCTATGCGCTTTCCATGACTGAATTCAGGAGCATCGAAGAAGAGATTCAGTTCGTTATAAAGGGAAATATGGTCGTTTCCGAAGCGAGTAAGGATTTGAAGCGTATTCGAAATCAAATCGGTAAAACCGAGAGTAAAATAGAGGAGCGTTTGAATAAATTTTTAAAAAGTGGAGCCAATAAAGAGTTCATTCAAGAGTTTTTCATTAGCAAAAAGGATGATCGCTTTACGATTCCCATTAAAGCATCTTATAAAAATCAAGTGGATGGGACAATCGTGGAAGTATCATCTAAAGGGGCCACAGTATTCATGGAACCAGCCGCTGTGACTAAATTAAATGTAGAATTAGCCAGTTTAAAAACTGAAGAATCCATGGAAGTGTATCAACTATTAGCGACCCTATCCGGCACGATTTATGAGCAACTAAAACCGATCAAGGTAAATATAGAACTCATCAGTCAATACGACATGATTTTCGCAAAAGCCAAGTTCAGCAAAAGCATGGATGCTATTGAACCAAAAATCAATAATCATGGTTATATCCGGTTAAAGGGTTGCAGGCATCCTCTTTTGCCTCAAAATAGTGTTCCATTAGATTTCGAGTTGGGTAAGGATTATCGCAGCCTCATTATCACGGGTCCTAATGCTGGCGGTAAAACGGTGGTCCTGAAAACAATCGGTATACTCACATTGGCCATTATGTCGGGGTTTCACATTGCAGGAGAAGAAGGAACAGAACTCGCAGTCTTTGATCACGTATTTGTAGATATAGGTGATAATCAAAGTATGGAAAATGCGCTCAGTACTTTTTCATCACATATGAAAAATATCTCTGAAATTATGAGTGCATCATCCAATAATACTTTACTTCTATTCGATGAAATAGGAAGTGGGACTGAACCGAATGAAGGAGCGGCGTTAGCCATTGCGATACTTGAGGAGTTTTATAAAATGGGCTGCCTGACTGTTGCGACCACTCATTATGGAGAAATCAAACGTCATTCGGAAAGACATAGTGATTTCATAAATGCGGCGATGCAGTTCAATAATGAAACATTAGAGCCCATGTATAAACTGTTGATTGGTGAATCGGGGGATAGCAACGCCCTTTACATTGCTAGAAAAATGAATGTGAGTGAAAAGGTTTTGCTAAAGGCAAGGCGTTATATCGACAATAAAGACTATGATATGGATCGAGTCGAAGCACATAAAATCAAAAAAACGAAAATCATATCGACAACGAAAGAAGACGTGTATGAATTTGAAGTGGGAGACAAAGTAAAGGTAACCGAGCTGAACGGGGATGCTATTGTTTATAAGAAAAGAGATGCTTTCAATAATATCATTGTGCTTTTCGAAGATACCTTTATAGAGATTCACGCGAACAGAATAGAACTTAAATTAAAAGCAAGCGATCTATATCCCGAGGGCTATGATCTAGATTCATTATTTGTCAGTTATGAAGAGCGGAAATTACAGCATGATCTTGAAAGAGGATCTAAAAAAGCTTTAAAGAAAATTGCTTCTGATATACGTAAAGAGCTTAAGGAATGAATAGAATTTAATATCTATACAAATTTCTTCCTTTGTTATACACCCGCATCGTGTTTCATTTTAAAGGCTACCTTTCATTACTAGGAAACTCGCTTGAAGACTTAGCGAGTTTTTTTTGCTTTAAAAAAGGTTCATTGCTTCATCGATTCAGGAAGTAAAGAAATGGTGATGGCAAAGAATACATGTACAACACAATAAAAATATTTGTATAATAACCCTTCTTTTTCTAATTTATAGTAAAATGTAGACGGGATTTAAAATGAATAAATATTGAGAGGATAAATATGCCTAGAAACAGATATTTGAAAGTTATAATACCGTTAGCTCTTATTGTCATCTGCGTTTATTGGTATTTATCTAATACGGTAATATCAGGAACTTCAGAAAATGGGATGTGGAAGGTAACGTATAAAAAAAATTCAGATGCCAGTGAACCATATGGCTGGGAAGGTCATTTATATCAAAGAAATAACGACAACGTAACTGTAAAATCCATTATAGTTGAAGAAAATGATACAATCGATACACGTATCGATGGTTTTGAAGAAGGCAGGTCGGAAGATGGCAAAGTTACTGATTTGCAGCCCTTTTCCGATAATTTTTACTTAGGACATAAGCCACCAAAAGGCACATCAGTATCCGTAGTTTGGGAGCTTAACGATAAAACACATACTGATATAGTTAAAATTAGGTAGATGTTAAATGGACAGCAGAAATGCTGTCTAATTTAATTTTAACAAATTATGCGGACACAGCCGCAATAAAAAGCCAATCGGTTTTACAACCAATCGGCTTTATGGACGTTCCTATGCTTTTACTGTTTTTCGTACTTGGCTTGCATGTAATTTTTTCATGGCCAATCTAGCAATAGGCTGTGCGATTAACGTTTCAACCCAAAATGCGATGAAAAAGTTACGTGGCCAGCTATAAAAGAACCTTTGAAACGGTTCCCAACTAATTTCACCCATGCCAATCCAAGATCCCATGATTGTCAGTAGAATGGACAGGATGGTTACGCTGAATAATATCGTGAATAACACTCTGGCATTAAAGCTGTCCGTTGGTTTAACAAACTTTGGTACGAGTTTAGTAACGAGTGGATTGGCAACGAAGGTTACCAATATAACGACACAAACCCATACGAATGGAATGACTTGTAAGGTATCAAAATACACATCTTTATTGAAACCGAATTCGAAACCCATAATAAGGGGTCCGATGATGTTGACTGAAAGAATGGATATAATCGCCAAGAACAATATAAATTCTTTTCCATTCCGTGGTAATCTTGTTTCTTCGTGCATATTGAAACCATCTCCATATTAAAAATATTTCAGATGGCAGACGTATCGTGAGACATATATTTTTGGCCAATAATCATGGCCAATATCTCTACACACTGATTTATATATTATCTCCTTTTACTATATTTTTTTCAAGAATCCTATTAGGAAAAATACCATTTACCCAATCGAATTACACCAGAACTCTATCCTGCTACAGAGGGAACCAATCGTTGGCCGGCCGTTCATCGACTTGACGCCGCACATGCAATCGGGCAACAACTAACCCTCACAGGAGTCAGTATTTTAAGAGAAGAGGCAAATGACCACTTCGGATTTCTTTCGATTTGGAAGCCTTTGCAACTTGGACTGATTGGGATAGTAAGTAGTAGCCTGAATAGCAATAAGCAACTAACGCTGCAATTGAACTTCAATAAGGAATTACCTGATAAACAAATCATGGTAAAATTTAGATGAAAGGGTGTGGGGATTATGTTAGTGCATAAGATAGATGAGGAAGTATCTTTGAGAATGTTTACTAAAGATGACGCAGGTGAGTTCTACGATCTGACGATTAAGTCAAAATCCTATTTAAGAGAGTGGCTTGGTTGGCTCGATTATACAAAGAGTGTGGAAGATACTGCACAAAATATTCAATCAAGATGTAGAGAACTAATTGATAATGGGGGATATCCACAATCGTTTGCCATTATTTATAATGGGAGAATTGCGGGTACAATCGGTTTTAATACAATAAACAAGGCTAATAAAATTGGTGTTGTGGGTTATTGGTTAGGCGAAGAATTTCAAGGTAAAGGTATCATGTCTAAAGCATTCAAAACCTTAATGGATTACGGATTTATCGACCTTAAGCTAAATCGGATTGAAGTGAGAGTCGCCGTTGAAAATAGAAAAAGTAGGGCGCTCCCTGAAAGGTTTGGTTTTAAGGAGGAAGGACGGATTAGACAAGCAGAGTGGCTATATGACCATTATGTGGATCACGTTATTTATGGACTTTTGGCTAATGAATGGAAATGAATCGTTCGAATTTCTAGGGAAATGAAATTATGAACCTAGAAAATTATGGTGAGAGAAAAGGAATCCACATTTAACGGGAGGTTATTGCATATGCGTTCTCATTGGTCATCGTATGTCTGGAGATTACTTTGGTTAGCGGGATTATTCGTTCTAATCAATAGTAGCTTCACCCTTGGATTGAGCATTCAAAAGAAAGTCGACGAATCGTTTATAATCGACCCACTATTTTGGTTCGATACCCTTGCACCACTTGTGTTTGGTGTCTACCTGTCATTGCTTTTCATGAAGGGATGGACGCTCAAGATTCATAAGCCCCTTTTTTTATGCGTGACCATACCCTGTCTAATTCTTTCATTATATGTTCCAAGCGTTTATACCTTTTCCCCAAACATAGAACACTTACCCAACCCATTTTGGCTGCTTTCTAGGGATGGTTTTAGAATCATACCGATTGTGGCAGGGTTGACGCTTTTTCCTAGCCTATTGGGAGCCAAACGGGAGAACATCTATGGGGAGTGGTGAGTAGAAAAGTCGATTGATATTCGGTGTTTATCACTTGTATGTAATGGAGCTTCTTTCGGACTTTGTTTTTTGATAGCGGGTCCTATTTATCTACTAAAAAACAGAGAAATGAGAATGAGCTTGGAGAAGGACAGCCAAGCTCATTTATTTATACGTGCCTAGCGTCTTCTTGTTGATCGGCTAACTTATTTTCTTCCTCAACTTCAGATGGTTCATGAATCGCATTTATATCTTTCATCATGTTTTGTTCGACATCTTCCATTCGATTTTCCAGTTCATTTAAGCGGTCAGCCTTCGCTTCGCTGAACACGCCCCGTGATGCGTCCATTTTCATTGCACTTGCTATGCTTCTATGTTCACGTTCCATGGAGCTCTTCACTTGGTACACCTTTTCGATGCGATCCATGGCTTGTGAAGATTTTGTTAAAGAAGCCTGTATGTCAGTTCCAGACAAGTCCTCATCTTCAGGTTTTTCTTCTTTCCCTAGTGCCTTTTGGCGCTCTTCCATTTCCATTTCGGCTATTTGTTGGTCGATATCCGTTAATTGGAGCTCGTATTGTTTGAGTTGTTCTTCAATGGAAGATATGTCTTCTCCCTTTTCCAATGTTCGTTCGGTTAAGTTGCTTTTCATTTCTTGAATGCCTTCGCGCTGTTTCATGAGACCTTCAATCATGGAGGTTTGTTTTTGTTGCATTTGTCCGAATAATTGGAGTGAACTGCCGCTAATCGTGACTGTATCCTTTTTGGCAAATGAACTTTCTGATACCGATGCCTTTACATGGTACTGCTCAGGTTGCTTATATAACGGAACAGATTCCGTTCCCAAAGAAATTTTCATCGAATTCCCCCTGTTTACTTTATATATCGGATCATGGATGAGAATTCATTAGTAAGTGGCGTAACAAAAAAACAATTCATAGTCTGCTATAAATGGTAAAATTAGGGTGATAATACATAACTGGAACGATGGAGGGATTTATTTGAAAAATAGAATGATAGCAGTGACCATCCTCTGCTTACTCTTTCTATTCGGATGTTCGAAATCGAAAGAACCGACATTCGAAGAGTATTTCGATACGGAGATGGAGAAAACGAAGGAAGAGTATGGAAAGGAGTTTGATTATTCCTACTCCCTCGTATATAAGAAAGTCCATACATTGAACCAACATCAAGATAGCATAGCCATCTTCACCGAGCACAATCCAAATGGTGATCAAATCTTCCTTGCTTATTTTGAAAAAGAAAATGGGAAGTGGGAGTGGAAGCAAACAAGGGGAGCTGAGTGGGATAGTGCTGTGCAATGGTCTTCCATGAACGAAGAACCATACATATATTCAGGTACGCTTACGGATGATTCCATTACAGATGTGTTGGTGGGGGATGAACCAGCTGAAATCATCGAAGTAGAGGAAGGAAAAAGGTTTTGGTATGCCATTAGCGATGTACAAACCGTTAAAGTGAAAGCGGTAAAAGAAGATGGCAGAGAAGAAAATGTTGAAGAAATAGATAAAGAGCTTATGGAGAAGGAAGGTAAAAAATAAAGGTTATGTTAAAGGTAACAATGAGTTGGAAATTTATTTCCAACATCATTTTACTTTGATGTCCGTTTTTCACTTGAAGAAGCCTTTACTTTTTAAATCTCACTAACGTTTTTTCTAGTATTTCAATCTGGTCAATATCAAAGTTATTGATTTGAAGAGTTTTCTCACCATCTCGCTTATCGGTTTCTTCTCCAATCCAACAACTAAACAGTTCAAAATAATCTCCTTTTTCAAGATAGCTGTCCATTCTTTTACAAAGTTCTAACAACTTTACTTTTGATTCAGCACAGGTTTCTAGATTCATATATTCCGAAATCTCAATTCCCCAGTGACTTGATACCTCGTAAACATAAGGGGTAGTCAACTGATATTTCTTTACATTTTGGAGTTCCCTTTCTCCTGCAAAACAACTTCCAATGTAAAAAAAATCATCTGAATATTCATCATCGTTAATTGATAATTCTATATTGCATCCAATGTAGGAAGCTAAACTCATTCTCACTCAATCCTTTGGTAATCATATTTAACTATGCTGCCTCTTTAATATACAGAGATAATTAGTCGGCCAAAATAATTCTCCTTTTTTAGTTAATCATAGCATAAGGTTGTACTGTACATTTCGAATACACTACGCTTCCAAAACTATGCTGCCCGGTTAGTTTAAGTGTAATTTTCACGAAAAATCAACCCTTCCCTTTAACATAGCCAAAATAAAAAGCACTCACCGATTTTCGTTCGAATTGTGGATACATCTGTGGTTTTACTAATTAACCGGAAGATTTAGATAGGTGAAAGTGACCGGGTGCTATGTATGCAATGCTTCTTAAGGGGGGCATTGCAAGATTTTTTAAAAGTTTATTGTTCGTTATAATGAACTTGTGATTCGTTATGAAGATTACATGCTCTTTATTGTCATTCATCTTTGAAAAGGTATGTGCCGATTGTCTTTTTGTAAAGATAGAGGAAGGAGGAGATCAAGTGAGAGATGCAAGAATTTCCGAATCAAAAATGAAGAAGCTACTTGTATGGATTTTGGGGCTATGTCTGTTCGATGCTGTTGTAACCGATTTGGGTATCCAGGCAGGATATATAAGAGAATTGAATCCCCTCATGAAAGAGGTGTATCACTGGAGCCGGTTCTCTTTCTATGGATGCAAGCTTTTCCTTCCTTTGCTTTTATTATGGATCTATCCGAGGGTAGAGCATCGCAAAATGGTGAACGGGGGAGCCGTGTTTTGTTTGGTCATTTATGCGGCAGTCACGGTATACCATGTTACCTGGATGATGATAGTTTGGAAGGGTATGTTCGATTAGACTGATATTAGTCCGGAATTGACCGATATATCCTTGAAATAGACCGATAAAAACGTCAAACTGACCGATATATCTTCTAATGGATAAAAAAAGAATAATTACCGCGTAGGCAATTATTCGTTATATATTCCTTTAACTGTTGTTGCTACGGACTTCTCCGCCTTTTTTCTTTGATTTCTAGATAAAACTAGATTAAAGCTAATTGAATGCTCGTCCAATTTGTATAAGTAAAAAAGATGACCACTACATTCTTGGTCATATTTAACAAAATCCGGTTATTTCTATGCTCCATTTCCTTGTTTTCTTGAACAAAAAAAGGGAAGTTAATGTGCTGCGGGAATTTTTCAAGAATACTTAATCCAATCCAAATGACTACCCCAAAAAGCGGAAGAGCAATGACGCTTCCTTTCGAGCCCCAAATTTTCACTTCCCCGAAATTAAATTGAAAGGGAATTCGACTTGGTAAAGATGACCATTCCGTAATGATGTATAGGAGACTAGCAATCAGAAATAAGAGCGAAAGGATATCTAGAATGATTTCTAATGGCGTTCTATTACGTTTTATAATTTGCCGCAGCTGTTTAATTCCTCTCAACCCCATTTCAATGATAAAAATTACCGGTGTAAAAGCAATATAGTTTATCCCTATTTTAGCATGGGGGTGGTGTACAATGTGAATCTCTCTAAAATAATCCCAGAGCAGAAGTTAATTAAGATACCATTTCGTTTATGTGAAGAGGCAAATTCACAGGTGAGTTTTAGATTTTTGTACAAACAGGGGGCATTTCCGTTAGAAGGGCACATTTTATAAGATAATTGTCTACTCCTTT
Organism: Peribacillus sp. NPDC097675; assembly: GCF_050277655.1. Classification (NCBI taxonomy): domain Bacteria; kingdom Bacillati; phylum Bacillota; class Bacilli; order Caryophanales; family Bacillaceae; genus Peribacillus; species Peribacillus sp. NPDC097675. Next base: position 280,881 of record NZ_JBNNSK010000004.1, on the reverse strand, counting down.
AATTCGCCAGACTCATAGTATACAGACAGGTGATTAAAGGAGGAAATGAATTGCATAAAGATAGAAAACATAAAAAGTGTAAGCATTGTGGACATAAAAAATGTCAATGTGAATCTAACCATAAACATAAAACCAGTGGTCAAAGTGTAAAGCAAGAAGTAATAGTGGATATTAGCATACCAAGAGGAAGTGAACCGATAAGTCCAACCGGATTCACGGGTATTACAGGAGTCACCGGGATTATTGGACCAACAGGACCAACAGGACCAACAGGACCAACAGGAGCAACGGGAGCAGGCTTGGAAGATGCAATAGCTTTTAATCCAGCAGAGGCACCGGGTTATCCGGCAGGTCAAATTGTGCTGTATGAAGGAAGCTTTTATCGAGCAAATGTCGCGGGCCCAACAGGAGTCCCAGGTCAATCGGCAGATTATACATTACTTGTATCAGGCGGGTCAACGGGTGTAACTGGACCGACTGGTGAAGTAGGAGCAACAGGAATAACGGGGGCGACTGGGCAAACAGGAGCGACCGGGTTAACGGGCCCAACAGGAGAAACAGGACCCACCGGAATAACGGGAGCTACTGGTGAAACGGGTGCAACAGGAATAACAGGAGCGACGGGTGTAGGCTTAGAGGATGCAGTAACTTTCAATCCGGCTGCAGCACCAGGTTATCAGGCAGGCCAAATAGTCTTGTATGAGGGAAGTATTTATATAGCGAATGTAGCAAATCCGAGGGGGATTCCAGGTGAGTGATTATACATTACTTGTATCTGCTGGGTCAACGGGACCAACAGGACCAACAGGACCGACTGGTGAAGTAGGAGCCCCTGGAATAACGGGCCCTACGGGTGCAACGGGATCAGGCTTGGGTGATGCAGTAACATTTAATCCGGCAGAAGCCCCGGGTTACCCAGCAGGTCAGATCTTATTATTTGAAGGAAGTCTCTATCGAGCGAATGTAGCGAGCCCGACAGGAATCCCAGGACAATCAGCAGATTATACCTTACTTGTGTCAAGTGGAGCGACGGGTGTAACAGGACCGACTGGAGAAGCGGGAGCTACAGGAATCACTGGTGCAACTGGAGAGACAGGGGCTACCGGATCGGGATTGGGTGATGCAGTAACATTTGATCCAGCAGAAGCTCCGAATTATCCGGCAGGCCAAATCTTACTATATGAAGGAAGTCTTTATCGAGCGAATGTATCGGGTCCAACTGGAATTCCAGGACAATCGGCAGATTATACCTTGCTTGTATCAAGTGGAGCGACGGGTGTAACAGGACCGACTGGAGAAGCGGGAGCCCCAGGGATCACAGGAGCAACTGGAATAACAGGATCTACTGGTGCAACGGGATCAGGATTGGGTGATGCAGTAACTTTCGATCCGGCAGAAGCTCCGGGTTATCCAGCAGGCCAAATCTTATTATATGAAGGAAGCCTTTATCGAGCAAATGTGGCAGGTCCGACGGGAATCCCAGGCCAATCGGCAGATTATACTTTGCTTGTATCAAGTGGAGCGACGGGTGTAACCGGTCCAACTGGAGAAGCTGGAGCTACAGGGATCACTGGTGCAACTGGAGAGATAGGAGCCACTGGAATAACGGGCTCTACTGGTGCAACGGGATCAGGCTTGGGTGATGCAGTAACTTTCGATCCGGCAGAAGCTCCGGGTTATCCAGCAGGCCAAATCTTATTATATGAAGGAAGCCTTTATCGAGCAAATGTGGCAGGTCCGACGGGAATCCCAGGACAATCAGCAGACTATACCTTGCTTGTGTCCAGTGGAGCAACGGGTGTAACAGGTCCTACTGGAGAGACAGGGGCTACCGGATCAGGCTTGGGTGATGCAGTAATATTTGATCCAGCAGAAGCTCCGAATTATCCGGCAGGCCAAATCTTACTATATGAAGGAAGTCTTTATCGAGCGAATGTAGGGGGTCCTACAGGAATCCCAGGACAATCAGCAGATTATACCTTGCTTGTATCAAGTGGAGCGACGGGTGTAACAGGTCCAACTGGAGAAGCGGGAGCTCCAGGGATCACAGGAGCAACAGGAGAAGTGGGAGCCCCTGGAATAACAGGCTCTACCGGTGCAACGGGATCAGGCTTGGGTGATGCAATAACATTTGATCAGGCAGAAGCACCGAATTATCCGGCAGGCCAAATCTTATTATATGAAGGAAGCCTTTATCGAGCAAATGTGGCAGGTCCGACGGGAATCCCAGGGCAATCGGCAGATTATACCTTGCTTGTATCAAGTGGAGCAACGGGTGTAACAGGTCCGACTGGAGAAGCGGGAGCCCCAGGAATCACAGGAGCAACTGGAGAGATAGGAGCCACTGGAATAACGGGCTCTACTGGTGCAACGGGATCAGGCTTGGGTGATGCAGTAACATTTGATCCGGCAGAAGCACCGAATTATCCAGCAGGCCAAATCTTATTATATGAAGGAAGCCTTTATCGAGCAAATGTAGCGGGTCCTACAGGAATCCCAGGACAATCAGCAGACTATACCTTGCTTGTGTCAAGTGGAGCGACGGGTGTAACCGGAGCTACAGGAGATATAGGGGCAACCGGAGAAAAAGGTACCACCGGTGCGACGGGAGTAGGATTGGATGATGTTGTATCTTTTGATCCGGCAGAAGCACCGAATTATCCGGCAGGCCAGATTGTGCTGTATGAAGGAAGTCTCTATCAAGCGAGTGTAGCGGGGCCAACTGGAATTCCAGGACAATCGGCAGATTATACTTTGCTTCTATCAAGTGGAGCAACTGGTCCAACCGGAGAAACAGGAGTTACAGGAATCACTGGTCCAACGGGAGAAGCAGGAGCTACAGGAATTACCGGAGCAACGGGATCAGGATTGGGTGATGCAGTAACATTTGATCCGGCAGAAGCACCGAATTATCCAGCAGGGCAGATTTTACTATATGAAGGAAGCCTTTACCGAGCAAATGTAGCGGGTCCGACGGGAATCCCAGGACAATCAGCAGACTATACCTTGCTTGTGTCCAGTGGAGCAACGGGTGTAACAGGTCCTACTGGAGAGACAGGGGCTACTGGGTCAGGCTTGGGTGATGCAGTAACATTTGATCCGGCAGAAGCACCGAATTATCCGGCAGGCCAAATCTTATTATATGAAGGAAGCCTTTATCGAGCGAATGTGGCAGGCCCTACGGGAATCCCAGGACAATCAGCAGATTATACTTTGCTTGTGTCAAGTGGAGCGACGGGTGTAACAGGTCCGACGGGAGAAGCGGGAGCTACAGGAATCACTGGTGCAACTGGAGAGACAGGAGCAACCGGAGCAGGTCTAGATGATGCAGTAACATTTAATCCAGCGGAAGCACCGAGTTATCCAGCAGGTCAGATTGTGTTGTATGAAGGAAGCCTTTATCAAGCGAGTGTAGCGGGTCCAACTGGAATCCCAGGACAATCGGCAGATTATACATTGCTTGTATCAAGTGGAGCGACGGGTGTAACAGGTCCAACTGGAGAAGCAGGAGCTACAGGGATCACAGGAGCAACTGGATCAGGGTTGGGTGATGCAGTAGCATTTGATCCAGCAGAAGCGCCGAGTTATCCAGCAGGCCAGATTTTACTATATGAAGGAAGTCTTTATCGAGCAAATGTAGCGGGCCCTACGGGAATCCCAGGACAATCGGCAGATTATACATTGCTTGTATCAAGTGGAGCGACGGGTGTAACAGGTCCGACTGGAGAAGCAGGAGCTACAGGGATCACAGGAGCAACGGGATCAGGGTTGGGTGATGCAGTAGCATTTGATCCGGCAGAAGCGCCGAGTTATCCGGCAGGCCAAATTTTATTATATGAAGGAAGTCTCTATCGAGCAAATGTAGCGGGCCCTACGGGAATCCCAGGGCAATCGGCAGATTATACCTTGCTTGTATCAAGTGGAGCGACGGGTGTAACAGGTCCGACTGGAGAAACAGGACCAACAGGAATCACGGGTCCAACTGGAGAAGCAGGAGCTACAGGAATCACGGGTGCAACTGGTGAAACGGGACCAACAGGAATTACTGGCCCCACAGGAGTAACGGGTGTTGGTATACAGGATGCAGAAACTTTTAATGCAGCAGAAGCGCCGAGTTATCCAGCAGGTGAGCTAGTTAGTTTTGAGGGAAATCTTTATCGAGCAAATGTAGCGGGCCCCACAGGAATTCCAGGACAATCCGCGGATTATGAATTAGTTGTAGTGAGTGGAGAAACAGGACCAACTGGTGTAACGGGTGCGACAGGAGATGTTGGGCCAACAGGGGCAACAGGTGATACGGGAGAAAGAGGAGTAACGGGAGCAACCGGAGCAGGTCTAGATGATGCAGTAACATTTGATCCAGCAGAAGCGCCAGGTTATCTAGCAGGTCAGGTTGTAGTATATGAAGGTAGTCTTTATCGAGCAAATATAGCAAGCCCTACAGGAATTCCGGGTCAATCTGCAGATTACACAATACTTGTGTCAAGTGGAGCAACGGGCTTAACGGGAGCAACAGGTTTAACAGGAGCAACGGGTCTAACAGGAGCGACAGGCCTGACAGGAGCTACAGGAATTACAGGAGCGACCGGCCTAACGGGAGCAACAGGTTTAACAGGAGCAACAGGCTTAACAGGAGCGACAGGAATTACGGGAGTAACCGGCCTCACGGGAGCAACAGGTGTAACAGGGTCAACAGGATTAACAGGAGCAACGGGTCTAACGGGAGCAACGGGCTTAACAGGAGTAACCGGTCTAACGGGAGCAACGGGCTTAACAGGAGCGACCGGCCTCACTGGTGCAACAGGTCTAACAGGAGCAACAGGTCTAACAGGAGAGACCGGAATTACCGGAGCAACCGGCCTCACGGGAGCAACAGGATTAACGGGAGCAACGGGCTTAACAGGAGCAACCGGCCTCACCGGAGTAACGGGTCTCACTGGAGCGACAGGTCTCACGGGAGCGACAGGTTTAACGGGAGCCACAGGTTTAACGGGAGCAACCGGCCTCACCGGAGCCACGGGTCTCACTGGTGCAACAGGTGTAACCGGAGCGACTGGAATTACAGGAGCAACCGGTCTAACCGGAGCAACAGGTCTTACCGGGGCAACGGGTCTAACCGGAGCAACAGGTCTAACGGGAGCAACAGGTCTAACGGGAGCCACGGGTCTCACTGGTGCAACGGGCCTGACAGGTGCGACAGGATTAACTGGAGCAACAGGTCTAACGGGATCGACAGGTCTAACAGGGGCAACAGGAGTAACAGGTGTAACGGGAGCGACCGGCCTCACTGGTGCAACAGGTGTAACAGGAGCGACAGGTTTAACAGGGTCAACCGGCCTGACAGGAGCGACAGGTGTAACAGGATCGACAGGTGTAACAGGATCGACAGGTGTAACAGGAGCAACGGGTCTAACAGGAGCGACCGGAATTACCGGAGCAACAGGCTTAACGGGAGCCACGGGTTTAACAGGGGCAACAGGCCTAACGGGAGCAACAGGTGTAACAGGAGCGACAGGCCTAACCGGAGCCACAGGCCTCACGGGAGCAACAGGTTTAACGGGAGCCACTGGCCTAACAGGTGCAACAGGTCTAACAGGAGCGACCGGTCTCACTGGTGCAACAGGTGTAACAGGAGCGACCGGAATTACAGGATCAACCGGCCTAACAGGAGCGACCGGTCTCACTGGAGCAACAGGTTTAACGGGAGCAACCGGCCTCACCGGAGCCACGGGTCTCACTGGAGCAACAGGTGTAACCGGAGAGACCGGAATTACAGGATCAACCGGCCTAACAGGAGCGACCGGTCTCACTGGAGCAACAGGTTTAACGGGAGCGACCGGCCTCACCGGAGCCACGGGTCTCACTGGAGCAACAGGTTTAACAGGAGCGACTGGTTTAACAGGAGCCACGGGCTTAACGGGAGCAACCGGCCTCACTGGTGCGATAGGGTTAACAGGGTCGACAGGTTTAACAGGAGCCACCGGCCTAACGGGAGCGACAGGTCTCACTGGTGCAACAGGTGTAACCGGAGCAACCGGCCTCACCGGAGCGACAGGTTTAACAGGAGTCACCGGCTTAACGGGAGCAACCGGAATCACCGGAGCGACAGGTTTAACAGGAGTCACTGGCTTAACGGGAGCAACCGGAATTACCGGGGCAACGGGTCTAACCGGAGCGACAGGTCTAACGGGAGCAACCGGTCTAACGGGAGCGACAGGTCTAACGGGAGCAACCGGTCTAACGGGAGCAACCGGTCTAACGGGAGCCACGGGCTTAACGGGAGCCACGGGTCTAACAGGAGCCACAGGTCTAACGGGAGCCACAGGTCTAACAGGGGCAACAGGAGTAACAGGTCTAACGGGAGCAACAGGTGTAACGGGAGCGACCGGCCTAACAGGAGCAACGGGTCTAACAGGAGCCACAGGTCTAACGGGAGCAACAGGTGTAACAGGAGTAACAGGAGTAACAGGTCTAACGGGAGCAACGGGCCTAACAGGAACGACAGGTCTAACGGGAGCAACAGGTGTAACCGGAGCGACTGGAATTACAGGAGCAACCGGCCTCACTGGTGCAACAGGTGTAACAGGAGCGACCGGCCAAACGGGAGCAACAGGATTAACAGGAGCAACGGGTCTAACAGGAGCCACGGGCTTAACAGGAGCCACGGGTGTAACAGGAGCAACAGGTGTAACCGGAGCGACAGGAGTTACCGGAGCCACCGGAGTAGGACCACAATTATTTTTTACAGAGGTAGCTGGTCCAATTACTATCCCAGTAACTGGCGAAGTATCAGTGGCTACGTTGAATGTACCAACTACCATTGGACAGAACGTCAAAGTGGACTATGCCGTATCCATTGATGTGACGACGTTGGCAAACGCCAATTTGACCGTTCAAACTCGCTTGTACCGTAATGGAACGTTAATTGACACACGTTCTATTCAAAGGAGTTTAAATATTGCAGATACATCAAGATTCCCGGTAGCATCCACCAATGTGAGTACGGCTGCAGTTACTGGAACTACAACCTATGAAATTAGGATTGCGTTCACAGCAGCTGTAAGCATATCAGCGTCCAGTGCTGTAAATGTTGATTTAAACGCGATACGCTTTCCTTAATGAAGTGGCGAGAAAGTAGTGTAAGGAAATAGCTGATTATTAAAATGCTTTAAAGTAGTGTGTGTGATAAATAGCTCAAAAAGCCGATTGATTGATTGATTCTATGATCAGTCGGCTTTTTTTTATTGTGAAATAGTATTTTTAGCATGTGTTTAGTGAGGAAATCCGGAGAACCGCACTCATTGTAACGATTATCTTTGTCGTGACTTGTTTTTATTTTTTAGACAAATACTAATCTATTAAGCATTAGGTGAAGCAATGCAGCTGTTCATCATTCTTCTTCTCAGCTTGGAGCGTTATCATCGGGCCATTGAAAAAAAGCTATTCAGACAGAGGGGACGATAACAGAAAAAGTTTGTTCATCCGATAGACAAACTTATTTCGCCATGCTATAATCAATTGAAATATTTGGAATAGTTGTTAAATTTAAATGAAAAAGGGAGGCTAATTAAATGGGCATACGTAAGGGGTTACTAAGTGCTTTAATGGTATCTGTATTAGTATTTATCCTGGCAGCCTGTGGGCAGGATACAGGCAAAAATGTAAGCGGTACCAAGGAGGAGAAGAAGGATAAGACAATCAAAATTGGTCTTTCTGTTTCTGACTTATCTCTAGAAAGATGGCAACATGATAGAGATTTATTTGTTAAGAAGGCCGAAGAATTAGGTGCAGAAGTAGTCGTTCAATCAGCAGATGGTGATGAAGCGAAACAATTGTCCCAGATTCAGAATATGCTTTCACAGGAAATCGATGCACTTGTTATCATTCCAATCAATTCTGATTCCCTAACACCTGTTGTGGATCAAGCTAAAGCGGAAGATATTCCTGTATTAGCCTACGACCGTTTAATCAATAACTCGGAAATCGATGCCTATGTTTCATTCGATAATATCCGCGTTGGAGAAATGCAGGCAGAATACTTAGTGAAAAAAATGCCTAAAGGGAAGTATTTCCTAATGGGCGGTTCACCAACAGATAATAATGCAAAGATGTTTAGAGAGGGACAGATGAACATTATCCAACCCCTTGTGGACAAAGGCGACATTGAAATCGTAGGAGATCAATGGGCAAAGAACTGGGATGCAAACGAAGCACTGAAAATCATGGAGAATGCACTTACAGCTAATAAGAATAAAATTGATGCGGTTGTTGCTTCAAACGACAACACGGCTGGTGGGGCCATTCAGGCATTATCAGGACAAAACTTGGATGGTAAAGTAGTGATCTCGGGGCAAGATGCAGATATCACTGGGGTCCAGCGTATTGCAGAAGGTACGCAATCCATGACCGTTTATAAGCCGATTAAAACGATTGCAACAACGAGTGCAGAAGTAGCGGTTAAACTTGCAAATGGTGAGAAGGTTAAAGCGGAAGGATCCATTAACAATGGGAAAATGGATGTACCGTTCATTAAGCTTGACCCAATTATGGTAGATCAAGAGAATATCATGGATACTGTTGTGAAAGACAAATTCCATTCATATGAAGATGTTTATAAAAATGTTCCTGAGAGCGAACGTCCAAAAAAACCGTAATAGTGAAAGCCTAACAAGGAATGTGGGGGAGCAGAGTCTCCCCCTATTCTTACTAAGGAGGTTATCGACATGGGTACTTTCGCGCTTCAGATGGAAGGCATTACTAAAGTATTTCCAGGTGTAAAGGCGTTAGATAACGTGACTTTTTCCGTACGTAAGGGTGAAATTCATGCGTTGTGTGGGGAAAACGGAGCTGGGAAATCAACGTTAATGAAAATTTTAAGTGGTGTATACCCAGCAGGTACGTATAGTGGTCAGATTGTGATTAATGGAGAAGATGTATCCTTTAAATCAATAAAGGAGTCGAGAGAGAGCGGCGTATCAATCATTCACCAAGAACTGGCTCTTGTAAATGAAATGACTGTTGCTGAGAATCTATTTCTTAGTCATGACCTGATGAGACAAAAAGTGATTAATTGGAACAAGATAGATGCACAAGCGCAGAAGTGGCTTTCCCACATCGGATTGTCTATTGATCCGCACACAAAGGTTGGGGAGTTAACGGTAGGAAAACAGCAATTAATCGAAATTGCGAAGGCCCTTACCAATAAAACGGATATTTTAATTCTAGATGAACCGACTGCTGCTTTAACAGAAAGTGATGTTGAGATATTAATAGGGTTATTAAAGGATCTGAAATCGCAGGGTGTCACGTGTATTTATATCTCTCATAAACTTGGAGAAGTCATGAAACTAGCTGATACCGTAACCATCTTGCGTGATGGCAAAACAATCAGTACCGATTCCATTGTTGATATGTCAGAGGATAAAATAGTAACCAAAATGGTCGGAAGGGAACTAACGGAGCTTTTCCCCTACGAAACTCGAGAAATAGGAGAACCGGTCTTGGAAGTGGAGAACTATTCTTCTTTCGAAGCGCATACTGGGAAAGCAGTCATAAAAGATGTGTCATTCCGATTGAAAAAAGGAGAAATTCTTGGCTTTTCTGGATTGATGGGTGCCGGAAGAAGCGAGCTATTCACTGGCCTTTTTGGAGGAACTAATGAGAAGAAGCAAGGAAAAGTGAAGATTGATGGAAAAGAAGTCACTATTCTAAAGCCGGCCGATGCCATTAAAGAAGGCTTAGCTTATGTTTCAGAAGATCGAAAAAGGTACGGTCTTATCCTAGGTATGGATATCGCAAAGAACACGACACTTGTTGCATTAAACAAAGTCATGAAATTCAATATCATTGATAATGCTCTTGAAGTGAAGCGTGCGGATGAAATGACAAGAAAGATGAAATTAAAGGCCCCTAACCTTGAAACCAAGGTCGGTCAGTTGAGCGGTGGGAATCAGCAAAAGGTTGTCCTTAGTAAATGGATATTGAATAATCCCAAAATCCTTATTTTAGATGAACCCACAAGAGGAATTGACGTAGGCGCCAAATATGAAATCTATAAAATCATTAATGAACTCGCAGATCAAGGAGTAGGAATTGTCCTTATATCATCTGAATTACCAGAGATTCTTGGGATGTCTGACCGAGTATTAGTCATGACAGAAGGAAGAATCAGTGGTGAATTCACAAGAAAAGAAGCGACACAGGAAAAAATCATGGCATGTGCCACGGGAGGGAAGTTTAGTGAACAGTCCATTGCCCACTAATAGCAATTTAGAGCCAAGGCAAAGCAAAAAATTAAGCTTTAAATTGGATTTTCAAGCGTATACCTTAATCATTGCACTCATTTTAATCGCCCTCATTTTTGGTTTTTTTACCAATGGCGAATTTTTATCTTCTCGTAATTTATCCAATTTGTTTACGCAGATGTCTGTTGTTGCCGTCCTTGCAATTGGGATGACGCTTGTTATTGTCTCCGGACATATTGATTTATCCATTGGATCTCTAGTTGGTTTAACGGGTGGAATCGCAGCCATTCTCCAAGTTTGGTTTGGAATGAGTACAGGCGTTGTCGTCCTAGCTGCCATTGTAGTTGGCGCCATTGCAGGCTTGTGGCAAGGCTGGTGGGTTGCTTATCGTCATGTACCGGCGTTTATTGTCACATTGGGCGGTATGTTGATATTCCGCGGAATTCTAATTGGCATTAGTAAAGGACAGACAGTTGCCCCATTGAATGATAGCTTTAAACACATTGGTAACAACTACATACCATATACTTGGGGGTATATAATTGCTGCTGTCAGCGTTGTCCTTCTCTTTGTGATAACAGCACGAACGAGAGCAAAACGCCAAAGTATGGGATTATCGGTCCCTTCTACTCTAGTGGATTATGGAAAAATGACCGTCTATTCCTTTTTCACGCTATTCATTACATATATGCTAAATCGTTATTTAGGAATCCCGATTGCCATGTTAATTGCTGTTTCGTTTGCCGGACTATTTCTTTTCGTATCTCTGAAAACGTCTTTTGGACGATACGTATATGCGATTGGTGGGAACGTTGAGGCAGCAGCACTTTCAGGGATTAACATTAAACGTAATGTCCTGTATGTCTTTATCTTAATGGGGGCACTTGTCGGTTTGGCTGGCGTGCTTTTAACAAGCAGGTTGAATGCGGCAACCGTGAGTGCAGGTAACATGCTTGAATTAGATGTAATTGCCGCCTGTGTCATCGGTGGAACCAGTTTAATGGGTGGAAAAGGAAAAATCGTGGGTGCAATCATTGGTGCACTTATCATGGCCAGCATTGATAATGGAATGAGCATGATGAATATCGAGACGTTTTGGCAATATATCGTTAAAGGGTTGATTTTGATATTTGCTGTGTGGCTTGATATTTCAAACAAAAAATAATAGTCCATTTTTAATAGGAAGAAACAGGTGAAATCTATTTTACAAAAAAACGCCACTTGGCGTTTTTTTACTTCCCACTAATGCGCTTTAAACAAGGAATGCATCTGTTAGTCAGGAAACATTCATTTTTTTTAATTCTATCATGTTACTAATAAATCCGATAAAGCCACCAACTATAAATAGTAGAGGAATAAATAAAGAACTAGATTGGGGATAGCCAGTTATCAAACGATAGCCTCCCCAAATACATATAACAAGGCAACTTATTAATCCAATAATCACTCGTATCCTTTTGATCATGTCAATGACCTCCAGCCGTTTCTTGCTAAAAGGTTATGGCCCTTTACCAGTTCTTACAATTAGATAAAGAAGTAATATGAGCGAGGTGGTGTCGACCATGCCAAGCGTAGATGCCTATATTTTCACCGACTGAAACTTCGCCCGAATCTGGGTGAATAAATGTCTTTTTCATCTCAGAAGGACTTAGGTTATGTAAAAGTGTGGTCCATCGTTGATGCAATGCCTCTAGCAGCGATAATGAAATCTCAATCGGTAATGTGTAATCCGAAAGCTCGGCCCATTTCGCTTCTTCATACGGCTTGATTACGGGTTGCAGTTCCGTAAGTGCCAACTTAAAGCGGATATAGGCATTCATATGGCTATCCGCGAGGTGATGCACCACTTGTCGGACCGTCCAACCTTCGACACGGTAAGCCGTATCAAGCTGTTCTTCATCCAAGTCCTGAACAGCTTCCCGCAATGACTTAGGTAACGCTTCAATCTCCTGGATCCAACTCTCAATAAGACTAGGAGTCATCTCCCCCTCCAGTTCAAAATAGCCGATGGGATATCTCTCATCCATCCACGATTCCTCCTTTAAAAACTCAGTGTACTGATTAAGTTCTTTGTCCTATCCTTTAAATCCTGCCTATCTGATAACCAGCAGGCAAGAGACAATTTTCATTGTATGAAATTAACTATTCTAATTATTTTGACTAAAGTTTACAATTGGAGTATCTATTAATGATAAAGATATGGGGTGCGGGAATATGAAACAGGCTTTATACATAGGCGTTTTACTTGGAACCGTTATGTTAGCAGGGTGTAGTGCAAAGGAGGAAACGAATGCTCAAACAAAGAGCGATGAAGCGGCTAAAGTGTTAGCCAATGAACAAACTAATGAACATAGGCCTGTGCCTACTAACGCTGTGGTCGAAACGAAAAGCCCTCTGCCATTAACGCAGGAACAAAAGGAAGCGTACCACAAGCAGTATGAGGAAATGGTGAATCAGGCGAACGAGACAAAAATAGGGATTAATCTAGGCGTACCTTCGATTGAGGAGTTCGAACCGGAAGATTGGGCTGAGCCGGAGGAATATGAACAGAGAATTCAGGAACATATCGATTCCTTCTTGGCAAGTGAACGTGAGGCATTAGGCAATCTATCCTCATCTAAGTCTGAAGTCGTTAGGGGTTCGAATGGAGAAATGAAGAAAACAGCGTATCTTTATGTTAGCGATAAGGTCTTTTCAGTCGAGGTTTCGGGTGAATTTGATACGCAATTCAGTGGATATCGCAAAGGTCAAGTGTTTTCAAAGGTAGACCAGATTACCTCACACATAGCCAGTTCGTCTAGTGGAGAATGGAAGCAAACCTTCTCGGAGGCCAAACTTATAGATAATGGCCGCACATATAGCCTTCTTATTGAAGGGGTGTATACGCTTAATCGGATAGCGACAAAGAAAGCCTTCACCGTCGAATTCAGTTGCGATGAATTTGGTATGATTCATTGATAGATCCGCCTATTCATGAAACACTTATTCTACGTTAAATCACTCACCTAGAGGCAGCTAACTATAAGAAGAAGGGATCAACATACATGAGTATCGTACGCTTTTCTAAATTCAAGCAATACAGAGATCTACTGTATGCTTTACCATCCTCCTATACAGTGGACATGATCAGAAACGAGGAGTTTCTCCTTGATCGGGATGAGAAGAAAAAACTCGAAATCTATTATGCTCCTTTTGAATATGTGAATGAACGCGCCAAAGTCGTGATCGTGGGGATCACCCCCGGATTACACCAAATGAAAAAGTCCTTTTCGACCGTCATTGAAACAAAGGATCAACTAAATAGTGAGGAAGACATCCTGCATGAAGTGAAGAAACGCTCCAGCTTTGAAGGACCGATGCGCAAGAACCTGGTTAAGATGCTGGACGAGTTAGGTTTACACGAATACTTAGGTCTGTCCTCCACAATCGAGCTTTTCGATGAGGCCAATTCCTTGGTCCATACAGGATCCGTCCTGAACTACCCGGTGTTTTATCAGGGGAAAAACTACAGCGGGACGACGCCGGACATCTTAAAGACAGAGCTCCTACGGAAACATATCATGGAAGGGTTTGCGACCGAAATCAGCAACATGGATCAGCCGCTCATCATTCCACTGGGCGTCAACGTCTCCAAGGTATTAACCTACTTGGCAAAAGAGAAGTACCTCGATTCCGGCAACCTGCTTTTGGGTTTCCCGCATCCTTCCGGGGGCAATGGACACAGGCACCGGCAATTCGCAGAGAATAAAGAACAGATGCAAGAGATGATTCGGGATTACTTTTTGCAGCATCCGATGGACAAGTAAGTTTGATGTGGGAAAAGATTCAATAATGCCTTAGTGCATGAATTAATTCCTTATAAGTTCCTCTAAATAATAGACTCCATGTGAACATATAAAACCTATAAATAAATGTCTAAATTTAAAATCATCTTCTACAGCTGCTTTCAGTTTGATCATTAGTATGATTAATATCGATGTACTTATGATTATTAGCGAAAAAATATGCGTATTATCATATGTAGCTTTCATATTTAAGAGAAATAACATGATTAAAAAATAATAAAACGTTGGTTTCACCTTCATTTTCTCCTTCGTTCCATTTATATGACGCACTATTACTTGATAGGGCTCTTATATATAAAATATCATAATAACTTAGGTACTAATCTATTTAACGGAACAGAAGTACCTCGATGCCAGCAATCTTGTTATTAGGATTCTCGCATCCTGTATTTTTTAGCTACCTATTAACCGCAATAATAAATACTAGTACAACGATTAAGAAAGCGATGATGACGGACAGCCATCCAATCTTCACTCTTGATAACAAACGGTCAACAATAAAGAATAAAACGGAAGAAACAAGACTTAGCACTTGGAATGTGCCTCCGAATAAGCAATGAAGTAAGAAGGAGATAATTTCACGAATATAAGCTTTTTTTGAGACCTTGCTACTAAGCCAGTCACTAAAGAAGGAAGTAATCACTCCGTAGGTTATGACAATCATAAGGTTTAAATAATAAAAATTCATAAAGGCATTCCCATCAAAGCCACCAAGCGATGAAAAGATCAGTGCAAATAATAAGCTACTAAGAAAAGCCGTTAACAGTTTTCTCTTTAAAATAATAGCCATTTCCCCCTTTCTACTCCTTATCTATCCCTTTGATAATAAACGAGCCTCGTATAAGAAAAATCATATGTCATTGTAACATGTTACAACGAAGAGTAAGCTTTCTTTATGGAAAAAAACGGTTGGTAAGGATGTAGTATAGGTATAAGCTTATTTTAAAGTAATTATTTCATTTTAAAAAAGGTAAAAATGAGAAAAGTGGCGAAAGTAACACAAAGTATAGTAGTGGGGTAAGCCCTGCTTTATACGAAAACAGCAGAGAGAGAAAGGGATCTTTCGATGAAGAAACTTTGGTATGGCGGCACAATTTACACAATGGAGAAAGAACATGAAACGGTAGAAGCCGTCCTTGTCGAGGGTGACAATATACTCGCTACGGGATCATTCGAAGAACTGAGCGCCCAGGCTGATGAACGGATGGATCTGAAAGGGGCTACCATGTATCCGGGGTTCGTTGATAGCCATCTTCATATTCTTTTCCAAGGTGAGAAGTTAATTCGCCTCGATTTAACAAAAGCCCGTTCAGCAACCGAAATGTTGGACATGGTGAAGGAGGCAGCGAAAACGGCCCCTAGGGACAGCTGGTTGTATGGGGAAGGCTGGAATGAAAATAACTTTCCTGACAAGCGCATTCCGACGATTGACGAACTTGATGCAATCCGGGAAGAACCGATCCTGTTGACGCGGGTGTGCCATCACGTCGTGTTGGGCAATTCAGCAGCCCTTGCAGCCGGAGGCATCACATCAGACAGTCAATCTCCAGCGGGTGGGGAAATCGGTAGAGATGCAGAAGGCACATTGAATGGTCTGTTGTTCGACCAAGCGATCAATAGCGTAACAGAAGCTGTGCCAAAAGAAGGGGAAGCGTACATCGATTCATTGACGAACACACTGAACCTTGCTGTGGATAACATGCTTTCTTATGGCCTGACGGGTGGGCATACTGAGGAAATGAACTATTTCGGAGACTTCAGGAACCCACTAACGGCGTTTCACCGCGTCGTTGGCAAGAAGAAGCATTTCCGCGTGAATATATTGCGACATAACGCCGTATTTGAGAAAATGATCGAAGCGGATGCAGCGTTTGACGAGCCCTATGTAGAACCGGGCGCGATGAAGATCTTTGCCGACGGAGCCCTTGGCGGTTCGACCGCGGCCCTGTCCCAACCGTATGCCGATCAGCCGGATAACAAAGGGCTCTTCATCCAAACCGATGAAGAATTAGAAGAATTGGTGAAACTGGCACGCAAGCATAACGAAGTCGTTGCCGTCCATATGATCGGGGATGCGGCGACGGAACAAGTTCTCCGTGCCATTGAAAAATACCCGGCACCAAGCGGCAAGCGGGACCGCTTCATCCACTGCTGCGTATTGCGCGAGGACCTAGTCGAAAGGATGGCCAAACTACCGCTTGTCGTGGACATCCAGCCGGCATTCGTCCCATCCGACTTCCCTTGGGTCATCGACCGCCTGGGTGAAGACCGGCTCCACTTAGCCTATCCATGGAAAACGCTACTGGACCGGGGCATCATGTGTGCAGCGGGAACGGATGCACCAGTGGAGGACATCAATCCACTCGTAACCATCTATGCAGCAGTCGAGCGGAAAAAACCAGATGCTAATCATGGTGGCTACATACCCGAACAAAAGCTATCGCGTTTCGAAGCGATCCAACTGTATACGATCGGCAGTAGCCAGGCGATCAACAAAGAGCATGAACGTGGCTACATCAAACCAGGCTACGTCGCAGACTTCACGGTATTCGATCGTGACCTATTCGATGGCACGACAGACGAGATGCTTACAGCAAAAGCCTTGAAAACAGTCGTGGCGGGAAGGGTCGTATTTGAAAGGGAAAATTGAAAAGATGGGGAGATACTTCGAATATTGGAGTATCTCTTTTTTACGTGATTGAGATTTTTAATAAAAATAAGGAAAATCTTTTTTTGGGAATTCGAATATTTAGAAAATATTACCTTGTAAAATAATGTAATATAGTATATATTGTATATAACGTATATATACAATAAGTAAAGAGGTAAACCATGCAAATTATGATTTCGAACGGCTCCAAGGAGCCAATTTATGAACAAATTTATTATCAAATCAAAAAGTTGATCTTAAGCGGGGACTTGCAGGAAGGGGATTCCCTCCCGTCGATGCGTCAGCTGGCGAGGGATCTCCAGATCAGCATCATCACCACGAAACGGGCCTATGAGGAACTGGAAAAGAGCGGGTTCATTTATTCGATTGTCGGAAAAGGATCTTTCGTATCCGAACAAAATAAGGAGATGATGAGAGAGAGGAAGATAGCGGTCATAGAAGAGAATTTGATGATTGCGGTCCAAAATGGGAAAGAAATGGGGTTCAGCCTAAAGGAATTGAAGGAAATGCTTACATTATTATTTACGGAGGATGAATGATGATGGAACATGTGATAGAGTTGCAGAACATCGAAAAGAACTTTAAGGATTTTCAAATGAAAGATTTCTCTCTTTCAGTCAAAAAGGGATTCATAACAGGTTTCATAGGTGGAAACGGGGCTGGAAAATCGACCACAATCAAACTAATTATGAATTTATTGAAGCAGGAATGTGGAACGATTTCGATATTCGGATTGAATTACAAGGAGCATGAAAGACAGATCAAGCAGCGGATAGGCTTTGTTTATGATGAAAACATCTTTTATGAGCATTTGACTCTGAAGGAAATGAAAAACATTATCAAACCTGCCTACGATAACTGGGATGATGCCGTCTTTGAACACTATGTGGACTATTTCGAGCTGCCACTCAAGAAAAAGGTCAAGACGTTTTCGAAAGGGATGAAGATGAAAGCCTCCTTGGCGATCGCTTTTTCCCATCATGCCGAATTGATTATTATGGATGAGCCGACATCCGGCCTCGACCCAATTTCCCGCAAGGAATTGCTCGGTGCATTGCAGGATATCATGCA
Source organism: Peribacillus sp. NPDC097675 (assembly GCF_050277655.1). Lineage (NCBI taxonomy): Bacteria > Bacillati > Bacillota > Bacilli > Caryophanales > Bacillaceae > Peribacillus > Peribacillus sp. NPDC097675. Next base: position 263,050 of record NZ_JBNNSK010000004.1, on the reverse strand, counting down.
GGAAGAAAATAAGACTATATTCTTTTCAACGCACATCACCACGGATCTGGAACAGATTGCCGACTATATTATCTTCATCCATCAAGGGGAGCTGATCTTCACGAAGGAGCTGTATAAAATTGAGGAAGAATACGCCCTTGTGAAAGGAACGCTCGATCTATTGGACCGAGACATGGAGAAGGAATTCATCGGGATTCGCACGGCGAACAGCGGCTTCGAGGCATTGACGGCCTGCAAAAATCGCATGTCAGACCTATTTGGAGATACGGTCATCATCGAAAAACCTACTCTCGAACATATTATGTATTACACAAAACAGGGGTGGCAATGACATGTTCAATCTGATTAAAAAGGACGCATTGGTCCAAAAGTCACTTATTCCCTTGTATCTTGCTATTGCACTCGTATATTTATTTTTGGGAACGCCGCTTTCGTTCCTTATTTTTCTCTTGAGCATAACGCTTATGATGAATGCCTTTTATTATGAGGAAAAAGGGAATAGTCATGTTTTGTTCAACTCCTTGCCATATACGAGAAAAGAAATCGTCAGTTCCAAATATGTCGGTACCCTTTTTTATACGGCCGTTATCATCGGTGTCGTCTATATTAGTAACCTAATCGTGAATGGAAAGGATGTTCCGTTCTCATGGAAGGACATGCTTTTCACCTTTGGCATGACGATGACCTTGACCGCGTTAATCTTTCCATTCTTTTATAAATTCAAGCAACAATTCCTGTTGATTGCTTCCTTCTTTTTGATTGGACTATTTATGTTCACCTACAAGATTATTCTTTATGTTTTCAGGGATGCTTTCGCAAATTTGGTTCAATGGATAGCTGAATTAACTGACCTTCAGTTGTACGGATCAGCAACAATTATCATTTTGCTTTTGTACAGCGGCTCTTGGCTTCTGTCAATCCGCATTTATAATAGGAAGGTTTTTTAACCGAAGATAAGTCCGTTTCTAAGCAATAGGTGCCACTTTGACCGATAAATGACGTATATTTTTACGTGTTATTTGAACATCCAACTTTAAAAACCCAGCTACCTTCATATCAGAAGATTAGCTGGGTTTCTTAATTATTTATAGTATTCGGATACGCCTAGCAGCGGCTGTTCATTGTTCAGCAATCTTGAATAAATTATACCAATATAAAGTGGTTTCAATATCTGATATTAGGAGCTGTCATTAGTCTATAGTGTAATGGGATTTATGTTAAAATTAACCTAATTACCTGTTTTGAGGAATTCACCTGCATTATAGAAAATAAATTGGGAGCTGTTTTTATGGTTGACATAGCCTTGATATTGATTATTGCCTCTGCTGGGGGAGTTATTGCTATTATCGGCTTCCTCGTTATATTAAGTCGAAGAATTTTAGAACCTAAGAAAGAACTTCAACAAAGAATTGATCAATTAGAAGAAGAGGTTCGAATGTTAAAAAACAACAAATAAACAACTTTACAGGATGAACGGGGGCGATCGTATGATAAGGTTAGCCGATTTTTACTGGTTGACCTTTTTTTAATAGATTCTATTACGGGTTTAACATACATGGAATAATTTTAGAGAATGATAGTAACTCCCTTTAAGTTGACAATAAAAGAAGACTGTCCCCAAAGTTAATAAGAGAGGGCTGATTAACATTCAAAAAGCAAAACGTTTTACTACTATACTCCATATTTCTTTAACACTTCTTTTTTATCTCCTCTTTCTTTTCTTATATCTTCAAGATGTGATTGATGAAATTTCATATTTAGTTATATTGCTTATTAGCTTAGTGATTTTATTGATCTCAATCGTAGTACTCCGGAAGAAACATAAGATAAGAAGAAAAATGACTATCTCACTATCCATCCTCTTCCTGCTATTTTGCTATGAGCTGCCCCTTATAGGTTTCGCAGTACAATCACATATAGCAGACATCTACCATGAGCCAAGTGAGACAGTAGAACGCTCGGGAATTTATATAATTGGTATAGACGTGGAAACATTAAATAATATGGAAAGTAAACAGGCGGTTCGTGATCAATTAACCAATGAGCATAAAGATGTCTTAACCATTACCGAAATAAACAATTCAATGAGCTATACAAACAAAAATAGGACTCTACTAAGTTGGTTCGGGCTAAATGCAAAATCGCCAAAAGAAAAGATGAGAGAGGACTTAAGAGAATATTTCGGGAAAGAAGAGCAAAGACTTACCGACTACTTTCATAACGATCATGCGACAGGAAATAGTGCAGGGCTTGCCATACTACTCACTGAATTAATAATAAACGGAACCTTTCAAAATCACATACCAATAGCGGTTACTGGAGCCATAAATGGCAAAGGAGAAGTAACAGCTGTGGGAGGCATCAAAGAAAAAATACAAATCGCAGAAAAATCCGGTTTTCAATTCATGATCATCCCAAGTGAAAATGGCAAAGAAGCAGAGACTTTTCAAAAAGAACTTCATGCAAATATCCGTATTCTTGATGTAAACCAGGTAGATGAAGCAGTGAAACAAATTAATTACCTGAACGATATATATAAATAATATACTTTTTGTTTGAAAGTAGTTTTGATATCATTCATTCGTAAATCTTTTATACATATAGCTTAAGCATGGGGTATCCCCCAATATGAATGTGGAATAACTTAAAAAAGGATAAAAATCCTATACAATTGAGACTCCCACGGCTAAAGCCGTAAGCTCTATACCTTAAGCTCCATACCTTAAGGTATAACAAGTATTCATGAATGACTAAACGTTCGCAGTCCATTGACATAAGTGCCACTTTATCGGAGTATCTCTTTATTTAATACTGCGTTAAATGATATTGTTTATCGTAAGTATATGAATCCAGTAAGAACGAAAGATATTAGCCCAACCATACCAGAGACCATTGCTATTTTAGTCTTGAAATCTAGGATTTTCAGTTTCAGAATATAGAAGCGTTTTAAATTTCCGGAAACGAAATGTGTTGTTTAAACATCAGTGAGTAGAGGCGCACCCTTCTTAAGTGACATGGCTTAAATAACAAGCTTCAGAAACAATATGGTATGCTATATTGATTCACAGCATTGATTCACAACAAAGAATGGAGATAAACAAATGGTAATTCATGATATGTTAGAAGCTCCCTACAAAAATCCCGAAATTAAAAAACAAATCCTCATATTAAAAAGAAGTAAAAAGAAAAGAATTAAAAACAAAGCTTATACAAAAATTCTCTTGCTTTCCACAAAGGAATTCCCAGTATTATCATACAAGGGTCTGGCATTAATAAATTATGATCATTATATGGAATCAGTTAATCATGTAAATGGCATAAAAGAAGAACTTGACCTTTTATGGAAAAAAAGGCATAACACTGGTGAAAAGTTATGACTCAAACGGTAAATAAACCACGACCTAACTAATTGAACGATACCCCGGATAACGGATACACATAAAAAGTATCCCTTATCTGGGTTTTTTATGTGTTAAGAAATTAGGATATCCTTTTTAAATGAAACAGGCTAACAGCGTGAACAATATATGCACCAGTTATCAGGAACCATATGGCTACTTTGTAACTTTCAAAAGAAAGAGGTGTAATCAATTCCTCAATTAAATAAATCAGCAACCATCCTAAAATAAATATAGGGAACGCCACTCCATAGGATTTATTTAATATCTTCTTGCCTCTTTCATCCTGACTTTCTTCACCGAATTGGAATTTCAGGCTGAAGAATACCGATACAAAAAATATAATGATATAAACTAATCTACTAATAAATAGTAGCGCTTCCATTAGAGCCCCTCCCCTTCTTTTTTATATTGGAATACATCATTAATCCCGACATTAAAAGCATTTGCAATTTCAAAGCCTAACACTAATGAAGGGGTATAATTACCTTTTTCCGTAGATATAATTGTTTGTCTACTAACCCCCACTTTTTTAGCTAAATCCTGTTGAGTCATTTTTCGTTCAGCTCTCAAAATACGGATTCGATTTGATAATGCACATCCGTTTTCTAACATTAATATCCTCCTTATGTAAAATATGTTTAACTAATTGTAAAACAAACTTAACTAAAAATAAAGTTTGTTTTACATTTCGTTTTAAAGAAAGGTCGTAAAATTTGCAATATACTTTTCGAGAGTCGAGTAGTGGAATTTTTATTATCGAAGTAAATATTTAGCCAAAAGAGATTATGTGGGATTTGAAATCATTGAGTATTTGGTTCGTAAATTTACTTTACATATAAGTTTGGGGAGTCCAAACAGAATATTGAATAGCACTATAAAAAGGATGAAAATCCTATACAAGTAATAATGAACCATGTATCATGTGTCTTGAATGAAAATATGAACGTATAGGAAGTGCAACCAATGGGGAAAAGCATCTGGTTAGAAGACGTAGAAATCGAGAAGTTAGAACCATTAACAGATGAAATGGTCAAAAAAGCAGAAAAACAGTTGAAAGTAAAATTACCACAAGCTTATATAATGCTCCTCAAAGAACAGAACGGTGGCTATATTGAATGCAACGCTTTTCCAACTGATGTTCCGACATCATGGGCGGATGACCATGTGAACGTGGAATATATCAGCGGAATTGCCGAAGAAGACGGCATCCTGGAAAGCGATTATTTAATCGAAGAATGGGACTTGCCAAAAAATATTGTTCTTATATCCGGCGATGGACATACATGGACGGCTCTCGATTACAGGAAGACGAAAGAAAACCCACCTGTTATATTCGTTGATGTGGAAGAGGAGAAGATTATTAATCTAGCTCCCGACTTTGAAACATTCTTAAATGGATTAACCGTGTGGGAAGATGAGGACTAACGCAACAACACGTACAGTGTATAAGAAAGTAGGAAAGCGGCCATTAGGGTTGCTTTCTTTTTTATTCTATGAATTTAAAAACTAGTAAAAAAGGGATTAGCAGACGAACAAAGGAAAGCGTGAAAATAGGAGAGGAAAGTAAGGTGGTTTTGAAATGTTTTCATGAACGTGGACAATTTTTAATGCGTGCATTGTAAATTTCATCGAATTGTCATTTTCAATGGGTCCAAATCTAAAAGTTCTATTAAACGTCACAACTCAGAAGCAAAATTACTAGGATTAATGGAACATTCATTAAGGAAACAAAATATTATACCTTGGTAGTTTATTTTTGTAAATAGTAAGCCAATTGAACTCGTATAAGAACCAAAAAGAACAAGTATTTTATAGGTATACCGAATTAGAGTGGTTTTACAAAAATTACATAAAATAGGATAATGTTCACAGGGGTGATGATATGACATATCAAGAGATGAAAGTGACAATCCCGGGTAAGACGTTTACTCAATTTGGGAAAAAGATATTAATCTCGCAAATTCAGTTCTCTACACTGGAAGCAATATTCGAAGTCGACGATGCAGTTCAAAGGAAGCTTGATCTTAAAAGGCGGTCAGAAATCAGGGAGTTCATCATCGAATCCGTTGCGGAAGGTGATTTTTACTTTTCACCGTTCATCTTTTCAAGCAGGGGAAATATCAAGGAAGTACCGGATGGCGGAGAATTGCCACCCGGCTGCAAAATATACATTTTGGACGGTCAACACCGAACATATGGTCTGTTATCGGCGATTAACCATTTAAGGGCACGCATGGAGACGGAAGAAGAGATGGGGAATTTCAAAGAAGCCAAGCAACTGCAAAGTCAGATTGATAAGTTAAAAACGTACCCTGTCTCGATACAGATTTATCTGGACCTGGAAACGAAGGAAGAGAAGCAGCTATTCAATGATATAAACACAAAGCGAAAAGAACCTCATGTTGGCTTGGTGATGCAATATGATCAACGGGATGAGTACGCTGAACTAACACGGTTGATCGCGGGGCAACTAGAAAATCTAATGGAAGTTGAATCGAAGCTTTCCCGCATTACAGTGAACAACTCGGCTTTGACTTCATTAACCGTTATGCGCCGCTGTCTCATTGCATTATTTGAAGGAAGTTTAACTTCAAATGACAATAAAGTGAATCATGGGGAGTTGACAAGGGACAGGATTGTAAGCGTTGCCAGATTGTTTTTCGAATCATGGCTCGAAATTTTCCCGAAGAAAATGACAGACCGAAAGAAATTCACAGCAGGTTATACAGGAATCCAGATCGCTCTGGCTCAAACGGTGTATCAGATTCACAAGCATTACGACATATCGTATGAAGAAGCAATCAACCAACTGTTGCTGTTAAAGGTAGCCTGCTCTTGGAAACATGACGATCCCTTGTATGCCCATATTTACGATCCCGTCAAAAAAAGAATCATCAATCATTCCGCGACAAATGCCATGCAGAGGACTGCCTTGGGATTCAAGAGGAAAATAGAACAAGAAGGAGTGCAGATGATTGATACTAAGTGAATTAGACAGAAAAAGAAGGGCCATTACCTCCCTTTCCATAAACGAATTAGTTAACATGTTTCATAATCAGCAAATCTCCATCCGTGAAATCAATCAGGTACGGGTTCGGTCTATTAAAAACTACATTCTCGATAATGCCTTAACGGAAAATATCTATTTGCCTCCCCTTGTAGGCTCTTTGAAAGAAGGCTCTCTACAACAACCGGAAACGATCCAATTGAACATTATTGACGGGTCACAAAGATTAGCTGCCTTTATGCAATTAGAGGACACGATTCTAAACGCTTTAAAGAAGGATGAGGAAAAAATGAAACAGGCGTATAAGCTTGATTCCTTTATGAAGGATTCTCAAATTGCCATCCAAATCTTCGAAAACCTAACGGAAGCGGAAGAATCTCAACTCTACTTGGATCTTAACTTAAAAGGAAAGAAAGTGGCACTATCCAAACGAATATCATTCGACTCACGTAACAACTTAAACGTCATTACAAATCAGGTGCTGCATACCCATCCGTTGTTAAAAACGGCCGGGATAGAACTTGAAAAGCGCTCCATCAATCGGCCAGCCAACAAAAAACTACTATCTCTATCCCAACTAAGGCAAATAATCGGGATCTTCATGACCGGAAAGCTTTATATGAATATAGAAGAAAAAGTCTCATCCAGTCCACTAACAAACAGTGAGTATATAGCGCTTATTCATCTTTGGCTCAATGAACTATTTAAATTATATCCAGCGGAAACGATGGGTGACTACACGCAAAGCATGCTCGCAAGTTATCCCGTTTTTGTTTCTGTTGCACTATACGCCAATGACAAAATGGAAAATCAGCCTTTTGAACAAAGAAAAGAACGGATTACAACCAGAATGGCCCATTTAAAAGAGGTGGACTGGAGCCCAACCAATCCTGAGTGGAAAGAGTTCAAGGGGACCTATAAAGGGAGACCACAGCTTTTTCATATAAGCAACGACAAAAAGAACATTCAAGAACTAGTTAGATGGCTATATCAAACCTGAAGTGAAGGAGGTGAGAACAATGTGATGTGCACAAACAGGAAAAACCCTTAGGTGAGAAAGTCGTGGAGGACCGTCACCTAAGGGCTTGCGATCAGGAGTATACCTGACACTATGTCCAGTATACTCCTATTATAAAAAAAATTAAATGGGAGGCGAAAGACATGAGTATACGAACTAGTTATATTATCAATCAGAACACAGAAGCAATGGTAGGGGAATACCAACACAACGGAGAAGAAATGACGAGAGTAATAGAAGGAAAAGAGATGTTCCTAGTGAACGAAACTCCTTTCGATATCTTAAATAACACCTTCATCCACTTAGGCTTTGATCTGGAAGGAGCCCTCAAAGGAGCCAAAACCCTACTTGGAGGAAGATACATGGTGCCAGTCTGCATTAACGCAGAGCTCGGAATGGTCTGGTTCTCCTCCAACTCTTTCAGGAAAAGCGGAGGCATCTGGTTAGCCTATAAGCACATACATGACTTAGTGCCAATAAGTAAAAAAGAAACCATGGTCGTTACGAGCAATGGTCATCGCATACCCGTACCCATGAGTCTCAACCATATCGATCTCAAGAAAAATCAATCAGCCTTCCTGCACACAACCTTCGTGGGACGTTGGCAAGGAATCAAGAAATTCTTATATGAACCGGAAAGCGGATTTACCTTATGTAAGGATCCTGGTGATCTTAATTATAGAGTGAGGGAAAATGAAGAAAAATAAGAATTAGTTGGAGAACAGCTGACCTTAGGGGTGGCTGTTTTTTTGTTTGAGTTTTTCAACCTTTTGCAGAATAATATTCGCTCATAACTATTATTCTCAACCTCTAGTAATGTATCTTTGTATTCGTGAAGGGATTTTGGCAGAGATAGGGATTATCCTAGGTTCATCGTCTAGCATTTGCTATAATGAAGGGTGAATTTATAAGTATTTTGTTGCGTTTATAGTATTTTTGCTTTTGAAAAAAGGGATTAGATTATGATGACTTTATATATAATTCTAAATAGATTCGAGATTTGACACAAAAATCGAGGTGTTAGCAATTGCAGAATAATATTTTTGGGTTTTTAGAGAACAAGTTTCCAAATATGTATAAAATTGGTGAACAGATAGAAGAGGTGTTTTATCTAGATCCTCAAGCGGTGTTGATGAAGGGAAGGGTTTTTACAGAAGAGCTGATAAAAGAAATTGCTCAACATCATGAAGAGTTGAGCAATATAAAGTATTTAAAGCTATTTGAAAGAATTCAACTTCTGGAAAGTGAGGATATCCTCACGAAAGAGATTGCTAGATCTTTTGATACGATTCGTCATTTGGGCAACAAGGCAACTCATGAATTTTTGGAAGTGGATTTGGAAAATGCTTTTAAGATGCACAAGCGATTGTTTGAAGTATCCGTTTGGTTTATGGAGTTGTATGGGGATTATTCATTCGAGGCACCAAAATATAAATATCCTCAACCTAAGAAAGATTCTGATCTTTTCCGTGAATTGAAGGAAAAAACCACGAGTCTAGAAGAGAAATTGGAATTGATTTTGGAAGCGTCGAAAACAACTGCAGTAGCTGTTGACTGGGAAAGCAATATAAAGTCTGAAGGAGCCATAAGTGAGCTACCGCTATTATCTAATCGGTCGGTGATTGACGAAGAATTTGAATTCAGACTGGATGAAGGGGAGAGCCATCTACTTAAGGAACTTTCGAAGCTTAAGGAGTCCGCACAAGAAGCGGTAGAAAACGCTAATCAATTTAGTGGATTCAAAGAATATTTGCATGTCAAAAGGTCAATTCAAGACGATTTGGAGATGGTACTTAATCGCGCGGCGGCAAAACCACACTCACAATTGATACTTCTATGCGGAAGTGTAGGGGATGGAAAGTCGCATTTGCTTGCTTATATGAAAAATAAACACTCGGATTTGGTCAATCGGTTCCAGGTGCATAATGACGCAACCGAGAGTTTCAATCCACAAAAGAGTTCGCTGGACACTTTGGCAGAAGTCTTGGAACCCTTCAATGACGAAAGAATAGAAGAATCACAAGATAAGCTAATCTTGGCAATCAACCTGGGAGTCCTTCATAACTTCATGGAATCGATTTACGCAAAAGAAAATTTCAAAAAGTTAGCTGCTTTCATTGAAACGACCAATGTGTTTGAAACGTCTTCAATTACAGAAAGTCTAGAGGGTGATAATTTTTATTTGCTCAGCTTCAGTGATTATCAACCTTTCGAGCTGACGAAAAGTGATGTCGTTTCAGAATATTATTCTTCCTTATTAGAACGCTTGATTACAAAATCAGATGATAATCCTTTTTACAGGGCTTATCTCAAGGATAAGGAAAATAAAATTCAAGGGTTTTTCATGACTAACTATGAATTGCTTATGCTTCCGGAGTTGAGAACAGGGATAGTCAATCTCTTAATTCAAGCAATCATTAAATACAAAATGATTATTTCGACGCGTTCATTGCTCAACTTCATCCATGATATCCTTGTACCGGCTAACGACATTGATGATTTTAGTAATGCGGATATTGTTCAGAAGACCGAAGGGTTATTACCCTACCTTCTATTCGAAGGAAAAGAGAGGTCTCCGCTTTTGTCAGTCATGGCAGAGTTAGACCCTATCCATAAACGGTCGAATGTAATTGATCAGATATTGATTGAATTGAATAATTCTTTGAATGTAGAATCGACATTTGTTAAATATGTCGAATTGTCGTCTCTGGCTAATTGGAGAGAAGAATTGGTAGGCGTGGGAGCGTTCCATAACTTAACAGATGCTTCACGTCAATTATATAATAAGGCCCTAATTCGTTTGTCCTTTTTCTTGGCGGATAATACTGTGAAGGAAGTCTTTATCGACCATGAGTACAATGAGTATCTTGCATATTTGTATTATTACAATATCGGTGACAGAACTGGACTAAGAAAGATAAATTCTTTATTGAAAGAGTCCATTTTTCTTTGGAATGGTACACCGAAGAACGATTACGTTTATATAGACAAGTCGAACCAAGACATTCAGGTGGCACAATCCTTGACTATTAAGCCATACTTCGGACACTTGAAAGAAAATAGGCGTGATATTCTAGAACACTTTCACTTATCTGTTATTTTAGCTTTTGGTGATAAAGATAAGACTAATCCTAACTTTTTAGAGATTGATTATCCACTTTATGAAATGCTTGTCAAGTTGACCCGTGGATACCGTCCGAATAAGAAAGATAAGGAAGATTGTATTCAATTTGTTGAATATATCGATAAAATAATGAAACACGGAAACAAAGATAAAGAACTATTATTCGTAAACCTTCAATTAAATAAATCTTTCAAATTGATTTATGACGATGATTATGAAGAATTTACATTTAGAAGGGATTAAATGATGGTTGAACTTGAAAATTTACAGCAATTAAGAAAGTCCTTATCTATTAAAGCAGATAAATCTGGCCTTTCACATACAATTAATCGAAAGAGCATTTTTCTTCCCTTTACAACTAGAGCAACAGAGAGACCAAAGTTCCGTAAGGGATTTGAAGGAGTGTTGGGGGGCTTTACCCGAAGTATTTCCGATAATCACTTGAATGAAGACCTGAACCTTGACTATTTAATTAAGAATATTAGTAAGGTCGTTGATATATCGAACGAGGATAAGCCATTCTTTGAAAAAATACTGCGACGTTTTCTACAGGATAAGAAAGGGAACATGAAGGTATTTCATCCCCATGTTTTTCAATACTTGCCGTTTAGTGAAGGGCCTGAAGCTAAAGGGGAACAGGAAATAGCAAGATTTTTATCGGATATCTTAAATGAGAATAATGAGCAATTTAAACTGTTTTTCGAAAAAAGCTCATCTGAGGACCTAGTTGCCAAATTGATATTGCATCATCTTGATGGTTTGGAGAAGAGTGAAAGAAAGATTAAATACAAGAGCAAACTTCCCCATCTATCTGAAGTCTTTAAAGCAGATTTCCTTTACTTGACTAAACATGAGGATTATTTTAAGGGACATTATGAAATATTCCTAAGCTATTACTATTTTTACTATATTACACAAGTTACCTTGAAGTTTTCCCAAAAAGCAAAAGGTAGATTTAATTCGAATAATGAAGTCTATTTTACCTTGGATTGGGAAGCTACCAGTAAAAACCGTAAAGGATATGGTTTTGGTTATCAGATGATTAAGGAAGCTTCCCGAAATCTACTGATTGACATTAATACTCTGGAACACTTGAATTTCATAATGGGCACAGATGACTCCCAGAGCTATCCTGAACTACAGTCGACCTATGAACAGTTGACTACGACAGAACAAGAAATGTTTTTGACTATGGTTCGTGAATGGATTATTGAATACCGCTCAATTTTGTCCTTACAAGAGGAATATCTGGCTAAAGATTTAGAATATGATGTTTTGGTTGACAAGCTATATTCCAGCATCGAGGAGGCCTATGAAAAGCCGACGATGCAGGGACCACGTAACCGTTATCAACTCTCTATCGAAGAGATAGGGAAAAAGTTTTTCATGAAAACAAGGGGTTCATTGGGATATATGTTGAACGTAAGCCAGGATTTATTGTTATTATTGACGGCCCTTAGCCTTAAAGAGGAGAGAAAGTCATTGAAACAGGTTTTTTTGGAATTAGAACATAGAGGGTTATATTTCGATAGATATTCTCGTGAAGAAATTGTAAAACTATATGATAAATTGAATTTATTAGACAAAAAGAGTGATAGTGGTGATGCCCAATATGTCAAACCAATTTTATAAATACCTATCAGAGAAATTAATCAGTTACTTTAATCAAATTACATTGCAAGGTGGGGAACGGTTCTATTTACAATTTGATAATGAACGGCAAGTTCAGGAATTTTATGAATTCCTGAAATCAGATGGAAAAACTGAGGAATTCAGATATCAACATCATCATGGTTCCCCCTATACAACCTTTGCCATGCAGTCAGGAAGTGTGAAAATCGTAGTTGCGGCAACAACCGAACACGTTACACCGGATTTCCTAGTGACGCTCCGCAATCAAGTGGGAGAGCAGAAAGGGATTTGGTCAGGAACTGGGCTGTTGAGTATTTGTCATGAAACGCTTGATAGTATCAGGGGTGGCAGCAGTGATTTACAAAAAGAAGGAATGCCTCTGAATGTAAAGTCAATAGTGAAGACTTTGAAAGAAGAGATTGATAAAAACAAAACTCTTGATACTGACCAAAAAGAAGTGCTGAAATTCCATTTGAAAAAGAAATTGGAGGAATCGTTCATCCAGTCTTCTTTATGGGATTACGAGGAAATACTAGGGTTTCTGTCACAAGGGGAAATCAAAGAAAAAGATTATTCGCAACTGGGTCTATTCTACGATAGACATCTGAACCAGTATCCGGGTCAAATGAAAAAAAGATTAGAGGAAAATTACAACCTATTTGAACAGGTGCAACATATACATGAGTATGAGAACCTGCAGAATCAATTAGAAAAGCTTTTTGATGATAAAGGTGTCCAAGCGCTGAAAAAAGACAATTGGAAAGAAAAAGACTACACCTTTGTCAAGGAATCAAGGGAAAAGGGAATAGATGGAGACAGGCCCCTTGAATATAAGGAAAATATGAAAAAGAAATCTGATGAAGGGTTAGCCTATTGGGAGAAACCCCATAAAGAAACCAAAACAGGGCAACGTAAACGATATTTGATTGTCTTTAACTCTTCAAAAGAGAAAGAAGTGAATCTTACCTTTGAATTCAATGAACGATTGAAAAAGGACTTCATTCATAAGAAATCTGAAGAATGGTGTACAGTCTCAGGGAAAAAAATAATAATGAAATTATTGCATGAACCGAATAGCACCTCCTTTTATCAAATTATTTATACCCATAACAATCAATCCAAATCAAAATTCGAATTCAATGTTGTAATCGTGGAATGTGATGAGGATTACCTCTTGGGAATTAAAACCCTTTATGAGGTGAATGGGAAAACGGAGAAAATCATTTTAAATAGAAAAGACGAATCGATTACCTTTGGAGTTTCGGATGTTGCAATGGATGAAGTCATCATTGAAGATGAAAATCAAGTCATTATTGCTGCAAACAGAGGAATCGAAATTTCCAGTTCATCAACAGCATGGAATGATGATATGTTGAGTTTCCAAATTCAAAGAAATGACACTCTCATTCCGTTCATAATTAAGGAAGAAGTCTCGAGGGTCATCCCAATTGCAGGGAACAGAATTTGGAAACTTAAAAGGGAGAAAATGAACGATTTCCGATACGATTTGGAATCCAATAAGCTAAAACAGGATACTTATGAATTTTCAGCCCATGAGGAAACAAAAAGATATTTGTTAGTCGAAAAGGAATGGATAGATAAAGAGCTTAGATGTGCCATAAGGACAGTTTCTGGTCTTGAAAATGTAGACTTGAAATTGAATGACAAAATTGAAAAGTCTTATTCAAAGTTAATGGACTATTATAAGTTTGGAAATCTATTACCTAGCCTAGCCTACATGAATGATGACCTTTTAGATCTTTCTCTTGAATTTGTAACTTCTTTTATCGAACTTGTTTCAGGCATCAAGGAGAATGCCATCATGGATGAAGAGTCCAAGGATTTATTTAGGCTTGGAACAATTATGGAAGATGAGAGGATTTCTTTAACGCCATTGCACCCATTGAATATTGCTTATCAATTGGAAATACAGAATAGGTTGGGCAGTGAACCAATTGATTTGCACATTCTAGATCGGTTGCATCCGAATAACCTGTTACCATATATTTATGGAGACAATAAAGAAATCTATCGTCCCATTAATCAAAAGAATGTCCCACAATGGATGATATATGAACCGTTGCACAAAGTTGCAATAGGTGAATCAAATGCGTTTCTTTCGCATGTAGTAGAAGAGAAATTAAATCAATTTGTGCAACATTTTCCATTCTTATTTCTGGAAAAGTCCAAGTCCCCTATTCAATTAAATGTAATTAATATCAGTAATGACCATGAGGTGGTACGAGGGCTGATTCATTTCATCAAAAAACAAATTGATAAAAAGGGTGCAGCTGGTATCGTTCCAATAGAGGTTGCTATATTTAATGATTTAAATGCTGTCAGTGAGTTTGAGAAATTTTCCCTGAATGATGATGTAGAAGAGTTCGAAGCAACTTTCAATGTTTCTTTGACAACTAAAAAATTAGACGCAGTGGACGTTTTAAGATTAATCCGTGAAAATATTCTTTATTACACACCACTAAATAAGAAAGAGTATGGTTATGCCCATATCTCCTTTTATAAAATGAATTCAAATGATTTACCGGCTAAAAATAAAATTCAAGGAATTGAAACGGGTTTATCATTGAAAGGTCTTCTATCTTCTATTTCATTCTTGGAAACAGAAAAGGATTACCGTACCGGGTTCGGTTTGAAGAATGCTGAACATCAATCAAATAATCTTATTTCGGTGGCTAAATGCTTGAATGAGCTAGCCAGTAATTTAGATTCTGATGGAACTAGTCCATATCATAAGGATGAAACCATAGTCACAAGGACAGCTAATTATGACGAGAAGATATTAAATAGGCTTTATGATATGTCTTACTGGGTGACGTTCATTGAGCCAAACGTAGATTTGAACTTTTTTCAGAGTTCCTCACGTAATCTGTTAGTAATACATTATAGCGATCAATACTCTTCATCCACCCAATATGATGCCATAACGGTTACTGATAAATCGGCTCAATATAAATTAATCATTGAACAATACCTTGCAGGTAAAGAAATTGTAGCAACCTCATCTCAGATTGAAACGGCCATCCGAGCCTTTAATAGCCTGAATGGAGAGTGGCTTCTTCGAATCATTGGGAGTAAAGGCCATTTCTCCCGAGAAAAGTTGAGTATCATTTCAGCGATAAAATATAGTTTAAGTATATTCGATCATGATGACATCCTATGGGTGCCGATATCCATGGAGGAAATATTGCGGATTGCCGGAATGGTCCGTTTGACGAAAAGTGAAGGGGTTTTCTCTGCTAAAAACCTGGATGTCAAAGGGATGCATAGTGATGATTTATTGCTAATCGGTATAGAAACTAGGGGCGAGCAATTATTCGTTCATTATTATCCTGTGGAAGTGAAAATAGGATTTAATCAAGAATCAACAATTTCTAAGGCTAAAGTACAAATAAATAAAACGAAATTATTATTTTCTACACAATTGGCCAAGATGGATGAAGATAATGTACCTCTATTTAAGAACGAGTTCTTTAGGAACTTCTTCATCCAGTTATTATTATCTAATGCAGAAAAATTTATCGATAATGATATTTGGCCAGAAAAGGATTATTCCAAAATCTATCTTTTAAAAGAAAGATTATTGAATGACGATTACCAGTTAAGTGACCACCTTAACCCATTCATGGGTAAGGGAGCTGTTCTATCTTTTAAAAAGGAACAGACTTGGAAATCCATAAAACTGGAAGAGGATATATTGGTAGTGGAATTAACCGAGAAAGATGGATATTCAGGTGTAATTAACGAGATTGAGTCCCTTAAAACAAATATGAGGAATGGGGAAACGGACATCAATCCGTCTAGCCTATTGTTTCATAAATATCAATATAATAAGGGAAGAGGAATGATTAGTACAGAGCTGGATTCAGTATTAGAGTTGCCAGAAATAGAAAAAGGAATAGAAAAAGAAATAGAAATAGACAAGGAAATAGATAGTGAACCAGAAACGAATCAAATACGGCGAATTGGTCCTAATACTCAGGAATTGAAAGATGTGAGGGTGCTGCTGGGAACTGTAGAAGGCTCCACTAAGGAAGTGTACTGGGAATATGGGCATGAGGAACTTGCAAATCGTCATATCCTGATTTCAGGAAAATCAGGACAAGGTAAGAGTTATTTCATCCAGTGTTTATTACTGGAGTTATCCACAAGTGGGATATCCAGCATTATATTTGATTATACAGATGGATTTAAGAACTCCAAGCTGGAACCATTATTCAAAGAACATTTAGGAAGTAACCTAGAACAATTCCTGGTCGCTAGGGATAAGTTTCCAATTAATCCATTTAAGCGAAACCAAAAAGAACTCGATGAAGATGATTATATAGATGAGGACAATATGGACATCGCGGAGAGGATTAAGGGTGTTTTTTCTTCCGTGTTCAAAGATCTGGGAAATCAGCAGAAGAATGCAATATACGAAGCTGCTCTTCGAGGGCTGGATAAGTATGGCGATAGCATGAATCTAAAATTGCTCTTGGTCGAACTGGAAGAGGATAATTCAGGTCCAGCCAAAACCGTTCGTTCACAGATTAAGCCGCTAATCGATAAGAATCCATTCGATAGTGACGGTGAGTATGATTGGGAACAAATTCTCTCACAAAAAGGCAAGGTATTCATTGTTCAGCTGACTGGATACATCAGGGAGGTACAAATGATGATTACCGAGTTCATCTTATGGGATTTGTGGAATCATCAATTGAACCATGGAGATAAGTCAAGGCCCCTGGCTGTGATTTTAGACGAAGCACAAAATTTAGATCACCGTGAAAAGTCTCCTAGTGCAAAGATTCTTTCGGAAGGTAGAAAGTTTGGCTGGTCTGGATGGTATGCAACCCAATCGTTCAAAGGACAGTTTGCACATGATGAGGTTTCAAGATTGCAAGGCTCCAGTCAAAAGGTTTACTTTATGCCACCGGAGAACGAGATAACTTCAATCGCTGCAAACCTTGCTCAAGATAATCTTGCCAGGAAAGAATGGGAACGAGAATTGTCCACATTGAAGAAAGGGCAATGCATTGTTTCAGGCCCTATGCTTCAAGAAGATGGTAGTTTGCAACATAGTAGGCCGGTAGTTATTGATATAAGTTCACTGGATAAGAGAATGAAATAAAAATAGGAAGAAGAAGGCTCCTGAATAACAGGAACCTTCTTCTTCCTATTTAATTAACTATTTGGGATATATACCCACTATTTAACCAAAAGCATTGTTTTGTTATGGTCTGCCCATTAGGTAAAACAACTTTGTCACTGCCATCCTTGCCTTTTGGGCGTATATGGGCCACTCCATTAAATCTACTTTTAGGTAAATTATTCGTCTCTACCATTTTATTACCACGTTTTTTAAATTCGATATGCAATCCCTGATTTATAAGTCTATTTACTTCTTCCCAAACCTGCTTGATTTCGTGATCGATTGTCGGTAAGGGCATATTCCATAGTTTGATTCCCTTTAATTGCAATTCCCGGTTTGGATTTTGTTTCTTTGTCTCGGTGAATTCGAAGATGACAAAAAGAAACTTCGTAGTCATAAATTTTTCGCGAATGTAGCTTTCTTCCCATCTTTCACTCGTCCATTGTTGAAAGTCGATATTTTTGAATGACATGCTTTGTTCAGGTTTTCCATTTGGTTCTAGTCGAATTGTCTTGAATTGGATATTTGCTTTTGCAAACTCTTCAATTTTATCCAAGCGGGTTCCTTTAATACCTAATAGGGCGCTTACTAAGGAAGGTACGACGGATTTGAAGTTTGTATTATATGGAACATTCAACTTTGAGGCTATTTCTTTGGTATTCAAACCTATATATGGAGCAAACTTGTCTTGTAGCAATCCTTCCAGTGAATTTTCTTGTAAGTCGCTTTGTTTTGCGAAAGATACAAGCTCCTCATTTCCAACAAATTTACGAAGTAAGGCTGTCATATAGGATTGTTTAAGGGAAAAGGCCCTTTGCATAGCCAAAACATCCGAATGTGGCTGTGCACGTAGGGAGTTCTTAGTGGCCCCTTTAGTACAGGCGCCTAAATAGTTTGTATCCCCTTCTGAAAGCTCGTGAGCCTTTCCAATTCGTACTTTCCCCACAATTGTTTCCCAGTCCTGCTTAATGATTTCCAAATCTGCAGCGGGGTACGTGAACAGTACGCTCTTATATATGTAGAAGTCTTTAGGGTCATAGTTCGGTAGCCATTCATAGAACATCAGTAAAAGGTTCTTATTCTTCTTCCAAAAACTAGACGTCTGGAAAGTGGTTTTTACTTCATCCATGTAGTTGATGATATTTAAAACCAATCGTTCCTTTGCGGAAATGGTCTTGTTTTTATTATGCTTGAAGGGGGTGACTTTCAGTTCGATGCCCAATTCCTCAAAGTCGGGTCTTGCATCGGAATTCACTTTATAGCCAAAGAAACTTTCTTCAATTACCTGGCCGAGCCCTCCCTTGGCTTTGGTGTTTGCAAGCCGGCCTTTCATATCTATTTCCCCGAATGTTTTTCCGACAGCTTCCTGTGCTTTGGACATCAATTCCTCTGTGGTTTTGTATTCCATAATTTAACTGGCCCCTTTCCATGATGTTCTGTTAAAATGGAGCTTTAATATCTTTTACAATTGCTTCGAAACACTTTAAAATGATAAGGTTAGAATATATAATATTATACTGCTATATTCAAAATTCTGGTATAAAAATTACTGAAACAGGTTTTAGGAAAAATCCTGAGAATTTTCATTGATAGTCCTTGATCATTTTAGGGATTATCATTATAATAGGTATAAAAGCCGAAAGGATGTTCGGTCATGATAAATGCAATTGAATTGTTTGCAGGGGTCGGCGGATTCCGCCTTGGCCTTGAGGCTGCAAAAGGATTTGATGTGGTTTGGGGTAACCAGTGGGAACCTTCGAAAAAAACACAACATGCTTTTGACTGTTATGCAAGACAGTTCAATACGGGAATACATTCCAACGAGGATATTTCCACAGTGGATGAAAAGATGTTTGTGAATAAAGGTATTGAATTGATTGTTGGAGGGTTTCCTTGTCAGGATTATTCGGTAGCCCGTGGCCTTTCCGGAGAAAAGGGGATTCAAGGGAAAAAAGGGGTCCTGTTCTGGGAAATCATGAGGCTGGCTGAAGCAATCAGGCCTAAATATATCTTGCTGGAAAATGTGGACAGGTTATTGAAATCCCCATCTAAACAGCGGGGTAGGGACTTTTCCATCATGTTGGCTAGTTTCAGGGATCTGAATTATTCTGTAGAATGGCGTGTAGTTAATGCAGCCGAGTATGGACAAGCCCAGAGAAGGCGTCGTGTTTTCATCTTTGCCATCAGGAATGATACACCTTATATGATAAGTAGAGCTAAAGAAGATGATGCATCCATGTTGCATGAACGAGGTTTCTTCGCCAGTGCATTTCCAGTCAAGTGGGAAATATCGACCAGACATGCTCCACATTCTTTTGCAATGGAAGATGGGATAGTGGAAATATCCGATCAGTTCACGATGTCCTACTTGAATGCGGGAATCATGAGGAACGGGGCTGTCTATACGGAAGAACTGCTTCCTATGGAAGAGCGGCCGCGGATGCTTGGTGATATCTTGGAATCCGGCGTCGACGAAAAGTATTACCTGAGTACGGAAGCAATTGAAAAGTTCCGTTATCTTAAAGGTCCCAAAAAAATAGAGCGTACCGCAGCCAATGGCCATAAGTATATCTTCTCGGAGGGCGGAATGGCTTTCCCGGATCCGTTGGATAGACCGGGACGCACGATGTTGACAAGTGAAGGATCTTCTAACAGGAGCAGCCATGTCGTAGAGGATCCGGAAACGAAAAGACTTCGTATTTTGACTCCATTGGAATGTGAACGTTTGAATGGATTCCCCGATCATTGGACGGAAGGAATGTCCGAGAGGATGAGGTATTTCTGCATGGGAAATGCCTTGGTGGTCGGCTTGATTGAAAGAATGGCCAAAAGAATAATGGAAATCGATAAAGAAGATGCGGAAGCTATTAAAGTGAACCCTCAGCAACTTAGTCTATTCTAAACAAAAAGCTCCTGACCATAGGTCAGGGGCTTTTCTCATGCATGAGCCGAATCCTGTCTTGCTCTATCAATGAAACGGGTGATTTTCTCTATCGTATTATCGAAGTCCTTGCGTACCTCATGCTCCCAAATCCTGAGGATATTCCAATCTCTTTCAATATAATATTGGGTGGTTTCGTCATCACGTTCCTGGTTCCTCTCCAATTTCTTCACCCAGAAGTCCACATTGCTCTTCGGCATCTTCCCGTGAATCGGGCAGAAGTGCCAAAAACATGAATCGATGAAAATGACGACTTTATATTTCTTAATGGCAAGGTCAGGTGTCCCCTTCATTCCCCTAACATTTCTCCTGAATCGGTAACCCCTATGCCATAGTTCGTGTGAAACGAAGGTTTCCAGTTTCGAAACAGCCTTAATGGATGACATAATCTTACTCCGGGTTTCTTTCGTCTCTGGTACTCGTGCATGATTGTTCAATTGAAGATTCCCCTTTCAGCAATGAAGTGAAGTTTAGCCCCTTACTTTATTAGTACCAATCTCTCGAGTTTTCAAACTGATTTTTTATTAAGTGAGAAGTTAAGGGGAAATATCCTGAATGAAATGAATCTCACATTGCAATACTTCATTGTATATATAATAGTTATGTATGATAGATTGTTTTTTATTTCAGTGGCGAAAATTGAAATTACAAGATACAGGGAAGGGAAAATCATGAGAATTGATAATAAATCATTTGAAGTTTTTGAAAGAGAGGATTTTATTTATAGAGTAGGCGGGGAAGATTCCAAGAAGGTCAAAGGTGATTATTCGTCTGCTTGGAATGAATGGAAAGAGATTGTTAGTGTTTCTGTGAAGGATTCAAAATGTGAAGGACTATCAGTTGACAGTACGGAAATGTGGCAAAATAGCGGGAACCTATCCAAAAGATTTTGGTCGAGGGTAAAGGATAGTCGGTTATTGGAAAGCCGTTCGTGCATTGCTGCCATGATTAGTAAGGATAACTTAAGGGTTTATTTAGAGTGGCATGCTTATAAAGATAAAAATTTGCATGGCATGAGAAAAATACATAATGAATGGATTTTTTTGATTGAGGAATGGATTAAAGAGAAATCCATTGATGCAACTGAATATAAAGTATGGACTAATAAAGACGAAGATGAGCAATATTTAAACTATCATACGTTAGCTGAATTCATACATGATAAAAGCGTAAAAGAGAATCTATTGGAAGTATTGAATAGTGATAATAAAAATTGGATTCGTGTAGGCAAGGTATTCAAGAAAGAAACTGTTATAAAAGAAGAAGAAATGACCGAGGTTATGGGTCTTGTAATGAGTGAACTAGAATGGATTTATAAAAAGGTGGCTGTAAAAACTATTAAATTAGATGAAAAGGAAGAAAAAAATGAGGTTCCTATTCAAAATGAAACCCCCAGTGAAATAAGGGAGAATTCCTATACATTTTTATCGAACAAAGACCTCATCACCCATATCCATTCCTACATAACTGCCAAAGGTTTCTTCTACACGAGAGAAGAAGTCACGAATCTGTTTCTCTCTCTAAAAACAAAGCCATTCGTAATCCTTTCGGGTATTTCCGGTACGGGGAAGACGAAGATTGTGCAGTGGTTTGCGGAGAGTGTGGGGGCGACGGAAGAGAATGGGCAGTTTACGTTAATTCCGATTCGTCCGGATTGGAATGATGGGTCAGATTTGCTTGGGTATGTGGATATTAAGGGCGATTTCAAGCAGGGTCCGTTTACGAGGGTGATTGAAAAGGCAGAGCAGAATCCGGATGATCCTTATTTTGTGTTGCTGGATGAGATGAACCTGGCACGGGTGGAGCATTACTTCAGTGATGTGCTGAGTGTGATGGAGAGCCGGAAGTGGGAGGACGGAAAGATGGTTACGTCCACTCTTTTATCTGCGGAAATGGCGAAGCGGGATATCAGGCTGCCTGTGAATATGTATGTCATCGGGACGGTCAATATGGATGAAACGACTCATCCTTTTAGTAAAAAGGTGCTTGACCGGGCGAATACGATTGAATTTAACAGAGTCGAGTTATCGAATCTTTCCTTTTTGGAAGAACAGGAAGAAGTTGAGCCAAAGCTGGTTCAGGACCATATGTTCAGGTCGAAGTATTTGCACCTGAAGGATCTCTATCTCGGAAATCAAGAATTGGTTCAAAAGGTCACGAATGAATTGGAAGAAATCAATAAATCGTTGCAGCTAACAAATGCCCATATCGGGTATCGGGTTCGCGATGAGATTTGCTTCTATCTTGCCTATAATGAAGAAAGTGAATTGATGGATTTCAATACAGCGTTCGATCATTGCATATTACAAAAGATTCTGCCGCGCATTTCCGGAAGTGACAGTCGGGTGGATAGGCTACTTAAAGGGTTATATCAGTTATTTACCAACAAAGAATATAGCGACGATCCAGCTTGGAATGAAAGTGGTAAGCTGAAGTATCCAAAGAGTGCGGCTAAGGTAGTCGAGATGTTAGGGAGGTTAGAAGAAGATGGCTTCACTTCCTTCTGGATCTCCTGATGATGTCACGCTGGTCAAAATAGAGACTGATAGCCTTTCTCTTGCAATCAAGGGAAAGCCGTTCCATCACCGGTATGAAGGATTAAAGCAGTACCGCAAGATGGATTATCATGATGTGATGCAATTTTCCGTACAGGGTGAAGGCATACAAAATGTGGAAGTCTATGATATTGAGTCAGGAGAGTTAACCGACTCCCAGGACGTCCGCCCAATCTTCTTCGAGAATGGGACGTATCAAGTGATTGTGGTTTCGAAACGGAATCAAGAAATGGAATTCTATCATGAGCATCCCATCCTTCGCCAAGCGGTATCAAGAGTGGACCTAGCGGAAATTCCGATGTTGATGGGGAATCTTCAGTTTCAGAATGAGGTCGGGTATACGACTTTCGAAGTTCGCTCCAAAGATCGCGTGCTAGTGGAAGTGACACTTGAGATTTTCCCGGTCAAGTTGGATTATCAGAAGGATTACCGGCAGTTGCTGGATGAAGTGAATGATGAGATCTATAACTTGGCTTTTCACTTTATCCGAAAAACCTACTTAGGGGCGAGCATTAAGTTGGATGGAAAGCCAAGCCTTGCGGAATTTTACCGATTGATAACTAAGCACTTCAACCAGTTCGTCCGGGCAGTCAATCGTATTGAGCGCCAACCACATCACAAGTTGGAAACGACGTATGTGAAAGTACGCGGTGATCAAATGAGCAAGGCTGATTCCTATACCCGGAAGTATCTGCAAAAGCGAAGTCAGTCGTTCGTGGAAGTGGAAAAAGGGGTTCTCATTCATGGGAAGACGATGATGCCACGAGTTGGGATCAAGCCCAAAAAAGAGCTGCGGTACGATACGAATGAAAATCGCTATGTCAAATGGATGATGGAACGGTTGATACATAAATTCGATGATTTGTTGGAGGCTTTGACGAACCAGAATAAACGATTTAAGGAAAAACCAGATCCGGAACTTTTGTTGCGTTTGAGTGAAATGAAACAAAAGCTTGAAACGATAAAGAAGAATGTATTTTGGCAGAGGATCGGTAGGCTTGATCGTTCGGTGCTGAGTTTGGTGTTGCAGATGGCACCGGGTTATCGAGATGCGTTTCAAATTTTCTTAACGGTTTCCAAAGGCCTTATGCTGCAAGGAAAACTTTATCAAATGTCAGTGAAGGACGTGGCTACCCTATATGAATACTGGACCTTTTTGAAGCTTGGTCAGATTCTGAACAGGAAGTATACGCTGGTGAGTCAAGATATTGTCAGTGTGAACAGAGAGGGGCTCTTCGTAAACTTGGAAGCCAATCGTACGGCAAGACGAGTCTTCCAGCACCCAGTGACAAAGGAAAGGATCGAACTCACGTATCAAAAGTATGTCGGGAAATTGCCGACCGTATCGCAAAAGCCTGATACGATGCTGACGATTGCGAAAAAAGGCAAGAACCACAGCTATAACTATGTATTCGATGCCAAATATCGAATTGATTATGCCCAGCCGGACAGCTATTATCAAAGTCGTTATCAAACACCTGGACCCATGGAAGAGGATATCAATACGATGCATCGGTACCGGGATTCTATTGTTTCGATGAATGACGGTCCATACGAGCGGACGGCATTCGGGGCTTATGTGTTGTTTCCCTGGTCTGATGAACAAAGCTATAAAGAGCACCACTTTTATAACAGTATCGATTCGGTCAATATTGGCGGCCTGCCATTTTTGCCACAGGCCACGGATATGGTCGAACAATTCATCGAACACCTCATTGAAAAAAGTCCTGAGGAAATCCAAGCGGAAGGGATCTTACCTAGGGGAACGAAAGAGGAATGGACATCCACTTTAGAGGAAAAAGTACTTGTCGGAACGGTTTCGTCTGAGGGGGATTATCGAGATTTCATCCAACAAGGATACTATCAAATCCCGGTTGCTAGTTTGAGAAAAGGCTGGCAGGAAGCGAAATATGTAGCCCTTTATAAGACTTCGGATCTTGGAGAGAACGGCATTACAGAGTATGGTGAAATCAAGAGGTTATCAACGGATGAACATTTCGTGAAGTTCTATGTGGAAGTCTGGAAGAATACGAAGCAGGTAATCCGTCCGGTTAAATACGGAATCGCCACCTATATGACAACCACACTAACTCAACTAAACGAAGCGAAAGAGTTGCCAGAGTTATACATGAAGAACAAACAGGAAACAACTCTTTGGAGGATGCTTAGAAGGATATCGGATCAGATTCAAATCAGCCTGGATAATCAGGTCGTCGATTACGCCTCTAAGATTGGAACATTTTCATTTAAAGATATCGATATTCGGTTGAACCAAGAAGAACAAACCTTATCGATAAGTAAGAATAGCGAGATACAGGTACTAAGTACAGAGTTATTGATTCACCAGCCATCGAAGGTATTTAGGGAAGTGCTTAGAATGCTTTAATAAGATGCAAATCCATTTTACTATTCGTAAAGTGGATTTTTTTATTTGGAATTTATTGTATCGAATAAATGTGTCACTATCGTTATACTTACATTAAAAGTAATTTAAGTAAAAAATAACTTGAGAGAAAAGGGAGGGAATGTGTGTGGTAACTAATCGTTTCGAAACAATTAATTTGCCCAGCACATTAAGAGGAAGAAGTTTGCAAGAAAAGGTAATTCCGACGGTTTGTAATTTGAAGAATATGCTAACTAAACTAACTGAAGCGAATGGTGATGTATCCAAATTAAAACAGTGGGAGAAAAGGTGTTTTAAGGCGTATCAGCTTGAAGACATTAAGAACGATTTACTTTCTATAGAAGGTAATGAACGAATCAAACTGATAAGAGATCATATTCTAAAAGGGGAACCTACACAATTCGGGGCAAACTGTATTGATATGTATTTAGTGGCGTATGTGACGGAAAACCACTGTATTGGAAAAGAGCAATTCTTTCACTATATGAAAATAATGGGGATATCGGACAAGCCTAATTCAGCCCAAGCCATATGGCAGGTTGGAAAAGGCGATGGTGTATATCTAGAAATTTTACATAATGATGGAACGATTCGAGATTGGAATTTCTTCGCATCGTGGATTAAGGGAAATTAGAATTGGTTTTAGTTTTATGAAAAAGGTCTAATGTCATCATTCAAATAGAGACGGAAAAGCCATAGAAAAGATAATTTCGAATTATACCTGAGAAAATGGGGAAGAAGAGGTTTTTTAATCCACCATTCTAAGACAATGGAGATAAAAGAGTGATCTAAGGCTGTCGACAAAGTTGGCAGCTGTTTTTTTGATATCTGTAGGGAGTTACATTTTTTTATTATTCTTTGTAACGAATACAGTGAATTTCGGATATATAGAGTGAAAGGGGGATATGCCTTGGGGGATCTCCATGAAATTTATGATAGGTATGAACAAGACGTCTTTAAATATCTCATGTGTCTTTGTCGTAATGTTGATTTATCAGAAGAGTTAACACAAGAAACATTCTATCAAGCTGTAAAATCGATTGATAGATATAATGGCGAATGTAAAATGTCAGTTTGGTTATGCCAGATAGCAAAGCACACCTATTATAAGTATCTGGAAAAGAATAAAAAGGAACAGAGAGATGCTGTTCAAGACCATATTTTACATACTTCACCTGAAACTGAATTTATTCATTCGGAGGATAAAATTGCACTATATCGAATCATCCACCTACTTGAAGAACCTTATAAAGAGGTCTTACTTCTTAGAATATTAGGTGATCTTAGTTTTAAAGAAATCGGTGAAATTCAAATGAAGAATGAGAACTGGGCTAGGGTTACGTTTTATAGAGCTAAATTGAAATTAAAGGAGAGGAGCAAGTTAGGCTATGAATGATAAGTGCGCTATCGTAAGAGATTTATTGCCTTCTTATATAGATGATATATGCAGTAAAGAGAGCAAGCAGTTTGTGGGGGAACATCTAGGCTCGTGTGATTCATGCAGAAATATACTCAATCATATGAAATCTGAAGTTGATTTTCCCGATGAGCTGAATACAAAAGAAAGAATGAAAGCGAAGAAACCATTTAAACAACTATCGGAAATTTTTAAAAGCCAGAAAAAACTCACTTTTTATGTACAATCATTAGCACTTATCTCATTGGTGTTAGGAATTTTCTTTCTGACTAATTCAATTGCAGAGATGAAAGAATATAAACAAGAATTAAGGAAGTATGATGTAGTAGATAAAGAAAAAGAGGGGATTACGACTGATGTTTTCCATATTCTTGGTTCCTCGAATAGTGTTTCAAAACAAGAGAAAGAACAACTTCTTCATATCTTTGATAAGTACCAAGATAAACTCAGTTACTTGTCTATTTTTCCTGCAGGAGAAATAGAAGATTGGGTAGAAGAGAATAAATCTGTAGAACAGGAACCTACTACCATTTATCCAGTTGACTATCAGAAGGCAATGCTTGTCATTGGAAGTGATGGATTCATTGATAGAAAAGAACAAATTACTCCAAGTGATTATGATTTAGGAAATGTTGTTATGGCAAATGATAAATGGGTTGTTCAATACGAATACAAAGATTCGTATGAAAGCACCATTGAGAGGCATCACCAGTTAAAATACTATGGGCCTTCATATTGGAGCTTCTTTCAGTTACCTATCTTATTCTTTATTATATTCATTGTTGTTGGTATAATTTGGTATTATCTAAACGAAGAAAATAGTCAGCTAAACGGTCTGATCGATTAATTTAGTTGTTTCTAAAGGAGAAATGCCATGCAGCACATACTCAGTAGAAAAATTAAATCTGTCCTAGTTGCCAGCGTTATCCTTAGCGGGTTCTTTCTTCTTCTGGAGCGCTGGATGTTTGTAATCGTGTTGATCTATGCATTCATCGGGTGTGCCGTATACGGAGTCCCAGTTTCGTTTTTATCGGATGTTGTCACGAAAAAGGCAGGCCCGTATCGTTTTGTTTTGGCTTCGTTGATCTATTCGGTGTTTGGGTTTCTAACCTTCATCGTTTTAGGTAAGTTCGGAGTCTTAGCCGTCGTCTGCTCTTTGCTTTTCTTTCTTTCAGAGGAATGGCAGAGAGCACGAGGAAACGGCAGGGGGCAAAAGCCTGCGAACAAGATGATGTTCATGAACGGGCTATCCACCGTCCTCTTCTTCTCGTTGGCTGGATTCGGGTTAGTGCTATTTCCGGATAGGATGTTTGAAGAGTATACGAATCAATCGTATCTTATTCCAAAAGGGTATGAGGGGGAAGTGAGGGTGGTGCACAATATCGAAGATGCGCCGCCACCTGAGAAAAGTGATGGCTTTGATGTGTACCGATTCAATGATAAAGGCTACACACTCACCCCCCTTCCTGTAAGTGAAGGCATCATCAATGATCAATATTATTATGTAGATGCAGAAGGAAATAAAGAAAAGATTGACAATCGTTGCATCAATTATGGAGGCACGGAAGGTTTGGGGAACGGAGAATACGAATACTCCAGTTCCTACTTTTTTGTCACCCAGACACAATGTGGTGAAGCGTTTGGGGAGGGGAGTTATCCACCCGATATGCCCCGTGGCATTTCGGTAGACCAAATTATCGAGGAAGAAGGGTTGGATAAGCTTACCTACTAGATTGAAATGTAGGAAGGGTATGGTAGTATCAAATGAACGACGCCGTCTTACGGCGGAGTGGACTTTTTGCCTTGGAGGTATTTGCTATGAATGATGCGAACTATTATGTGACGAAACTCGGAATGGAACCACATCCTGAGGGTGGGTTTTATAAACGGACATTTGAATCCGAGGAGCGGACTTCAGATCAGGAGTTATCAGTGAATTTTGAAGGAAAGAGAAAGCTTTATACAAGTATCTTCTTTCTATTGGGTTCGAATGACATCTCCCACCTACATCGCCTGAAATCCGATGAATTATGGTATTACCATGCGGGAAGCCCTTTAACCATCTCTGTGATTGATGAAAATGGGGACTATAAAGAAAGTAAACTGGGGATTGACCTGGACGCAGGGGAAATTCCACAAGTATTGGTGCCCAAAAACTCCATCTTCGGTTCTTCCGTCAGAGATGAAGATACGTTCTCATTAGTTGGGTGCATGGTTTCGCCTGGTTTTGAGTTTCAGGACTTTGAGTTGTTCACCCAAGAAGAGCTATTGTCAAAATATCCTCAACATAGAGATGTCATCATGAAGCTGGCGTACGAAGAAATCCCTACATAACATTCTAAAAAACCATACAAAAGAGAAGTGGATCCCTCTACACACTAGTAGAATATCCACTTCTCTTTTGTCCTAAATGAATACCTGCTTCAAAGCACCGCCGCCCTTAATGATTAAGAGGCATCATCAGTTAAGACACTTATTCTGAACCCAGGTGTTTCTTCCAGATTGAATGCTTTTTTCCTTTCCTTTCGATAGGACTAATCATCTAAAAAATACTGAGCTCTTTGTAAGAGGACAGTCTTTCACAATTATTTCACTTCTACTTCTATCGTTCGATTCAATCCATACTTGGCTGCATCAATATATTCTCGAATTGTTTTGTTCGAGAGGTCAGCTTGTGGATTTAATGACTCGAAGCCATGGTATGCACCAGCATATAAGTGGAAGTCGACATCGACGCCTGCCTGTGCTAATTTGGTCACATATTGCAGTGTCTCATCGCGGAACGGATCGAGTTGGCCTACGCACGTGTATGTGTACGGTAAGCCTTTTAAATCTTCGACAGTTGCTCGAGCTGGTGCCGCATGATGTGGAATATTTTCACTGTCTTTTAAATCACCTAAATACATCGACCACCCATATTCATTTAGGCTATAATTCCATACGTAATTACCTGTGATTTCTTTATTTGAAAAGCTATCGTTTAAATCGTTAATCATAGGATATAAAGGCATTTGGAAAATTAAATTCGGTCCTTGGCGTTCTTTTGCTAATAACGCTAACGCTGCGGTTAAGCCACCACCTGCACTCGCGCCTGCAATACCGATGCGATTCAAATCAATATTTAACTCTTCACTATTGTCAACTATCCACTTCAAGGCGCTATAGCAATCTTCCAAAGGTGCTGGATAAGGATGCTCTGGCGCTAAACGGTAATCAACAGACACTACCACACAGCCTGCCTCTTTCACGAAGCGCTGACATAATCCATCATCACCTTCTGGTACGCCCATTACATAACCACCACCATGAATCCACAACAATGCTGGCAATCTATTTGTCTCGCTTTTCAGCTTATAAACACACACGCGTAATGGGTCACCATCCGGACCATCAATTATTTGATTTACTAAATCTATATCTTCGGCAATTGGTGGTCTTGGCGAACTCGCCATCCCCTCACGTACTGAATCTAAAAAATCAAAATTTAATGGTGGAAATGCATCTAACAAGCCTCGTAATTCCGGGTGAACACGTTTACTCATAAGTGATCCTCCTTTGATAACGCTTATATAATCCTATGAAATAATGTCAATATTAATACGCTAACCAACCTGCATCTACTGGAATGACTGCACCATTAATAAAGCTCGCCTGCTCACTCGCCACTAACAATATGACGTTCGCAATATGGGTTGGCTCTGCTAACTTGGGTGCGTTCATAGCTCCTGAACCCACTTTAAGTTGGCCTAACTCATTTGGCTTTTTAAACACAGTCCCCATTTCTGTATTAACTCCACCAGGAGCTATTGCGTTACACCGAAGCCCTTGATCTGCATACATAAATGCCGTATTTTTTGTCAAACCTATGATGCCATGTTTGGCTGCAGTGTATGCTACGCCTGCACGTGCACCGCTCATGCCTGCCACTGAGGTTAAGTTAATTATGACGCCATGCTGTTGTGGTAAAAATGATTGAACTGCTGCGCGACACATCCGCATTGTGCCCGTTAAATTAATGTCGATGATTTTAGCCCAATAATCATCTTGAATATCGCCTATAGGAGAAAAATCGTCCATGAAGCCTGCATTATTAACAACAATATCAACTTTTCCATAAGCTTCTAACGTTTGTTGAAATAAAAGCTCAACATCATTCGCCGATGTAATATCAACTTTTAACGCTATCGCTTTTCCACCGTTTGCGATAATTTCATTTACTGTTTTGTTTGCCTTTTCAATTTGAATATCAGCTATAACTACTTTTGCTCCATGCTCTACAAATAAGAGTGCTGTGGCTTTACCGATACCTTGTGCCGCACCTGTAATTATCGCTACTTTCTCGTGTAGTATCATGTCGTTACACTCCTTTAATTTTCTGGAATAGATGAATACAACTGAAATTCAGCATAATTCGCAGCAGCAACTGCATCGCATTTCGCACGGTAATGATCAAAGCCACCTAAATAAATAAGAAAACTACGCGGTTTTCCTTCAATATTGGAACCGGTGTACCATGAGTCACCTTTTGTATACAGTGTCATTTCTGCTACTTCACGATTATGTTTGCTCCACGCTTCTTCAGCAGCTTTCGATGGTTCAATCGCATCAATGTCATGATTTTCTATATATTTGATACAATTGCTTATCCAATCTACATGCTGCTCGATAGCAGTCGGCATCACGACAATAACTGATGGGCTTTCTGGACCTGTAATCATAAAGAAATTCGGGAAATCATTTGTGGCTATACCGAGAAATGTTCGAACCCTACCGCCATTTTCCCATTTTTCATTTAATGATATGCCTTGTCGTCCTTTAATATCCATTCTTAGCAACGGTCCGGTCATACCGTCATAGCCTGTTGCGTAAATAATGACATCTAATGGTATTTCTGCGGTCGTCGTTTGAATACCATGTGCGGTAATTCTTTCAATTGGCGTTTTACGTAAATTGACTAAACGGACGTTCGAGCGATTATACGTTTCATAATAATTCGTCCCCAAAGTTAAGCGTTTAACACCATACATGTAATTTGGTAATAATGATTCGGCTATTTCAGTGTCTTGAACAATCGTCTTAATTTTGTTGCGTATGAAATCTGACACAAATGAATTCGCTTGTTCATTGACCATTAAGTCATTATATGTGGTCGTCATATTAAAACCACCTGTTTTCCAAGATTCTTCAAATACAGCTTCACGTTTTTCAGGTGAATCCTCAAATGCGGATATATTTCGAACCGTTATAGCGCTACCGGATGGGGAAAGGTGTAATAATTTGCGGGTTGCTTCGTAGTTGTCTTTCGATTCCTCAATAAACTGATCTGTGTATTCATGATTATTTGCTGGTAAAACGTATTGTGCTGTACGTTGAAACACAGTCAATTGTGCTGCAACTTTTGCTACCTCAGGAATTAGTTGTACACCACTAGAGCCTGTTCCAATGATACCTACTCTTTTATTAGTAAGGTCGACAGAGTTTTTCGGCCATTTTCCGGTATGATAAGCTGTACCTTTGAACTGATTTATTCCTTCAATTTTAGGTAAATTTGTTGCTGATAAACATCCAACTGCGGAAATGAAATATTTCGTCGTTACGACTTCTCCATTTTTTAGTCGTACATCCCAAACGTTCTGTTGCTCATCGAATGTTGCGCTTACAACTTGCGTATTGAATTGGATATCTCTTCTTAGATCTAACTCATCTGTTACAAAGTTTAAGTAGTTTAATATTTCTCGCTGCATTGGGTATTTAGAAGTCCAATTCCACTTTTTATACAACTCTTCGGAGAAGGTGTAACAATAATAAATACTATCAATATCACATTTTGCACCCGGATACAAATTCCAGTACCATACACCTCCAACTTCTGCACCAGCCTCATATACGATAGCATTTAAGTTTAATTCGCGAAGTTTATGAAGCATGTAAATTCCAGCAAATCCTGCACCTACAACGACTGCATCTACTTGTTTATTTTGCATTATTAACCTCCTTTATGTTTAAATTTTAATACAAATACAGAAAATTGAAAATTCCTCTAGATTGGGGTAATCTATATTCAATAAGGGGGAATGAATTTGCAATTATCTACTACCTTTTTAAAAAACATATTATCGCTACGTAGCATTCGGTCACAAGAAGAAATTTTTATAAAATTACTAGAATTATACTTGCAGAGTTTTCCCGTAAAAAGTGCATATTTACTTCGTTATTCTCCAATTGGCCATATAGGGGAAGGTATTATTGCAATTAAATTGAATGATTATAAATTTATTACGCATTATGCAGAGGACCTCCGAAACGTACCCATTATTATGCAAGCTTTGCAAGAACGTCGTGCTCTTTATGTAAAAGGGATCGACTATTTAAAAGTAATGCCTAGCAAATACATTTCAAACAAAGGGTCTGAGCAATTTATCGTCGTTCCTATCTTTCATGGAAACGTATCACTAGGCTATATATGTGGAGACGAGTTTGATAAAAACTTTCAAATTTCAAACACTTTATTGGAAGCGTTTACATTATTCGGTCGTTTAACAGGGGAGCTCTTCGTAATGCAAGATCAATCCTTAGACGTGTGTCCTTTAAGCAAACGTGAACTTGAAGTGATGCAGTATGTAGCATTAGGGGATAGTACGAAAGAAATAGCTTCTTCCATTCAAATAAGTGATGTAACAGTGAATCAGTATATAAAATCAGCGATAAAAAAAATGCAGGCACAAAATCGTGTAGAAGCCATCGTAAAGCTTTGTAAAATGGGTTTGATTTAATAAGCTGTATGTAGCATGGTGGATTACGATTAACAGTGATATAACTTCAACTTCTATGTATTATAACTATGCGTATTTTAGATGACTGCAAATTAAAAATTTAAAAAGCTTACTCAAATTAATTTGAGTAAGCTTTTTTACATAAGTATTGAAGATGTTACCAACTTAAATTAGCATTCTTCACAGCATTTACAGTCGGATTTTGTGCAAGCATACCTCCGTCAGAATTGATAGTTTGACCGGTAATGAAAGAAGACTCGTCGCTTGCTAAGAATAGAGCTAAGTTTGCAATATCCATCGGATCACCGATACGGTCTAATAACTTGACGTCTTTGTATATTTCAATTAAAGCAGCTAAACCTTCAGGTGCATTGTCGATTTTGTCTTTTGGCAAAACCATACCTGGTGAAATGGCATTACAACGGATGCCTTGTTTACCGAATTGTACAGCTGTTGAGCGAGTTAAAGAGATAACCCCCGCTTTTGCAGCAGCATAAGCGGATTTTGTCATTTCACCAACTTGCCCACCCATGGAAGTTGTATTGATGATTGAGCCACCACCATTTTCAAGCATGACAGGAATGGCATATTTTGTACCAAGCATCACTGATTTTAAGTTGTAACGCATTGTTTCATCCCATTCGAATATGTCCATATCACGAACATTCACATCATTTTGGAAGTCTAAGCGTGCAGCATTGTTGTGTAAAATGTCTAGACGGCCGTAGGTATCAACAGCAGTTTGAATCATGTCTTTGATCATTTCTTCATTACCGATATCAACTTGTTTTGCTACGATTTCTCCGCCTGTAGCTTTTACTTCAGCAACTACTCGCTCTAATCCAGCGACGTTAATGTCTGCAGCTACAACTTTTGCGCCCTGAGCAGCAAATAGCTTTACAGTTGCTTCTCCCATACCAGATGCAGCGCCAGTTACGATGGCTACTTTGTCTTTTAAACGATTCATTAATAAGCACCTCATTAAATTTTTTTATGAAGAAGTCATTATAATTGCATTCAAATAATTGTTTTGCTATCTTATTATACGAACTTATTTACACTTTGTAAATTAAAAGATTATTTAGAGGGGGTCATAAACCAGCGACTAAAAGACATAATAATTCTTACAGGTGAAGCATGCGGACAAGGTGCAGAAGCGGCACGGTTATTTTGTATCTTGAAATTCTAGGTGCGTGGTGGTCAAGCAATTGCCGTATCATGTGGTGCGTATTTCCATTACAGATTGGCAAACCATACTGGGCACAGCTATTGAATCATTTGGTGAATGAATATTTTAGTAAGTGCAACAGGCAATTGGCTTCATATGAATCGTAATTTGTTAATGTTGACGGTAACGCATTATATTAAAGGGAGAGAGATACATGAGATTACAAGATAAAGTAGCGATTATTACAGGTGCAGCAAACGGTATGGGTGCAGCTGAAGCGAAAATATTCGCAAGAGAAGGTGCAAAGGTTGTAGCGACTGATGTAAATGAAGAAAAGCTAATGGAGATTGCTGAAGAGATTAAAGCAGCAGGTGGTGATATATTGGCGATGAAGCATGATGTGACATCTGAAGAAGAATGGAAAGCTGTTGTTGCAAAAGCCGTTGATACATATGGTAAAGTTGACGTATTAGTAAACAATGCAGGTGTTGCTACTAACAAAAACTTCGCAACGATGGAGATGTCTGAATGGAATTGGGTAATGGACATCAACTTAAATGGATGTGTTCTAGGCATGAAGTATGCGATTCCTGAAATGCAAAAAGCAGGCGGTGGCTCTGTAATTAATATCTCATCAATCGGTGGTATTGTAGGAATGGCTGGTTCAAGCCCCTATACAGCTGCTAAAGGTGCTTTACGAGCATTATCAAAATCAGCGGCAGTAGAATATGGAAAAGATAAAATTCGTGTAAACTCTGTACACCCGGGTATTATCGTAACACCAATGACTGCTCACACGATGGAAGCAGGTATGCCATTCTATTCAATGCATACACAATTACCTTATATGGGTGAACCTGAAGACGTAGCAAACGGTGTGCTTTTCTTAGCATCCGATGAATCGCGTTTCATGACTGGTGCGGAATTAGTCATTGATGGTGGATGGACTTCATTGTAATAATATTTATACACTTACGCTTTTCATGCTACTATTAGGCAGTAGGTGATAATAATGAAACTAGATCCGCGACAGGTGAGATCAAAAGAAAAATTACATGAAGCATATTTGTCATTGATAATTGAGGGACATGACCAATTATCCATTCAGCAAGTATGCCAAAAAGCAGAGGTAACAAGACCGACTTTTTATAAACTATATAAGGATATATATGAGTTGCGTAAGGATTTAATAGAAAAGCTGCTTATGGAATTAAAAGAAGCTTTAACCATTCAAAATCCAAAGCCACTTAATGTCATAGCTAAAGATGATATGCCAGAGAACTTAATTTTGCTTTTTGAGCATATTCAAAAAAATCACATTGCATATGAGACGTTGCTAATTTATCAACCTGATGCATTATTTATCAACGGTATTCAGGATATGTTAAAAGAATATGTAAGAGACGGGATTTATTTTTCGCAAACTCGTCCATATTTAATTAATGTAAATGAGGAGCTTATCGTTGCTTATGTTGCAGGGGCCTACTTGGAAAGTGTGAGATGGTGGATTAAAACCAATTATGAATCTTCGGCAATCGATATGGCCAAGACGCTCATCGAACTATCTTTAAACGGCCCGTATATAAAGCGACTGCCTTAATGATGACATGAAATAATCCAAAAAAGTCCGGTTCATTAGCCATTCTAATAATAATTGAGTGGCTTTTACTTATTAGATGAGGAATAAAAAATAAAAGAGAAGTGGATCCCTCTACACACTAGTAGAATATCCACTTCTCTTTTTTCCTATAGTAGTAACTATTTAACTCTTTATATACCGATTGTGTTTCGTTTGTCCTTCGATCGGTCCATCATACTGAAATAGGTGGCTCCGATTATAATGATAACAATGATGATTCCTGCGAGAGTGAAGGACGTATTTAATAATAAAATGAATCCTAATCCTGATATGGAAGCGATGGTGGATAATACGGTCCATGTGGAGAATGTTTCTTTCATGCTTAATCCAAAGTATTCTTTAATCATCCAGAATCCTGCGTCATTCACATGGGAGCAGATCGCACTGCCGGCTCCAGTTGCGAGTGTTACCAAGGCTAGGTTCACGTCGTATTGTGCCAAGATCGGGATAACTAATCCTGCAGTGGAGATAGCGGCCACTGTGGCTGATCCTAGGGAAACCCGTAAGATTGCCGCAACTAACCAGGCAAGGATGATCGGCGACATGGCACTGCCTTTGAATAATTCGGCTACGTAATCTCCAACTCCCCCTGTGATGAGTACTTGCTTGAACGCACCGCCTCCGCCAATGATTAGAAGCATCATCCCGATTGCGGCAATGGACGAGGTACAGGAAGCCATGACATCTTTGATTGGAGTCTTTCTTGCGATTCCCATTGTATAGAAGGCAAGGAATAAAGATAATAACATGGCCGTCGAAGCGTTTCCTATCAGACGAACGATTTCTATTAAGGTATTATCTTCAAATCCTACTGATTTTTGAACCATATCAAGGATGGTAGCGATGGCCATTAATATAACAGGGAACATGGCAGTCAAGACACTTATTCCGAAACCAGGTGTTTCTTCCAGCTTGAATGTTTTTTGTTCGCCTAAAGAAGCGATATTCCCCGTTTTCTTGAATGCATCCGGTACAATTTTTTTAGCGAACTTCGTATAGAGGGGACCTGCAAGGATGACGGTTGGTATGGCAACAATGATTCCATAAAGTAAAACCAATCCAATATCTGCACCATATTCACCGGCTATGACGGTTGGCCCTGGATGTGGGGGTAAGAAACTATGTGTGGCTAACAGGGCTGCAGCCATGGGAATACCTAGGTGCAGAATCGATACTTTCAGTTCTTTGGCCATGGTGAATACAATCGGAATTAATAACACCAATCCTACTTCAAAGAAGAGGGCGATCCCGACGATAAAAGAAGCAACCACAACAGCCCATTGAATCTTATCTTCGCCAAATTTGTTAATCAAGGTCATGGCAATTCGCTGGGCTCCTCCTGCATCAGCAATTAACCTACCGAGCATGGCTCCAAGCCCAAAGATTAAAGCGATGTGACCAAGTGTACCGCCTAATCCGCCTTCAATGGTTGTTACGATATCCTTTAAAGGCGTCCCTAGTGCTAAAGAGACGACGAAAGATACTACAATCAATGAAACGAATGTATTTAACTTGAATCCAGTAATCAGAATGAGCAACAAGATAATACCAAACGCTACGATAAGTAATGGCATAATAAACCCCCTATAAAATAATTGAATTATTTCCGTTTGCTTCACTCACTGAAATAGACTCTAGGTTGGCTTATGCTGTCTTGTTTACTAGGTATGAGTTGTGGTTTTTTGAAAAAGATAGAAAACGCTTACATTAAATTCCAAAAAAATCTCATGCTCATAATCGATTCCCAGATTGGGAAGTACACTCATTAATTTTGGACGAGCGGTTTTTCTTCACCTAATGCTTTAACTCCGGCTTGTAGCACTTCAATGATTCGATCGGTATCATAGATATTCCCGCGCCAAGTTCCGCCACTTACTGCTTGAAGGGCCGCCCATAAACGAGTATCATCTGGAAGTTTAGGATCCGGTCTAAGGTCCGGATGAGAATCACGTCCTTCCAAGACTGCCGTTGCTTCTTCTAAAGGAAGTCTCTTATTCTCCGTGCCGACGAAATTGACCGAACCGGCCAATTGGATCCGATCCACAATGATTTCAATGAGATCTCCGTCACGCAATTTTCCAATGGCTCCGCCAGCCAAGGCCTCTGGTCCAATATGTCCAATGCATGCGCCAGTAGAAACTCCTGAGAAGCGTGCATCAGTAAGTAAGGAGACATGTTTTCCGTAAGAGAGATGTTTTAAGGCCGAGGTAAGTTGATAGGTTTCCTCCATGCCGGTTCCCGATGGACCACCGCCCATGACCACCATGATATCTCCTGCCTGGATGCCTCCCGTTTTGATGGCTTTAATCGCTGACTTTTCTGACGTGAACACTTTAGCTATTCCGGTGTGGCGATATACTCCGTCTTCTCCCACAACAGATGAATCAATGGAAGTCGATTTAATGACGGATCCTTCAGGAGCAATGTTTCCTTTTGGGAATGTAACCGTCGAAGTTAGACCCTTTTCTTTTGCGGTGACGGGGTCCATGATAATATCATCAGGATTGATACCGTCATTTTCCATCAATTGTTTTTTCATCAGTGTGCGTCTTTCCGATTGTTCCCACCAATCGAGATTGGCACCAAGGGTTTCTCCGGTAACGGTTAGTACATCTTCATGCAAGACTCCTAATCTTCTTAAGTGAAGCATCACTTCCGGGACCCCACCTGCCAGGAATACCTTTACGGTTGTATGGCCAGTTGGACCATTTGGCAGTACGTCGACTAGGCGAGGGACTTTCTTGTTGATCCTGGTCCAGTCTTCAACGGTTGGTAACTTGCATTTGGCTGCATGGGCAATGGCCGGGATATGAAGCAATAAGTTCGTTGAACCTCCGAAAGCTGCGTGAATCACCATCGCGTTTTCGATTGCTTTATCCGTAAGAATATCCTTGGTGGATATCTTTTTCTGCTCCATTACTAAAGCTGCACGTGCTGATTGCTTCGCCATCTCCACCCATACTGGTTGACCTGAAGGGGCTAGTGCAGAATGAGGTAATGCCATTCCAAGGGCCTCTGCCACGACTTGGGAGGTACCAGCTGTACCAAGGAATTGACAACCGCCCCCTGGTGTAGCGCATGCACGACATCCTAGATCGGCAGCTTCTTGTAACGTGATTTCGTTATTTGCGTATCTTGCCCCGATGGTTTGAATCTTGCCTGCGTCTTCTCCATCGGTAGGTGGAAGCGTCACGCCTCCAGGAACGATGACAGTCGGCAAATCGTGCATGGAAGCTAGTGCGACCATCATGGCTGGAAGGCCTTTATCACATGTAGCGACCCCAATAACTGCCCGGCGCGTAGGCAACGAGCGTATTAATCTCCGGTAAACGATGGCTGCGTCGTTTCGATATGGAAGCGAATCGAACATGCCAGTCGTACCTTGTGTACGGCCATCACAGGGATCGCTTACGAATCCTGCAAAAGGGACGCCCCCTTGTTTACTGATCTCTTCGGCTGACGCCTTCATTAATAACCCGATTTCCCAATGGCCAGTATGATAGCCTAATGCAATGGGCGAACCATCATGATCCCTAATGCCCCCTTGTGTACCGAGGATGAGGACTTGTTTTCCAAGGAGGTTTGAAGCGGACCAACCCATTCCAACATTCTGAGATAATCCAAAAAGGTCACCGCTGGGTGATTCCAACAACATGTTTGGGGTGAGCGGGAGGGAACCATCTGCCCCTTTTGCATGCGTTTGAATTTTGTATAGAGAGACATCTTCTTCGCCAAATATCGATTGAAATGACATGTTTTTACCTCCGTAATCAGATTTTCTATTTCATGGTCTATTAATAACGAAATATTCAGTCACATTTAAACCTAAGAACTATATCTATCTATGAAGTTCTCGGTAAACCCCCCTTTTGTTTTACATTATAAAACAACGTTCATCTATAAAGAACTTAAGTTGTAATCTAAAATAACCATATATTTACATGAAAGTCAATCCATTTTATAGTGCGAATTATCGATAAGGTATCATGATTTTCAGAAGAAATTTTATCCGGATACTAATTCGTTTTCTAAATGAAAGTA
Source organism: Peribacillus sp. NPDC097675 (assembly GCF_050277655.1). Taxonomy (NCBI): domain Bacteria; kingdom Bacillati; phylum Bacillota; class Bacilli; order Caryophanales; family Bacillaceae; genus Peribacillus; species Peribacillus sp. NPDC097675. The sequence goes on along the minus strand of NZ_JBNNSK010000004.1, from coordinate 222,778 downwards.
AAAAGGGGAGGGTGAATCTAAAAAAAGTTCTATCCCGATAGGTTCATTTTGTAGTAAATCATGTGCCTTGACATTTTAAAAAAACTAGTATTATATTGAATTGTGGGAAAATTTTGTTATTGTAAATCCAAGTTTCATAATTTAAAACAAGTAGGTGACATTCATGCCTGTTATTCAATCAGTGGATCGAGCTCTTCGCATTCTCGATTTGTTTGACGAACATACAACAGAATTGAAGATAACAGATATCAGCAATCAATTAGGGCTTCACAAAAGTACCATCCATTCTTTATTGAAAACGCTTTTAAATCATGGCTATATCAGTCAAAACCCTGAAAATGGGAAGTATGGATTGGGAATGAAGCTTTTTGAAAGAGGGAACTATGTCATCCAATCTTTGGACGTCAGGGATTTATCAAAAAAATACTTAATGGATTTATCGGTGAAAACCGGACAGACGGCCCACTTGGTTATCCTGGACGGCAAAGAAGGGGTCTATATTGATAAAGTGGAAGGACCTATGGCTGTTATTCTTTATTCAAAAATAGGAAAACGAATTCCACTTCACTGCTCCGCGGTTGGTAAAGCGTTAATCGCATTTAAAGATCCGGAAGAAATAAAAAAGATTCTCCATGAATATAGCTATTTAAAGCAAACGGAGTTCACCATTGTAGATGAAGATCATTTCATGCGTGAGTTACAAGAGGTTCGATCTCAAGGGTACGCCATCGATAATCAGGAAAACGAGCCTGGTGTTCGCTGTATTGCAGCACCCATTCGAAATCATGAGAACAAAGTGATTGCAGCGATTAGCCTTTCGACACTGGTTGGTCGTATAGATGACGCCCAGCTAGACGTTTTCGTTGAACAACTGAAACAGGCAACTTATGAATTATCAGAACAAATGGGGAATGGGATACCAATTTCATAGAGTGGTTCCCTCCTCTATTGTCTATATATAAAAACTGTGTTTTATATTATAAAACAAAAGGAGGCTATTCCATGCGTATTATCCGATATATCGATGAACATTCAAAAGCAACGCTAGCAGCTGTTACCAATGAAGGGGAAGTATACCCCCTTCCTCAAGAAGGATTGATTGAATTAATCCAAGAGGCAAACGAACAAAACGTGTCCCCACTCTCTTTCATAGAGAATTTCCTTTCTAAATCCATGCCTATTCAAAACTCTTTAGAAGATTTATCGTTACTCGTTCCTATTGTAGCGGAAGAAGTATGGGCGTCTGGCGTTACCTATGAACGTAGTCTTGATGCCCGTAACTATGAAGCGACAGCTGGAAAGCTTGATGCGACCACTTTCTATGACAAGATCTATGAAGCGGAACGTCCGGAGATTTTCTTTAAGTCAACGGCTGCTCGCACAGTTGGTCCTGGGCAGGAAGTCTATTTACGCAGTGATTCCAATTGGCAAATTCCCGAGCCCGAACTAGGCCTTGTTATCAATCGGGGTGGCGAGATTCTTGGATATACGATTGGGAATGATATGAGCTGTCGTGACATCGAAGGGGAGAATCCTCTTTATCTACCACAAGCGAAAATATGGAAAAATTCATGTTCCATCGGTCCAGCCATTCTCCTTGCCGAGTCCGTGAATGATCCTTATGACTTTGACATCACTTGTAGAATCTACCGGAATGGTGAGCTTAAAGTAGAGGGACAAGCGAATACCAGTCAGTTAAAAAGAAAATATCATGAATTAGTTTCGTTCCTCACTCGTGATAATGAAATTTTTGACGGGACCGTATTGTTGACGGGTACGTGCATCATTCCAGATAATGACTTCACTCTATTGGATGGCGATCAGATTGAAATTGAAATCTCTGGCATTGGTGTTTTGAAAAATAGGGTAAAGTTACCGAATAACATTTTAGTTTAAGCAAATCAGATTGTGTATTCATTTTGTAGTAGAATACTGGTTCAATCGTAATTATCTAATTATTCGTGAAATTAACCATTACAAGAATATGGGGGTATGTAAGATGAACATTAAAACTGAAGAAAAAACGTATTTGAACTATATCAATGGTAAATGGGTACCTGCTTCTATTCAAAAGGTCGATACGAGTATTAATCCTGCCAATCGTCATGAAGTCGTCGGCTATGTACAACAATCAGGGAAAGAAGATTTGGATGATGCGGTTCTTGCTGCGAAAGAGGCACAAGTGTACTGGAGGAAATTATCCGGTGCTGCTCGTGGTGAGTATTTGTATAAGGTAGCGAACGCAATTGAGCGACGTATGGATGAGATTGCCGAAACGATGACGCGTGAAATGGGAAAAACGTTTCCCGAAGCGAAAGGGGAAACAGCTAGAGGTGTCGCTATCCTCCGTTATTATGCAGGAGAGGGAATGAGGAAAGTAGGAGATGTGATTCCTCCTTCGGATTCCGAAGCCCTGATGTTCACCACTCGTGTTCCCCTTGGCGTTGTAGGGGTCATCACACCTTGGAATTTCCCTGTGGCCATCCCCATCTGGAAAATGGCGCCGGCACTTATCTATGGAAATGCCGTGATCCTGAAACCAGCTCAAGAAGCCGCGGTAACCGCAGCCAAAGTACTGGAGTGTTTTGACGAGGCCGGGCTTCCGGTCGGTACGATCAATATGGTAACAGGACCGGGGTCTGTCATTGGTCAGGCGATTACCGATCATCCGGACATTCAAGCCATTTCATTCACGGGATCTGACTCAGTCGGTAAAACGATTGGATTAGGAGCTCTCAAGCGTGGTGCCAAATATCAGTTGGAAATGGGCGGGAAGAACCCTGTTATCGTGGCCAATGACGCCGACTTAACACAGGCTGTGGAAGCAACGATTAGCGGGGGTCTCCGATCCACGGGACAGAAATGTACAGCTACAAGCCGGGTAATCATACAAAGTGAAGTGTATGAGGAGTTTAAACATAAACTGATTGAAAAGATAAAGGACATAAAAGTTGGAAACGGCATGAAAGATGATGTATGGATGGGACCATGTGCAAGTGAGAATCAGCTTAATACCGTCCTTTCGTATGTGGAGAAAGGTATAGAAGAGGGCGCAACATTGATTCATGGCGGTAAACGTATAGAGGATGGGGAATTAGCCGATGGATTCTTCATGGAACCGACTGTCTTTGATAACGTTAGTAACAGCATGACCATTGCCCAAGAGGAAATTTTCGGACCCGTGCTTGCCCTAATTAAAGTGGAGACGTTGGAAGAAGCCGTACACCTGGCAAACGACGTGAAATTCGGACTGAGTGCTTCTATTTTCACTAAAAATATCGGTCACATGCTTTCCTTCATTAATGAGATGGATGCTGGACTCGTACGCATTAACGCTGAATCTGCCGGAGTTGAACTGCAAGCCCCATTCGGGGGAATGAAGCAATCCAGCTCCCATTCCCGTGAGCAAGGAGAAGCGGCAAAAGAGTTTTACACATCTATTAAAACCGTCTTTGTAAAACCATAAAAATATTAACCTGAATCATAATGAATTCGTAGAAAGGGTAAGCCCAAAAGTTAAACTTTTGGGCTTAACACTCTCCAAGAGGACTTTTATTCCTATTTTCTTGAGATAAGGATAGTCGTAAAGTGTGGGATATTAAAAGGATGATTTTTATATTCTCCAAAGAGGATGAGATATGTTATTGCACGGAAACTAGGAGTGGTAGTATGAATTTTTTTGAAACGTATGAAGTTCGTAATCCAAATGAATTATTAGCAGGACTAGAGGCGAAATCTCCTTATATCCTCATTAAAGGAGATTACTTCAAAGAAGTCAAAAAGATAATGGATACACATTTATCAGAGAATGAACGTCTCGGTGTTGAGTTAGGTGGAGGTGGTGTCATATCGATTCTTATTTATGCTTTAGATGCAGTGAGAAATTTATTCAGTAATGCAGAGAAAATGGATAAAGAAATAGATAAGAAATTGAATTTATATAAAGTGAAAAAGATTTCGGATGATGGTTTATTGTTGAGCTTAAGACAACTAGATTATTAGAAAATACATTTATATATCCATTATGGATGGTTTTACAATAATTACACTCCGACTATTGTGGACATTGATCTGGGAAGGATTAATGTCCTTTTCTGGCGAATTCTTATTGGAGAAAGTTTGTGAAGAGTTGTGCTTAAACCAACGGGGGCTATACGGAAATCAGAATACGATGAGCTTGGAGATACATTTTCCAGCTCATTTTTTTGTGTAGTATTAAATCTTTAAAATAGACTCTTTTCGTAAAGATTGTTGCTTTAAATTATAACAAGGGATAATTTACCTTTTATGGTATTATAAAAAGAGAGACTTATTCAGCTAACGACTCAGTTTAACGCAAGAAGGTTTGCAGGAAAAAATATACAGAAAATAAAAATACTTAAAATAACAAACTAAGTGAGGAGATAAATACTACCTTGAACATTTTAACTCTGATTTTAAGTTATTTAATAGGCTCTATTTCATTTGCTTTAATAGTTGGTAAAATGTTTTATAAGAAAAATATTCGTGATTACGGTAGTGGAAATCTTGGAGCAACTAATGCTTATAGAGTGTTAGGTATAAAAGCAGGAGTAATTGTTGCAATTGCTGATATATTAAAAGGTACACTTGCTTGTTTACTTCCACTAATACTCAGTTCTACGATTAACCCTATTGCTTGTGGTTTATTGGCTATATTAGGACACATATTTTCTGTATTTGCTAATTTTAAAGGTGGAAAAGCTGTTGCGACAGCAACAGGAGTTTTTTTATTTTTGACACCTTTAGGTGTTTTGGTTGGTTTTGTTTTATTTGTACTAACTTTGTTATTTACTAAGTATGTATCACTAAGTTCAATGTTGGCTGGTATAACATTATTTATTTACAGTCTAATATTTGAAGATAAAGTTATCATAGGACTTTCTCTACTAATAAGCGTATCAATAATCATTCTTCATCGAGAAAATATAAAGAGAATTCTAAACGGAACAGAGAGCAAAGTAGCCTAAAAGTTTTGATTATATTTGTTAAGCTAACGGTTAGCTTTAACTGAATAAGAAATACAGTCGTTCCAACATAGGAATGGCTGTTTTTTATACCTCACGTAAGAAATTGACGGTAATTCTATTTGAATTTAGACAGGCATAGAGGAGCATTTGGTTTATCTGCTCCTTTTCAGCCAACTTCTTACTTTGCTGAAGGAAGCTGAACCAGTAAAGATAATTATCCAAATACTTTGTAGCCACTCCTTGGAACCTATCCATCCAGCCTTTTAGACGTTTATGATAGTTATTGACGTTTTGCAAATGGTAGATGCCTTTTTTGACATACCCCTCTTTGCTCAGGTTTATTGGCTCGTGTTTAAGTGCCTTGATTTTGGCGAATTTCTTATAGTTCGTGGCTGTACCTGTGCATAACAAAGAAGACGGTTCAATATAGCTACCGATAACTGCGTCAATTTCTTCTGCTTTTACACGACCATTTCCAGCCTTTAGAGCAATGACTTGACCATTTCGCTTTACCTTCACACTTCCACAATGAATGCAGGCTAATCCCTCTATAAACCGGGTTTCTCTAATGTTGTGTATGCATCTTTCATATCAGCATCTTCATTATCTTATCAATTAAGCCTTCTTTTAAAAGGTTGAATAGTTTAATTGGCTCGTCTTTAGTTAAGTCCGAAAACGTGGTATAGATGTCTTTAATCATAGTTTGATGAAATGGGAGTTATTTTTCTGTGGCTTGGTTTGTTTCAGTACAAGTGGTTGTATAAGGGTATACAGAAGCTGGAGGAAGAAGAAATCAATATTTTATCAGTATCTTTTATAAGTAGTTATTGGTTCTGGCGAATATTTTTCATTGGCATTGGGGCATTGCTCCTTTATATAACTGGAGATTCATTCATTAGGTATGTCTTTCTTTAAGGCTGTTTTCGCATAAATTGTTGCTTTCTTGATTGTAGTAAACTTTAACAATATGACAAATACACCATTTTTAGGTTCTCGTTATCCTGAAAGATGAGTTAAGTACATTGAACTAATGGTAGAAGGTTATACTCTGCCCAAAATTGCTGAACTGAACGGCAGCCTGCCAAAAATCCAATAATACTAAAGTTGAACAAAAGTGCATAAAAAAAAGACTTCGTTCGAAGTCTTAATTAAATCGAGCTTCTACTAACTCAATTAACTTATCGGTCATATCATTTGAAACGGTATAGATAGTATTTGTATCTTCTGTTTTCATAAATGTGCTTCTTTGTCCTTTTTCGCCTATCCACAAAAATAAATTTTGTGGATTGTCCTTATCATAAACGACATCCAAATAAAATTCGGGGTCAGCGATATCAACTATACCAGGTTCTCTTATTGCACTTGAAAAGATGTCCTGAAAGGCTTTTAAGGTTTCTTTGTCATCAAAGGTGATTTCATTAAAACCTTTTATTTTTGAGATGCTAATGTTTTTAAAGCCAGTGTTAATTGATAGTTTTTTATCATTTTCCGATTTAGTAGCTGGATTTGCAGAGATTTCAATAGTGCTCTCTTTCGATTGACAAGCAAAAAGAATTGAAGAAATGGATATTAAGAAAACTGCCAAAAGAATAGTTTTTTTCAAGTTATTTTACCTCCAAAAGTTTTACTTTTAACTACCTTTCTATTTAAATGAGTAAAATCCTTCCAATGTTTCTATGGTAGATGCTTTTATACCAACGAAAAAAGCCTTCTTTAAGTAACGGTGATTCACTTCAATAAGGAGATTACTGTTGGGACAGAATCGTTCAACAAAGCAAGCCAGTGAATCCAACGGTATCATGTAGTAATATAATAAGTTTTTAAGAGAGGTGAATGAAATGAAGGTTGAAATAAGCTACGTCCCTCCCGAAGAAATCATAACTGTGCCGGTGGAAGAAGCCACTTACCCTTTTGAGCTGAATGGTGAGGTTCAATATATCGTGTATTTTTCTTGTTGGGATGGTGATTATCATCATGATGAACTTTTTTGTAACTGGATGGATAGCCCCGATTATTATCCTATTTATTCACTTGCGGAAATCTATGATTTTCAACAAGAAGAGTACGAAGAGCTGTTTAAAAGGCAAGATATAGAGTTCGAATATATGAAGGGAAGTCGTAAAGGCACGTTCTTTGTAAAGGCAATTATACGGAGGCCGCAACAATTTAAAGAATATTATCCCTATCTGTACGGGAATGGTGGCATGTTGAACTTGTCATTATGGTCAATAAAAGAGGATCTATTCAGAGTGGAGGAAAGGGAATATGAGCCTCCTTATCCTGAATTAAGGACTAAAAAAGACCGAACCGGATTAGTTAAAGGGAAGAGGCTAGCCAATGCCCCAATCATGGATTTAACTAACAGTTCCATCCTGTTTTGGGTGGGGCATGATGGGGACTTTATTACCGCGTTCTCTAAGGATGAACATTTTTCAACGATAGATTCCCTTCAAAAAATCATACCAGAAAAGTTCGAGTTGATAACGGATGAGTATGAGTAATGTTCTTTAATCCGTTCATCGTATAAGCAATTCTCTGTAAGGGAGGATTGCTTTTTATTTTGTATTTATTTATTGTTTTACGAAATAAATGTGTTAGATTCAATGGATTAAAAGCGTTAAATATAAATAAGAGAAGGAATAATGGTGAGGCAATGGAATATATACGTTAATTATTATTTTTTCATAAGAGGTGAAATTCAATGTTTATAAGAAAAGCAACATTAGCGGATGCGATAGATATTGCGAAGGTACACGTTGATAGTTGGAGGTCTACTTATAAAAACATCATTCCCGATGAGTTTTTAAAGAAATTATCATATGATCAGCGGACTGACTTGTGGAACCGTAATATTTCTAAAGAAGGCAATTATGTCTTTGTAGCAGAAAATAATGAAGGAAAAATCGTAGGCTTTGCCGATTGCGGTAAAAGAGAAAATAATAATGTCACTAAATCTGGTGATTTAACTTCTATTTATCTCCTTGAAGAGTATCAAGGAAAAGGAATTGGAAAGCAACTATTGAAACAGCTATTTCTTCAATTCCAAGCACTTGGTTTCAATAGAGTATTTGTTGAAGTATTGGAAGATAATAATACCCGTTATTTCTATGAGTATTATGATGCAAACCTACTTAAATCAGAAAAAATAACAATCGCAGGTGCTGAAATGAATCTTCTGATATACCAATGGAATAACCTTAACCAAGTATTATCTAAGTTCTGACCATCTTAATAAGATAAAAAACTATTAAAAAGAAACCCACTTGAATCAATCTACAAAATGGGTTCTTCTCAATTACGCTACTATAATCGTTGATTAGGATTCTAAAACTTCAGGCCTTTATCCGTATGAGGTCTTTTTTGTGATACACACTCAAAATTAAACCGAACAAGAAGGCGTTGATCATCGCTGATAATGCACCATAGCTCATAAATGGAAGGGATAGGCTTATGATCGGTAGTAGGCCGAGAGACATTCCGATGCTGATTGTTACCTGTGCAGTGAATATGGCAAAACAGCCAGAAATCAGGATTTTTCCAAAAGGGTCTTTCACCGTTTTGAATATATGGGAAATTCGCCAAATCATCCATAAAAACAGCAAACCAATGAGCAGAGACCCAGCCCAACCAAGTGTATAGGTAATCGTAACAAAGATAAAATCCGTCATCATATCAGTAGACAAATCAAACGCTTCAAGGGAACCACCATGGCCAAACCATCCGGCATCCGCAATTAGCCTTTCTAATTTCATATAAGTATACCCCGATGTCTCACTGTATTTTTCAGGCGAAACGAAGGCTAAAATCCTTTCAAATTGATAAGCCCTTATATTTTTCAAGGAGATTAGTAGAACGGAAACACATGTAGTAAGCAGGACCCCGGCCGTGATCAGGATTTTCTTTTTACTTAGGCCACTTCTCCAGACCATTACCGATACCATCAATGTATACAGCCCCACCGCCTGTACGTTGATGGTATTCATAAACAAATAGACCGAACAAATGTATAAAAAGGCTGCCAAATAAACATTCATTTTCTTTGATTGCAGCATTCCGGCCCAGGCAAGCAGGAAAATTGGCAGAGCTATAAGAGAATCGACCGACATAAAACCCATAATATTCATTTGAGGACGCCCGAACACATATACATGGGAATATTGGAACTGAATAAGAATCAGGCATCCCATCATAAAGAAAACCCAACCCCATCTTTGCAATTTTCGATAATCGAAAAAAAGTAGGAGGCAGGCGAAAATGACACTTCCTGTTACAGAAAATACATGCTTCTGCACGGAAAAGGTATGACCACCCTTTAATAAGAAGGAAAATAAAAACAGGCCGGCAACTGACATGAACAGAAACATGCTCATGAGCTTCCAATCAATTTTTGGTCTGTGCAGCTTGTCCATCTTCATGCCAATATCAGAGGGATTACCCATATTCCGGACAGCCATTTCCTCTGCTTCATCCTCTTGATATCCTTTTTTGATCCATTCGATTTTTGTTTGAGTCAAATGGTTCTTTAATTCAGCTTCTATATATTTCTTGGCTTCTTTTGATCGGATATACGACGAAACCTCATCTAAGAATTGATTGCTTCTCAATCGTTTCTTCCTCCTTCAAACGCTGTCCTCCAAAGAGCCGAGGCAGAACCACTTTTCGATTCCTTTTTCTTTAGCCACTTTTTCGCACGTTCATCCAAGGAATAGAGTTTCCTTTCTTCCGTTTCCCAAAAAGTCTGGAGCCAGCCTTCCTTCTCAAGCTCATGCAAGGTGGCATACAAGGAGCCTTCATTCCCTTCAAAGTTCCGAATACCTTTCTGGTAGAGCACTTCATTAATTTGATAACCACTTTTCTCCTTATCCAATGATCTGAAAATGGCAATCATGATGTCTTCTTTGCTTGCCTCCTGATTTTTGATAGAAGAATGGATGGACCTTTTAAGGTTTTCCGTAAACTTCAATTCAGGAAATGTATGCTTATTCATGGCCGATTTCAAGCGTGTTAATTTATCTTCCATCGGTAGATTCCTCCCAATAGGTTTTTAACCTTTTTTTCGCCTGGCGCATACGGGTCTTCACCGTGCCGAGTTTGACCCCGGTAATTTCGGATATCTCCTTGAGCTTCATTTCCTGAAAATAATGAAGATATATGAGCTCGCGATACTGAATGGGCAGGGCCATGACTGCATCAGCAAGCTTTCTATCTTCATCCTGCTGAATGACCTGGTCTTCCACATTGTCGGTGGAAGACCATTCCTGCTCTTTATCCGCAGTCGAAACGTTTCGGAAGTACCAGCTTTTCCGATAATCCTTACAATGGTTAATGGCAATTTTCCAAAGCCATGTCCGTATATTAGATTGTTGGTTATATGTAGGCAAAGCTTTATAAGATTTAATGAAAATCTCCTGTGTCAGGTCCTCTGCAACAACCGGATCCTTTACATAGGAATAGACCAATTGCAGAATATCCTGACCATAAAGGGACATCATTTCATCAAATAGGGCTTCATTATCTTTCAATTGAGACCATTTCAACACAAACTCCTCCAAAACAGTTCACACTTCCTTTCCTAGATATATAGACGATAGCACCTATAAGAAGGTTTTCTAGTATTTAAAAATTATTCCGTTTATTGATAATAAAGCTGAAAATAAGAAAAGTGAAAGTAATATTGATTGATTTATAATCTACTATTCTATATATCCGATTGTTGAATTCCATAATTGGAGGGAAGTGAGCAGGATTTATGGTAGTAAAGGGCAGGTTAATTGAACAATCAAATTTTTTCAAAGATAGTATCATATGAAAAACTTATGATTGTTTATAATTTCTTCGGAATTAAATAATGGAAATATTTAGTATATAATGAAGGCAGAAAGTATAGTAGTGACCGATGTTAGTCGATTATCAATCTTACTTAAATAATCTTGGCGAAATTAACGAAAAGTGAAATGAGGGATGTTAGGTGGGGATAGATTTTCATAACGAGAAAAATCGCAATTCCTATACAACTCGAAACGCCGATAATTCGTGGAGTAATGCTATAAAAGACCTTGTACCAATTGAAAATATTTCGAATGCATTGGATATAGGTTGTGGTGGTGGTATCTATTCCAAGGCACTGTCTGATATGGGAATAACTTCTGTTACTGGTGTCGATTTTTCCGAGGCAATACTAGAAGGTGCAAGAGAAAACTGTAAAGAATATCAAAATATATCTTTTAAGCAAGGAAATGCCTTTCATACGGGTTTAGAAATTAATAGTTTTAATTTATTGCTTCAAAGAGCATTAATACATCATATAGATGTTGATGATTTGCAAAAGTGCTTCCAAGAGGCATATAGAGTGTTGAATCATAAAGGATATTATATTATTCAAGACCGTACGCCTGAAGATTGTTTATTAAGTGGTGATAATACTCATATTAGAGGGTACTTCTTTGAACTATTCCCCAAATTAATTGAAAAAGATACTAATCGCAGACACACTAGTCAAATTGTAATAGAAACTCTTAAAAAAGTTGGGTTTCGAGAAATTCAGGAAGTTAAGTTGTGGGAAACTAGAAGAGTGTATGATGATAAAATACAATTATTAAAAGACTTAAGTGAAAGAACAGGAAGAAGTATTTTACACGAATTAGACAATAAAGAATTAAAGTTACTGATAGATTATATAGATGAATCATTTTCCACTGATAGTAACATCGTTGAAAAAGATAGATGGACAATTTGGAAAACAGTTAAATAATTGGCGGCTTGATTTAGTTAGAGACCTTCAACTAACGGGTCAGGATAGTATTAGCCTATATCAGATTAAATGGATAATTAAGTTTTAACTAGATACGTTTTATAAAAGACCTACTACATAATTAGATAGACCAGGAAGGTGTTGTGATTAATGGAAATTAAATCGATTGTTTTACAGACAAACAGTTTAATAGAAATGAAAAATTTCTACATTAATACGTTAGGCTTTTCTCTAATTAATGAGGATAAGAATAGCTTTCGAATGGCTGTTGGTACAGGTGAAATTGAATTTACAACAAAAGAAGTAGAAGATGACCCCTATTATCACTTTGCTTTTAATATACCAGCTAACAAATTTTATGAAGCAAAATCATGGGTAAAAGAAAGAGTAAGTTTACTTGTAGAAGATGGGGTAGATGAAGCGGATTTTGCTCATTTACCTGCCCATGCTCTTTATTTCTATGATCCTTCTGGTAATATAGTAGAATTTATTTCAAGATATGAAATTGCTAAAGATAGTATCGAGTCTTTTTCTGCTAAAAGTATTTTAAACATAAGTGAGATAGGTTTGATAGTAGAGGACACAATAAGTGTAAGTGAAAAATTAAATGAAGTGGGTTTGACCGAGCGTGACAATGATCCAATAAGTAGAAAATCCCTTAATTTCATGGGTGAAAGAAAGAATGGAATATTTATTATATTGGCTCAATCTGGGAGGAGATGGTTATTTTCTAATAAAAGATCTGCTATATTTCCTCTTGAGATCACATTAATAAATAACAATAAAATCATTATCACTTCCGATAATGAATTTAAGATATATCGGGACGAGTACAAGGGAGGGTTATTTTCTAAAACGTAATACTGTTAGAATACCAATTTTAAGTAAATGTCTATAAAAACATTTAAAAAAGTAGTTGAAGATATGAAAAGTGATAGGTTTTGGCAAACCATTTATTAAACATACTTCAACATTTCATTTGTTATTGAACTTACTGGTGCGTTAGCTGAAGATCTGATCTGTCTTTAAGGCGGCTTTTTCTTATGGAACCAACGGGACAGGATAATGAAAGATGGGTTCAGTTAATAAAACAACCAAGAGGTGAAACGTAATGTATCAACTACAACACGAAATCCACAAAAAAGAAAAGATTGATAGGGTATATGTCATTTTATTTATCGTTTCTAGATTGGCTAATATAGCTTTACAGTTCGCGGGTGGTAATATTCTTAATGGAATAGTCAGTCTCTTATTTAATTTCATTGTCCTTCACTATGGTTTGCGAAAGAAATTCTGGGCGGAAATATTCATAAAATGTACGGTATGGATTTCTATAGTTTTCTTGTTGGTGATGTTTCTTGTGATAATAATTAAATGATAATGTAAGTAAATTCTCAACTAACGGGGACGTTAGATGAAAATCGGAGCTGTCTTTAAAAGGCAGCTTTTTTTTTATGCAACTAACGGGTCAAGATAGTTAAAAGGGATACTATATAATCTATGGTAATATATAGGTGATTCTGTTTTTAAAATGGCTTGGGGAGGTTAAATGCAGGGTGCCAAAAATCAAACAAAATATATGGGAGAAAGAATATAAAGATGTTGATAGTTTATGGGGATTCAATCCTAATAGTATCTTATCTCAATATGTTGTAATGCTTCCTGAAAACGGAGAGGTATTAGACTTAGGTATGGGAGAAGGACGGAATGCCCTTTTTTTCGCTAAACAGGGATTTGCTGTTGAGGGTATCGATATTTCTGAAACAGCAGTAGAACGGTGTTTGAAACTTTCGAAAGAACAAAATTTGAATATTAACGCTAAAGTTCAAGATATTGCTTCTTTTGAGATTGAACCAAGTAAATATTCTTTAATTATACTTTCTAATGTACTTAATTTTTTTCCTGATGAGGATATTAAAATTATTATCGAAAAGGTGAAAAATGGGCTGATTAAAAATGGGTTGGTATATATTAATGCCTTTGATGATAATGAACCAAGTAGAAAGAAAGCGCCAGAGAAGTATGAGCAATTAGCAGAGCATACGTTTTATAATGAAAGTTCAAATATGTTTCTTCATTATTTTACAAGAAGTGAGTTAGAAAGCTTCTTTACCGATTATAAAACGATAAGCTTGTCTCAATCATACTCTTTGGACATCTCGCACGGTCAACCTCACTTCCATAGCACATTAGAAATAATGTCACAAAAGTCTTAAAAAATTTGGTAGTTGCAAGGTCAATGAAATATATAGACCTATTGGGTGCTCTACATCAATACTAGGAGCTAATCAACAGCTCCTTTTCTTAAGCAAATATATTGGCAGGTTAGTTTCATAAGAGGGGCGAACTTACATAGTATAAAGACTTATCAAAATTAATTGAGAGGGCTAAATAAATGGAGAAAATAAATGAGATTGTTTATGGTCTTATAAACCAAGGGATAATAAAGAATGATGATATAGATATAAAGAAATTAAAAAGTGGTACTACAAATGGAATTCTATATACTCTACATATTAACAAAATTCTAAAATATGTAATTAAACTGGACAAACCTGAACTAATAGCCGCAACAGAGACTTTTCTCCTTACTTATAAAGATGTAAATTTGTTGCCTAATGTCCTTTATACAGACGAGAAAAAGGAATTTATAGTATACTCTTACATTCCTGGAGAAACACATTTTAATCGAGGTTCTAAAATAGAATGGATGAATATCTTAATTAAGGAACTATTAAATAAATACAAAAAAGTAAACGAAGAAAACTGGGGAAGAGTGAATGGGATACATAGAAATTCTTGGGCGGACTTCAATCTAACAAGTTTAAAATTCGCCCAAGAAGATATAGGAGATGTATTACCAAATGAGGATCATAAAAAAGTAGAGTTATTGGTTAATAAGTTGAAAACATACGAACATCAAGAAGAGAAGTATTACCTTCATGGAGATGCTGGTGTTCATAATTTTGTATATAAAGACAACACATTAAATGGGGTTATTGACCCTATGCCCTTAATCGGTCCGAAAATTTATGATTTTACGTATGCTTTTTGCTCGTCTCCAGACGATTTAAATGTAGAGACGCTGTTGTCATCTTTCTCATCATTGACTCAAGATGTCCATTTTAGTAAAGAAAGGCTTTTGGAGGAAGTTACTTTTCAATTATACACACGTATAGGCGTTTGTATTAGGGTTCACCCACATGACTTAAATGACTATCTTAAAGCTTGGAATGAATGGAAAATATATCTACCTTCAATGTAAATAGCGATTCTTAGTGAACTACCGGTGCGTTAGCTGAAAAGCAAAAGCTGTCTTTAAAGGCAGCTTTTTCTGATGGGATTATCGAGGAAGTTTAATTGAAGAGCGGTGGTTGACTTGTATTCAACAATCAGGCCATTTAATGGAGCAAGGCTTTTTGATATAAGGAAGCAGAGTTAAAAATAAGGATGATCACTAATCATCCTTTAAAATTTTATATCCGGCACTATAAAAGGCAAGGCTTTTTTTATATATTGTTCTGCTGAAAGCGAACTATTTTTTTCCCAATCCACAGATTGGAGTTAGTATAGTTTCATGGACACATTTTAGTTAAATCCTTACAATGATTTTTGAGAGGATGTGTTCGGATTGGAACGTAAGCATACAGGCAAAAAATATAATAATGAGTTTAAGAAGACAATTGTAGATCTTTATCACTCGGGTAACTCAGTAAGAGAATTAAGTGGCGAATATGGCGTATCTGACGTAACGATTTATAAGTGGGTTAAAGAATTTACCCCTATTGGTTTAGGGGAAGATAACATGACTCCGAAGGAATTGGCTGCGATACAGAAGGAAAACCTTCGGTTAAAGCAGGAAGTTGAAATCCTAAAAAAGGCTATGGCCATATTCGCCAAAAAGTAACCGAGACAGATCTCACCGAATTTATCGTGGAACACAAGAACCAATATCCCGTAAAGAAAATATGTGAAGTATTAGAAATCTCAAGAAGTAGCCATTATCAGTCTCTTCAACTTGTCGTATCAAATCGCGAACAGGAAAACAAAGAACTAACGAAAGAAATTCATCACATTCACCTAGAAAGCGAGCGTCGCTATGGTGCTCCCAAGATACATGAAATCTTATTAACCAAAGGATTTAGCCTAAGTCTAAAGCGTGTCCAGCGCTTAATGAGCAAGATGGGAATCCGTTCTATCACTAAGAAAAAATACCGTCCTTATCCATCTAAAGAAAAGGTTATACAGTTAGAGAATTTGCTCAAACGTGATTTTACGACCGATACTATTAATGAGAAATGGGCAGCCGATATCACGTATATTCATACATTAAACGACGGATGGTGTTATTTAGCTTCTGTATTGGATCTTCATTCTAAGAAAATAGTAGGCTATTCCTTTTCACGTTCTATGACGACTGAACTGGTTATAAAAGCTTTCAATCACGCACACACATCACAAAAGCCCGCAGAGGGCTTAGTTCTTCATACAGATCTTGGCTCACAATATACCAGTGCTGAGTTTACTCAACATATCCAAAATCATCATATTAAGCAGTCCTTTAGCCAGAAAGGGTGCCCATATGATAATGCCTGCATTGAATCCTTTCATGCCATATTAAAAAAAGAAGAAGTAAACCATGTACAATATCAAGACTATCAAACAGCAAAATTAGCGATATTCCAATTTATTGAGGGTTGGTATAACAGAAAAAGGATTCATAGTAGTTTGGGGTACCAAACCCCGCAAGCCATTGAAGATCAAATTAGAAATACAGCTTAAGATTTAACTTTTTTGTGTCCAAAATATTGACTCAAATCCAGATG
Organism: Peribacillus sp. NPDC097675; assembly: GCF_050277655.1. NCBI lineage: Bacteria > Bacillati > Bacillota > Bacilli > Caryophanales > Bacillaceae > Peribacillus > Peribacillus sp. NPDC097675. The sequence goes on along the minus strand of NZ_JBNNSK010000004.1, from coordinate 206,213 downwards.
CTCCGTAAATTCCCCAACTCAACAGTTCCATAAGAGTCGTGTTCATAATTTCTTTAAATGACACACTTAATAATTCATTACGCATAAATAAAATAACATGCACAAAATATGCACAACCCCAAGCAAAGTAGCATCATAAATAGCTTTATTAAATACCAAGGTAATAAATTAATTATATATAATATTATCTCCCCTACAATTTCTGAAGAACCTATATCGAAATCTTCATTTTGATAAAATTCTTTATTTTTAAATGAAAAAAATATGAAGCTTAAAAATGAAAAAACAGCAAAAATATACATAAAAATAGTCATGTTGATTCCTCTATATTTCCCTCTTTTTAACATTATTTTATCATATCTTATTCAGTTAAACTGCTCGATTAAAGAAATACCCTTTAATAGAGATAACCTATGTGTATCATATGTTTCTGTATCTGGAATTAAATTCTCTTCTATTATCATATCATTCACCGTAACTTCATTTCTCTGATGATGGATGCTTTCTAATACTTGAAACCACGCAAGGTAATTGTTCAGATATTTGTTCGCCACACCGTTAAAACGCTCAGTCTTCGGTGATAGTTATTGACGTTCTGGATGTGATATAGCCCCTTGGTGCGAGGTTTACCGTCAGGCCTACTGGTAAATGTATTCGAACTGTTCATCAATTTTTTTCTTGCATTTTTATTTAAGGTGGTTATGCTATAATTTCCAATAGAGGATTGGAGAGGTAAAAAATGAATTGGTTTGACTTTATGACATTTGCTGGATTACTGTTTTATTTGATTCCAATAGTATTTATTGCTTGGTTTTTAATCAGCTTTATCAAAACGCAAAAGGAAAGAAACTCTTTACTTAGAGAGATTTCTTTAAAGTTAGATAAGAATAAAATTGAGGAAAAGGAAGAGTGATATGCTACTCTTCCTTTTTTAATTCATAATTTTCTCCATCACCTTTACTCCACAGTTTTTGTCAACGATCTAATACAACTAACGGGATAGTTTAGTTGAATAAGAATTAAAGGATTTTCGTTTAACGTGGTTGAATACTTGTTATATATACTAATTCTTTGGGGGGACATAATGGAGTTTTATACATTTAGTAAAGATAGCGGTAAGAGGATTTCAAAGTTTAATTCAAATTTTATTATGTCTCGTGTTATTCAAACAGATAAAGCAGCAAATATAGGATGTATGCACTTGGAAGAAAACGGAGTGGTGGGGTATCATCAAGCAGTAGTACCTCAACTATTGGTAGTAATAGTAGGAGAAGGATACGTTCGTAATGATAAAGAAGAATATTTTAAAGTTGAGTCTGGAGATGCTGTTTTTTGGGAGAAAGATGAATGGCATGAAACGAAATCAGATAAAGGATTAACTGCTATTGTAATTGAAAGTATGGAGTTAACCCCTTCCTTCTTTATGCCATTAAAGAAATAGATATTCTTATATTAATGAGTGCGTTAGCTGAAAATCAGGGCTGTCTTTAAGGCAGCTTTTTCTTTATGTAACTAAAAGGGCTGATTAGTGGACGAAGGATTTCCTTTTTTAGTATCGAAAAGAATATAAACCAGAATTTAAATGGAATAATTTCCTAAAAAGAATTTTGAAAGGATTGTACTCAACCAATGGATATTAGAAAACCAAATGATTTGGAACTCAAAAGTGTTTTATTACTTTCTTCACAAGCTGTATTTGAGGGTACGTTAGGAGAAGTAAGACCCACTAATCAAAAAATTGAACAACTTATTGAACCACTATTAGAGAAGGGAAACTATTACTTAATTGCAATAGAAAATGATAAATTAATGGGTTGGATTTTAATAGGAACAAACAAAGATCAATTTACAGATAAGACAAATGGATTTATTTATGAACTATTTGTTTTAAAAGAATTTAGAGGCAAAGGAATATCCAAAATGTTAATGAGAGCAGGTATTGATTATCTGAAACAAGATGGATATTCAGAGGTCCGTCTAAGTGCATTTGCAGGAAACCAAGCAATTAAACTGTATGAAAAGTTAGGATTCAACATCAGAACAATTACTATGAGTTTGCCAATTTAAACCACTCTAACTTTGCAACTAACGGGTGCATTCGCGCCATAAGAAGGCCGCCAATTGGCGGCCTTCTGAATGTGTGATAAATATACTTATCATACATTTATATTCACGTAAAAAATACCCTTCTTAAAACAATCAGGGTAGATAAGTATTACTTAATTATATGAATTTATAGAAATATAAGTAAACATTGTTATAATTTAAAAGATGATTGATATAAGGAGATAAAATATGAAGAAATACATATTATTAGGGGTTCCCGTTATCTTTTACGGAGAAAATTTTTTAAATTATTTAAGTGATTTTCATTTTTTCTTATTGTTCATTCCGCAAGTGTTGCTAAATATTTCTATTATAACAGCTTGTATGTTTTTCCTATTAAAAAGAACAAAATTACAAAACGCATTTGATTGGTTAATTGGGATTTGTTTTTCTGTGTATGTTTGCGTATTGTATCATAATACGGTTGAATATCTATTCTTTTTTGATAACGTACATTTCGCATTGGAAAACTTAAAATTCTTCGTTCACTCCATAAATTTAATACCTATGAAAGGGATTTATGAAGTTCTTCATAATAATCCTTCTCCATTATTCCAAATCGTTGGAAATGCATTAATGCTTACACCATTTGCATTTACTCTACTCTATTTCAAATGGGTAAACAGTTATAAGCAAGCTATTTGGTATTCTTTTCTCTGTACCGTTGGGATTGAATTTATACAGTTCTTACAAAGTATCTTAAGCTCCATTTTTGAAATAGGTAGGGGAAGAAGTTCGGATATTGATGATGTAATTTTAAATACCATAGGATCTGTTATTGGCGTTGCCTGTTATTTTCTATGGATGAAAATTTTCAAAAAAATTAGTCTAAAGATAAATAACTCTAATGTACCTCTTTAATAGAAATCGATGATACTCTCATCTTTTTGTTATTTATAAAAGATGGTGAAGGCCATCATTTGGCAGCCTTTTGAATATGATAAAAAATTCTTTTGTTATATGGTAAAATTATTAATTTTTGTGCCAATCTAAAGCTTCGTATTGAAATAACGGGGCGCAGCGGCAGGTTAGTGGAATAGGATTTTGTTTATATTTCGTTAATTTGTATACAGTTTAACGGTTTAGGAGGTGAAAAGATGAAACGTGCGATAGGAATTTTTCTTACTCTTTCATCTTTACTTACATACTTAATTATGGACATGCTTTATGATCCTGTTAAGAATACAATAACAACAACAGATATGATGTCAGGATTTACAACAGTAACTGTACATTATCAATATCCTTTAATGTTTTGGGTCATTTGTGTCATTTTAATAATTACTTTTATTCTTGGAATTTACTTTATTCTAGCAAAGGAAAAGCAATATTCTGGAATGTCCACTCTGTGATATTTCGGAATATACGAGAAGCGAATCGAACTAACAGGTGCATTAGCTGAAAATCGGGGCTGTCTTTAAGGCAGCTTTTTCTTTATGTAACTAAAGGGCAGGTTAGCTGTATAAGAAAAATGATAAACCGATGTTACAATGCAATGTTTGCGACCAGTTGACCTAATAAATGGATTTATGATGACTATAAAGGGGGTGATGATGGATGAGTAACAATTTATTAAAGAACCGTCAGTTTCTTATTGTATGGATAGGTAATGTTATCTCTGAATTAGGAGGGGCTTTCGGTACTTTTTGTAACTCAGTTCTTATATATCAACTTACAAATTCCACGATGGCACTGGGCAGTATGTGGCTATTGTATTTTTTACCATCCCTTATCCTCCAATTATTATGGTACACTTTTGCTTTTTATTCAGGAGACAAGAAGTTTTCAAATCGTACGAAATTCTTGGCTGGAACAATTTATTGAAGGAATATCTTATTTCTTTAAACAACCGGTTATTGTTTGGTTAGGAATCTTTTTGGCCTTTGTTCAATTTGGAGTAGGGGTCACAATGGTTGTAAATCTTCCTTATATAACAAATGAATTATCAGGTAGTTATGTAGAGTATGGATATTTTATGGCAAGTTTTCCTCTAGGCTATGTAGTTGGTTCGATGTTAGTCGGGAAAATTAAAATTAAAAGTCGTAGAGTTTTAATGTTGGGAGCATTAGTTATAGGAGGCCTAACATTTATTTCTTTAGGTTTTAACCATAGTATCGTTTTTGCCATAATTACTGAGATAATTGCCGGAATAGCAATGGCATTTTTTGGTGTACATAATATAACTATTTTTCAGCAAACTGTGCCAAATGAATTAATGGGTAAAGTATCCTCTGTCCGACTTTTTATTATTAGAGGTGTTATGCCATTAGGTGTGCTCGCAGGTAGTTTTTTGAGTGAAATTTGGGGAATACGACCATTGTACTTTTTAATAGGATCAATAATTTGTACTGTATCTTTATTAGGAATATTACTCCCTTACTTTAAGATAATCGATAATTCATACATCAATAAAGATATTCCTTCCTCCTCTTCAACAAACGGGGTAAGTTAGTGGAAAAAGAAAACACCCGTTTTATGGAAAATACTAAAATTAGAAGATTATCATTAGATAAATATTTTTCGATTTGGAGGATGAAAATGCTGAAGAGAAAATATGGAAATCGTTTAGAGTGGAAACGTGTCTTGGATAGAAAATATGCACAAGCGTTTTTTGATACTAAAGAATTTAAGGGCTATATAACTTTATTACATACAATTAAAGTTGCTGAACCATTATCCGTTCGGTATGAGGAAAAGAATATATGTATTGTTGATGATGGTTACATGTGGCTTCAACAATTCCCCTTAGAAAAAAAGCATTCAGTAACAACGATGTTTGATAATAATGGGAATATAGTTCAATGGTATATTGATGTTTGCCTTGGAAATGGAGTAGATAATGATATTCCTTATTTGGATGATTTATATTTAGATATTATTTTGTTACCTTCTGGAGAAATAATACAAAAAGATGCTGATGAGCTTGAAGAGGCTTTTTTTAATAGGATTATTGATAAATCCCTTTATGATTTAGCTTGGGATGAAGTAAACATCCTTACTAAGTTAATTAATAATAGAAGCTTTGAACTGCTTGATTTATCCCATTATCATAAGGACCTCTTAGTCAATGAATTAAAATAACTTTTTTAAGCTAACGGGTGCTTACTTCAATAGGCGAGTTGCATTGGGAACTCTTTTTCTTAAGGAACTAAAGGGGTAGGTTAAAGTGCATGCAATAAGGGAGGATAATGTGTGAGAGATAGAGGTTCGGTTGTACTTGTAGAAAATAACAAGGTTGGACTGATTAAAAGAATTAGAAACGGTTCTGTTTACTATGTTTTTCCCGGTGGTGGAATTGAAGAAGGTGAAAATCCTGAAACAGGGGCAAAAAGAGAAGCCTTTGAGGAATTAGGTGTAAAAGTCAACGTTATTCAGTGCTTTGCAAAGGTTGAGTTTAACGGTACACAATACTTTTTCTTAGCTGAAATTATCGAAGGAACTTTTGGTACTGGGCAAGGTGAAGAATACACCTATAAAAATAGAGATAGGGGTATGTATTTGCCAATATGGGTAGATATAGAAAAACTGTTACTCCTTGACGTTAAACCGAAAGAAGTTGCTTTAAAAGTACAATCCATCTTCAAATAACAGGTACTTTACTTCAATAAGGGAGTTGCATTGGCAACTCTTTTTCTTACGATACTAAAGGGTGATTTAGTTAAAGATTTGGTTTTCGAAATGATCAATCTTTGTTCAAAAGAGGGGCTATGGTTTCTATAAGAAACATTATTTGTAGCTATATTTTAATCAAAACTTATTCCAAGTCAACAGTTATAGCTAGGGCATCAAAGAAAGCGAAATAATGAAAACTCCTTTTCGAATTGAATCTGAAAAAGGAGTTTTTTTATGTGAGTAAGGGGCAGATTGAGCAGTATGATTTTTCATTTGTTTGGTTAGGGAGTAGGTAAGACCGGCAGCACGTTTGTCGAGTGCCACTGAATTCATCCAAAGACATATACGGACGCACTTCTTCACAGCACTCAGTAATAGAATGGAATACTTGTGCTATTTTTTCAGTTGGTAATTGTGTTGCATAATATCTAAAAGGACGGTTAATTCGTATAACGATGTTTTCCCAGAGTATTTTCTGTGGTATTTTACACGCTTTACAAATAATTTTGACGATGGGTGTAAAGAAATCAATTAAAAGTCTATGTCGCCAATCTATTTGTAGTGGTGGAAATGTCTTATAAGGCAGGAGCAATTGAAAGTTTGTCAAATCAAAATATGCTTCTGACCACCAATCGTCTTTTTTGTTTTGGAAACCAAAGTAATCGATAGAAGAAGATGCGGTTAATAGCGCTAATTTCTTTAAAAATAAGGAACCCGCTGTAGCAATGGAATCTGTGTTAAGTGTTTTGGCATATTGATATATGAGTGGCATGAGTATGTCCTGCTGTTGTAACCAATTTAAAGGGATAGCAGTTGAAGAAATAGTTGATTGTTGTATTACTTTGTATTGTTGTAAATTCATATGTCACCAACTTTACATTATAATTTTAAAAAAGCACTTCACTCATAGCGGAATGAAGTGCTAATCTTATTATTTAGAGAATATTTCTTTGATTTCATCTAGTACGATGTTTGCAGAAAGGATACCACCAGAAGTGTTCCAGATTGCATCATCTACTCTATGAACATTGCCTTTTTTAACTACATCTAAGTTCTTCCAAAGTGGATCAGCTGTCCACTCTTTTTCAGTAGTTAAAGCACTGTCGTCACCTGTTGGTGTGAAAGTAAAGTAGAAAAGAACATCGCCGTTCATATCAGGAATTGCTTCTTTACCTAAATCAACCGCTAATTTACCTAGTTTGTTGTTATCTTTGAAGAATTTTTCTTGCTCTGGAACTCGCGGGAATCCAAGTTGATCAAGAATAACACCTGAGAATGAATCTGTATAATAAATACGGCTCTTATCTGTCATGAAACGAACGACAGAAATCTCTTGTTTTGTTTTATCGCCTAGTGCTTCTTTTGTCGCTATAATCTTATCGTCATAAGCTTTTAATATTTTTTTACCTTCAGCTTCTTTGTTTAAAGCACGTGAATAAAGCTCAAAATTACTTTTGAAGTCACCGCGTAGTGTTTCAGAGAAAACTGTTGGAGCAATTTTACTTAATTTTGCGTAGTCTTTTTCTTGACGAATTTTAGTACCGATAATCAAATCAGGTTTTAATGAAGCAACTTTTTCAATGCTTATTTCAGATTCTGTACCAACTACTACCGCATCGCCCATTTGGTCTTTTATATGATCATACCAAGGGTCGCCTTCATATGATTGTGCAGCACCCACTGGTGTTACACCCAGTGCAAGGGCAGCTTCTGTTCCTTCATTTGAAAGGACAACTATGCGTTTTGGAGTACCTTTGATTTCAGTAGTACCCATAGCGTGCTCAATCGTTGTCGTTGTAGCCGTTTCTGTTTTTGTATCACTTGTTACTTTGTCGTCATTTCCACAAGCCGCTAATGCAATTAGCATAATAGATGTCAGTAGAAGGGCGAATACTTTCTTGAATGTAGACACTTTTTTTCCTCCAGTTTCTATGGTAAAATATGATTGAAATTTTGAAAATGAGAATCATTTTCAATTATGTAATTATCATATAATGGTATAATAGTAATGTCAATATTTTCTTGAAGGAGCCATACATAGATGATTTTGGAAAAAAACAAATGTAAAGTGGTAGGTTTGTTACTTGCACTATTACTCATGCTGTTCTTTATATGTATTAGTATTTTATATGGATATGCTAATACTTCATTGCATACAACGATACAATCCTTTGTGCATTTCGATCATTCGAACGAGCAAATCATTATTCAAAACGTACGGATTCCACGTGCGTTAATAGCAGCTAGTGTGGGTGCTTCATTGGCTATAACGGGTGTTTTACTACAAACATTAACAAAGAATCCCTTAGCATCATCTGGCATTCTAGGTATCAATGCAGGTGCAGGCTTTGCGGTTGTTTTCGCATTAGTGCTTTTTAATGTAACAAGTTTACAGGCATTTGCATGGATTGCATTTTTAGGGGCGGCAGTAGCGACGATTGTAGTACTCGGAATAAGTGCTTCAGGAGGTACAGCTTCAACCCCTCTAAAAATCACGCTTGCAGGTGCGGCAATTAGTGCATTATTTTCTTCATATACACAAGGGTTATTAGCGATGAATGAAGCAAATATGGACCAGGTGTTATTTTGGTTGGCAGGGTCAGTGCAAGGTAGAAAAATGGGAATTTTATTATCTGTTTTACCTTATTTAGTAGTAGGTTGGGTTATGGCAATGGCCATTTCATCGAAAATGAATGTACTTGCTCTTGGAGATGATGTGGCTAAAGGTCTTGGTTTACGTATTGGGCTATTCAAATCTATTATTGGTAGTATTACGATATTACTTGCAGGTGGAGCTGTTGCCATTTCTGGCCCAATAGGCTTTATTGGTATTATTATCCCTCATTTTGCACGGAAAATAATAGGTACAGATCATCGTTGGTTGATTCCTATGTCGGCTTTACTTGGGGCAATACTCTTGCTCGTAGCGGATGTCGGCGCGCGTTATATTATTATGCCGAGTGAAGTGCCTGTTGGTGTAATGACGGCATTTATAGGAACCCCATTCTTTATCTATTTGGCTAGAAAGGGTGGGAAAAACTCATGAAAAAATTAAAATCAATTCGTTCATTTAATGGAACATTTTCATATTTAGTAGATTTACATGTTGCGAAACGAGCTACTATTATTTGTATGATCGCAGTGCTTGCGTTTCTTTTGAGTGGTTCTTTTGGGGAATCGTTCATAAGCCCAGTACATGTATTGAAAGCAATTTTCGGATACGGTGATGATTATACACAGTTGGTCATTAATGATTTTAGATTACCGAGAATCATCGTAGCAGCGTTTGCTGGAATAGCTCTTGCCGTGGCCGGTGCGGTATTACAAGGTATGATTAAGAATCCACTAGCATCTCCTGATATTATTGGGATTTCTGCGGGTGGAGGTGCTGCTGTAGTTGGTTTCTTGGCTATATTTAGTGATTTAAATCATTCATTGACCGTTAGCATTCAGTGGATGCCTTTAGCAGGATTTATTGGTGCAACAATAGTCGGACTATTCGTATATCTACTAGCATGGAAAGATGGTGTTACACCATCAAGATTAGTATTAATTGGACTAGGTGTTTCTATCTTTTTACAATCATTAACGACGCTACTGATGATTGTTGGTCCGATACATCTAGCAGCTGAAGCACAAAAATGGATTATAGGTAGTGTCCGAACAGCTGAATGGCATGAAGTTCAAATTATGGTACCGGTCATAATAATTCTGCTTAGTATATTAACTTTCCTCGTGCGTCATTTGAACGTGCAAGATTTTGGGGATGAGACGGCAACGGGCTTAGGACAACCGGTACAAAAATTTCGATTTACTTTAATAGTTTTATGTTCGAGCTTAGTGGCGAGTGCTATTGCGTTTACAGGTGCAATTGGTTTCGTAGGTTTGATAGCTCCTCATATTGCAAGGCGTTTAGTCGGCTCGGCTTTTGGGCTGTTAATTCCAACGAGTGCAGCAATCGGTGCATTTTTGGTGATGGTTGCTGATATTATTGGCAGAACAGCCTTTAATCCTTTAGAAGTGCCAGCAGGTGTATTTACTGCAGCAATCGGTGCACCTTATTTCATTTATTTATTACTAAAAAAACCAAAGAATTAAGGGAGATTGTAAGTTATGTCAGAGTCGCTAAAGATTGATTCACTTACATTAAGTTATGGCATAGAGCCTATTATAGAAGATTTAAGTTTAACCATACCTATGAATGAGATTAGTGTTTTAATTGGTGCAAATGGATGTGGAAAATCGACGCTACTACGTTCGATCGCTCGCCTATTAAAACCAAAGCAAGGAGCAGTATTATTGGATGGGAAAAATATATTTGAATTGTCGACAAAGGATGTTGCGAAAAAACTATCCATCCTACCACAATCGCCAATCGCACCAGAAGGTTTAACGGTGCTACAGTTGGTGAAACAAGGTCGATACCCTCATCAATCTTGGCGTAAACAATGGTCTGAAAAAGATGAGGAAATCGTACTTGATGCCATTAAGGCTACAGGGCTGATTGATTTGCAACATAAAAATGTAGATGAATTATCAGGAGGTCAACGACAAAGAGCTTGGATTGCGATGACTTTGGCACAAGACACAGATATCATTTTATTAGATGAACCTACAACTTATTTGGATTTAACGCATCAAATTGAAATTTTGGATTTATTGTTCGAATTAAATGAAACCCAAAACCGTACAATCATTATGGTATTGCATGATATTAATTTAGCCTGTCGATATGCAGATCATATTATTACAGTAAAGAATCGCACAGTATTTAAACAAGGGAAACCAGAGGATATAATGTTGGAAGATCTTGTAGAGAATGTTTTTGAAATGAAATGTAAAATGATTGCAGATCCAATCTTTGGTACACCCATGTGTTTACCATATGGAAAAGGTCGCATTATAAAATAACAGTAACAAATTATATGAAGAAGCAATATTCTTTATACAATACTGATAATTAGCGGGCTTTGTAAGAATGAGATTACTTTTTACGCACAAAGCATTATTGGGTTTTCTTGTTTCATTTATATTTAGTTGCGTTGCAAATTATTCAATTAAGCCTAAAGATACAGGGCTTTACTTGAAGATCATTGAGGTGCATATGTACCTCTTGTTTTTCTTATTGAATTAACGGGGAAGGTTAATTCATCAAGACGTCTGGGAAATTAAATAGTCAAATTAAGAAATGAGTGATTATGAAGTTGAATTTTAATGATTTGATGCAATGGAAAGGATATATTTATTTGGAAGAAATATTAGAACCTAAAGAACACTCATTACGATTGCTTATTAATAGATCTACGTTCAACATCGACTTACCTATGGTGCAATTAGAATTTCAATCATTTATTTCATATTCTGTTATAGATGAATGTTTTTCATATTCTATAGATAATTATGAAATATCAAAGGGAGAGCTATTTCGGATATATACCAAGTCAAGGTACTTGGATTTTATAAAAATAGCCACGAATGAACGAGAAGATATATGTCCATATGAAAATTACATTCATTATCAGATCCCCTGCTTAAATAACACGATTGATATTATTTCTTGTGAAGAACCCAAAATAACCATGGTAAAAGGATGAACTAACCTATGAACTCCTAATCTTGCTGACTAAGGGTGCTTTAGTAAAACACGGACATGAAAATACATTGAGCTTGGAGATTCATTTCCTGCTCATTTTTTTGTGCTGTTTATTTGATGGATAAGTTGGTATTTAAAAACTTGATAATAAATCAATGAAGTAAAACTTATTTATCTGGATTTCTATTTATTTTCACTTTTGGTTGTAATAAATGTTAATTATTGTACTTAAAGTAACGTGGCAATAGCTTCTTGAAGAGCTGAGCGATTGGCTCAATTAATATTCTAGTAGTTACTTTATTTGAGAATGACTGTGTGTTTTGAGTTAGTTTTGATGGTAATAATCTTTTTGCAATATCGAATGATAGTCAATTTTCAACGATTACAAAAACCTCAGAAAAACTCCCACCTAATACTGATTTTATTATCTATGAATACGAAGAATAGATAATTCTTCTTCAACTAACGGGCGTTAGCAGAAGATCGGGGCTGTCTTTAAGACAGCTCTTTCTTTATGGAACTAAAAGGCCAGGATGGTTCAATAGTAGCTTGAAGGATTCTCTCTGAAAATACCGAATTTACAATAATGTACATTTTTATTTTTAGGGGGAACCGTTATGTGGGAGAGAATGTTTATAAGTACATCTCGTGGTAGGTTTGAGATCTTTACCCAAGGAAAAGGAGAACCAGTGTGTATTACCCATTTATATAGTGAGTTTAATGAATTAGGTTATTATTTCGCCGACGCTTTTGTAGATCAATTTAAAGTTTACCTAATAAACTTAAAAGAAGCAGGAAACTCTTGCAAAGCAGGTATAGATGAGGAATTAAGTATGAAAGAATCCTCTAAGGATTTAGAGGCTATTAGAGATGCATTAAATCATGATAAATGGTGTTTTGCAGGGCATTCAACTGGAGGAATGCTTGGTTTAATTTATGCAACAATGTTTCCAAAATCTCTGACAAAACTATTAGTTGGAGGAGCAACCGCTACTAATAAATATATGGAACACAAAGGCAGTATGTATAGTCCTTGTAGTCCACTAAATAAAAAACTGAAAAAGATTTTTGCCGTACTAAAATCACCTGACTCTACCATTGAAGAGCGAAGGGAGGCTAATAGACAATGGACTAATATGTCTTTATATAACATAGAAAGAACGGACGAATATTTTAAAAAACCGAGCAGTGGAAAAGTTGTGCAAAAAAGGCTAGATTACTATTCCTTTAACGACTTGCTAAACTACGACATCCAACATGAACTATATCAGGTTACTATCCCGGCCATTGTTTATTGTGGAAGATACGATGCCCAATGTCCTCTTGTTTTTTCTGAAGAAATAAAGGCAGGTTTAAAAAGTTCAAAACTTTATATTTTTGAAAAAAGTAATCACTTCCCTTATCTAGAAGAGAAACAAAAATTCCTTCAGATGGTTTCTGATTACGAAGGACTGACAACGAAAACCTACTCATAATGAATAAGGAGTGCGTCAGTAAAAAATCAGAGCTGTCATTAAGGCAGCTTTTTCTTTATACAACTAAAGGGTCAGGTTAGTTCTACGAGGGTAATTTACTTTTTAAGTAGAATATGTAGAGTGTAGGTACATTCAAAGAAATGAGGTGACTATCATGGAGAAAATTCTTAGTTTATTGTTTTTGTTTGTATTGTTTATTGGTGTAGTTGCTTGTGACAAAGATATGCCGAAAGAGGCTAATATAGAAAAATTCGTTAGAGATTACAGTATGGAACGATATAACGTTAAAAACCCCTCTAATCCTCCGACTTCAGATGAAATTGCAAACAATGTTAAAGAATATTTATCAAAAGATGAATATGATACTCAAATAGCAAACCGTTATTACTCCATACCATCAATGGTTGCCAAGGAAATTAATAAAAGTATTGAGGTACAAGATCTTAACCTTGAAGAAAAAAATAAAAATGATGATAGTACAATTGATTACAAATATACTTTAAAAATTAAGGTTTATGACGAGAAATCATCTAAAGTTTATGATAAAGAAGGAGAGCTAACTATCTCCACTAAAGATAATCTATTAAAAATTACTCGGGATTTTAGTAGGGGAGTAGAAATTGATGGGGTAGATGGTGGACTTTAATAAGAGCTTATAGAACTAACGGATGCATACAGAGGTTGCTGAGGCAGCCTTTGACTAATGGAACTATAGGGGCAGGTTAGCATCATAGTATGAGTTTAGGAGGAATAGCAAATGAATAAAACTGATTATTTAGAGTTAGTGCACTTCTCGAATGAACATATGGAGATTCTGGATTCTTTTGAACTTCCTAAACAGCAAGTTCAATTCACATCATTGCCAAGAAACTATAAAGAAATAATAGAAGGCCAGTATCGAATGGTTATACTTAATAATAGGGAACCAGTTGGATTCTTCTTATTACACACAACTGAACGAGTGAAGGATTACTCAAACAACCCACAGGCTATGTTACTAACAGCATTATCAATTAATCAAGTTGAACAAGGAAAAGGTTATGCTCAGAAAGCTATGTTATTACTAAGGAAATTTGTTGCAAATGAATTCCCTGACTGTAATGAAATTGTTTTAGCTGTTAATCACAAAAACATAGCTGCTCAAAAACTGTATCAAAAAGTTGGATTTCAAGATACAGGAATTAGAAAAATAGGTATTATTGGTGAGCAATATATCATGAATTTAAAGTTGTAATATTTAATAGTTCTTATTTTCTTTATGCAATTAACGGGTAGGTTCGTTGTATCTATATCCTCAATAATTTCTACTAGTGTAACTGCTAATGCAAAAGAAGCTATTCCAGAAAGAGTAGACGGGTATTTCACAACACAGGACATTTTATCGGCTATTATTGAACCGAAATTAAACAAGATTGTTAAAGATCAATACGGGAGAGAAATGTTTGTTAACCCTATGAAGGTAAACGAGGTTTATTTTATGGATAAACTTAAATCCACTAAAGGTAAGGATACATATGAAGGTTGGATTGAACTAGATATGTTTATCATGGTCGGTGAACGAAAACCGGATGAGAATTTTAAGATGGACAGAGTTGTATTAAAAATAGACGCACCAAATATAGGTGGAACAGCACCTCATTTAATTAGCGATGAAATAGAAGGTATTCAAGTTGAGTTAGCTAAGTATTATAAACATAAATAGCATAAAAGGATCTTCCTGTCTGGAAGATCTTTTTTCAATGCCGATAAAATCGGATTATGTTAACTAATATGTAAAATCATACATTTTAAAAAACAACAATTGTATATTGAAACTTTTTTCTGTTCCTTTGTCTCTAATACTATGAAGGGAGGTTATTATGAACGAATTTAATCTTATTGAACAAGCGAAAAAAGGTGATCAAAAAGCGTTTGAACAAATATTTACCGCACAAAACAAACAGCTTTATCATACAGCTTATTCATATGTACATAATCGTGAAGATACTTTAGATATTATTCAAGAAACAGCGTGTATTGCTTATCTGTCGATCAATAAGCTTCGCAAAAATGAATATTTTGGTACTTGGTTAACACGAATCTTAATCAATGAAGCTTATAAAGTATTGCGTAAGAAAAAACCTAACCTAGTAGATCTAAAGGATAACGAAATGGATAGTATCGCTACTTTATCAGATTTTGGTGATAATCGAATGATGATTGAGGTTGGTTTGAAAGGTATGAGAGAAAATTATCAGACGGTTATTAGATTATATTATTTCCGGGATTACTCTATTAAAGAAATTGCAGACATTATGCGTCGGCCGGAAAGTACGGTGAAAACATATTTACGAAGAGCAAAGCAAAAGTTACGTGAAAATTTAGAGGAGGTTAGTCATGAGGGATTCTCGATTTCAGAACATGAGTGAAAATATTGAAGTTCCTACAGAGGATATAAAGCGGGCGATTCAAAAAGGGATTCTTTCTGCTGAACAAATCAAACAAAAACGGAAAAAGAAAAAACGGATTACTTGGGCGGCCATCCCACTTCTCGCAGCAAGTCTATTATTCTCAGTTGTCTATTTTCCGAATCAAATTAGCCATGCACTAGCTAAATCACCAGAGCTAAATAGTGCGTATCGCTATTTTTATGATACGGTAGGGCGTAAATTAATTATGCAAAAAGCAGTAACGGCATTAAATCAAACGGCTGAATCAAACGGGATTAAAATCAAATTAACGAGTGTTTATTATGATGGTGTCGAAATTGGAATTACAGGGACGATGGATGGGGAGTTAAAATATAATAAAGGCGAAGAAGACGAATATAATTTGGATTATAATTTTTTTGATGGAAAAGGTGATTCAGACCCGTGGTTAAGCAATGCACAATCACAGTTTTCTAACACTAGTAAAACACATGCAGATTTCTTAATTACATTAGATAATCCACGAGGGAAGTTAGCCAAAGATTTTACTTTACCAATTAATATTCGTGCCGCTAACTTAACGTTAGGTACATGGAAGTTTGATGTACCTGTCAAACAACTGCCAATCACGAAATTAAATGTTAACGAGACCATTCATTATCCAGAGTACGGTGTTGATATTAACGTCAAAGACTTTATTCAAGGAAAGTATAATACAAGCTATTCAATGAACATTACGCAAGATAATCCTGGTTTGGAAGTGAATGGAGGAGAGTATTCCGTACCAGGGAAGGAACGTAATGATTACAGCCAGACTATTCAATCAAAGGAAAAGCGTAATGGCAACGAGGTAAAGGAAATAAGTACGAATAAATTGGCCGCTGTTACTAGTGATACAAAATCGATTACGTTTTATCCAACGGTTACAAAAACAGAAAATACACCAAGGGCCATTTTATTGAAAAGAGGTGTTACATTAGTAACTTCACTTTCTTCTTCCAAAGTTAAATTTTTAAAAGCTGAAGAAACAGAAGAAGAAGTAATTTTAACTGTTCAGAATTTCAATACACCAAAAGATATGAGTTTTAGTGAATTGCAAAGTCACATGCAATACGGATTTGAAATTGCCACAATTAATAGTAATGACGGACATGAAGTATTTATGAACTCCACTAAGATTATTAATGGCCCAAATAGTAAAGCGGAAGTTATGGATAAGAAGCAAAGTATTTTTAAGGTCACGCTACCGAAGGTGAATGTTGAAACGACGATTTTAGACGGGAAACATTATCTTTATTATGATTTTGGGGTATATGCAGAAACGATAGCATTAAAACCATTTACAGTTGATTTAACGAAATAAAAAGCGAAGAGACTATTCCCTTCGCTTCAGATTGTATATATTACTAGAGTAGATGTTGCTTTATAAATTCACAATAAGCAGCTAAAAGGATCTTCCAGAGCTGAAGATCCTTTTTTAGTGCCGATTTAGGTTAACTATTCTCTTACATGTAAAATTACTGTATTACACCAATTAGTACAGTTAGTAGACGCTTAAAATCACCCTTTAAATTCATTTAAAGTTGTGGCCTTATTTCAAAGGGGAAATCAAAACAAGCCCCTTATAAAGCCAATATGGAGCTCTCAGAGGTATATTGAGATAAAAGGAAACAAATCTTTATAGGTTTTCCCCCTACTTTAATCATTTTCAGAAAAATACAATATAGGAATTTAAAATAGGATAAATATGATACTATTACCTTATATTTCAAATAAAAGGATGATTAAGGTGACAACCAAATACACAGATATTATCTCTACTAAAGAAGAATTTGAATGTTTTCGTTCTTCTATCGGAACTCCAAGCTTAAGAGCGAGTAATAAAGTAATTTCATTTATCGACGAGCATTGTGTTGATTTTATTTCAAATTCACCCTTTTTATCCTTGGCAACTTCTAATGCTCAAGGGCAATGTGATGTTACACCGAGGGGAGACGCTCCTGGATTTGTGCAGGTTCTCGATGAACAACATTTGTTTATTCCAGAACGACCAGGAAATCGAAGAATAGATTCTGCTCATAACATTATTTCCAACCCTAATATTGGATTGCTTTTTTTAATTCCTGGGTTAGGAGAAACATTAAGAATAAATGGTAAGGCCTATATATGTCGTGACCCTAAGCTTCTTGAAAAATGCATGGTCAACGGAAAGGTTCCTTTATTCGGAATATTGGTGGAAGTAGAAGAATGCTATGCCCACTGTGCTAAAGCATTTATTCGTTCACAGTTGTGGAAGCCTGATTCATGGTTAGAGAAAGACGATCTCCCCTCAGTTCCTCAAATGTTGGTAGCTCACTCAAAAATACCAAATGTTACTGCCGTTCAGGTAGAACAGGAATTAAATGAAGGGTATACGAATCGACTTTATTGAATTTATTCAATATGGTGCCTGTTTTATAAAGATATTACATAAGAACTTCCGAATGGTAGATAATGATGAAGTTGAATTATATACAGTTCTTTAACATTCCCTTTTTTACGGGAATGTTTTTATTTATAGTTTTAAATATTTTACTCAAGCTTCCCTAACTCATACTCTTCTGTCGCTGTTTTTGCCATCTCTTTAACTAACGGGTAAGATAGTTGAACGAACAAATGGATATATATGTTAAAGTGATGATAGAGGCTTTGTAGGTGTAGAATCAAAATAAAGTAGTACCGGTTTAAAAAATTTTGATGAAGTTGTGTCACAAACTTTTTTATTCGGCACGGTAAACGAGGCATATAGTGAATATTGTGTTGGTAACAAGATAACAGAATGAGTAACGCAGAGAAATAATATGATTTACATTTTGTTACGGTGGGGGAACTTATGAGTACTCATTATTATTTAGGTTGGTTTGATAATTTTTTCCCGGATAATCTGGGCAGGGTGTTACAGGGGGATATAACTGATAGAAACTCGCTTGCTATGATTAGCTCGAATCCATTACTTTTTGAGGATGATGGTGCTACTGAACGCTCGTGGTTTGACCAGGCTGGCATTATGTTTGATGAGTATCATTTAATTAATTATCACGTACAGAAGGAAGATGCCCAAACCTTAATCCAAAATGCTTCCGTTATTTTCTTGTTGGGTGGAAATACTCTTGAACAGAATAGGTTTTTAATGGAATATGAATTGTCGGATTCGATTAAAAAAAGCAGAGCCGTTGTGATGGGAGCAAGCGCTGGTGCGATCAATATGTCCGCTAAATGGTTATGTTCGAAAAGCTTCGGCTATAAAGTTGAAATGAGCTCTGTTTACGATGGAATCGGCCTTGACAATTTTTCCGTCTTGTCTCATTTTGATCTTGAAAATAACATTGCATTGATTCAAGGCGAACTGTCTCCTTTATCGGAAGAAATTGATATTTATGCGTCTAACAAAGATTGCGCAATACGTGTAAAGGGAGACAAAATCGACATTTTAGGTAATGTATATTTAATTTCCCGCTCAAAGATTCAGAAATTGGATGAGACACTCTAGTCATACTGTGAAAAATTGTACGTAACATCAGGGGCTTTACTTCAACAAGGGAGGTTGCTGCGGCAACATTTTTTTAATGAACGAAATAGGCAGGTTAGTTGAAGTTTTTGAAATGGAGAGATTGTAAGAGTTAAGAAAAGACCTAAATAGAAAGGTTGTTTTTATTTGAACAAATTTGACTGCATTTCAGAAACAGATAGATTAGTAATAAGACCATTAAAAGAAGATGATTTTAAAAATTGGCTGAGCGAATTTAAAAATAGACTTCCATCTCAACACAGGTATGATCAAGGGCAGATCGATATGAGTGAATGTACAGAGGAATGGTTTACCAACTTAGTGAAAAAACATCAAGAATTAGCATCGAATGATATAGCCTATGTTTTTGGTGTCTTTAGGAAAGAAGACGGTACACATCTTGGAACGATAGATTTCTCAACCTTAGAGAGAAATGACTTTCAATGGGGTAGGATAGGCTACACTATTCATAATCAATATTGGAGAATGGGTTATTGTAAGGAGGCAGTAAAAGAAGCCCTTAATATCGCCTTTAAAAACTTGAATTTTCACCGAATTGAGGCTCATATAAACGTTGATAACACACCTTCTTATAAGTTAGCAGAGAATGTAGGAATGGAGTTTGAATGCATAAGAAAAGGATTTATCTTTGAATTTGGTGAATGGACTGATAATCTGGTTTATTACATAAATTCCAAATAGAAAATTCTCAACTACGAGGTTCGGTAGTTGGGAATTTTCTATTTAGTGGCCTTTTTGCTTAATGAACTCAAGGGGCAGGATGGTTCTAGA
This sequence comes from Peribacillus sp. NPDC097675, assembly GCF_050277655.1. Taxonomy (NCBI): domain Bacteria; kingdom Bacillati; phylum Bacillota; class Bacilli; order Caryophanales; family Bacillaceae; genus Peribacillus; species Peribacillus sp. NPDC097675. The sequence continues at coordinate 186,680 of NZ_JBNNSK010000004.1, read as the reverse complement.
TGCGTAGTGTATAAAACTTTTTTGAGTCATATGGAAAGAAACGTTTTTTAAACTTATATAAAACCAACCTTCTAAATCATTATTAATATTTGTATAATATAAACAGGAACCAAAATTTGTTTAGAATGGAGATTATACCCATGAGTAAAAAAGAAAGGTACATTATCTACATGCTGACCGGTATATTTTTAATCTTTTTCTCAAGAAGAAATGTTATTGTAACTACTAATAATAAAACAATAAATATAAACTCTAAGGATTAAATAAAATTCTTTTTTAATGTTGTACCTATCTAGTAGTTTTCGTTGCAGTCGTTAAATGAATCATAGACTGCATTTCCAAAACTGCTTACTTCACAGTTTTTGTCAACACAGCGATAAGTCTTATAGAACTTTCGGGTGCATTACTTCAATGTTGCTGAGGCATCCTTTTTCTAATGGAAAAGGAGCAGGTTAGTTCTACAAGGTTTTGTTTATTCTTATCTTTTTAAAAGAGAGAATATTATGTTTTTGGAGGGCTTTTCAACTAACGGTAAGGTTAGTGAGCACTTACGGTGGCTTAATTTTTGCTTTGTAAGTTTATCATACAAACAACATTGAATTTAAGGAGCTAGATAGATGGAAATTAGACAATATCAAGTTGAAGATGAAATAGGGTGGGTTAGATGTAGAGTTTTATCTTTTTTAGATACTGCCTACTTTGACAATGTTTATCCGAATAAAGAGGTATACGAAAATCCAGCAATTGAATTAGTAGCTGTTGAGAACAATCAAATTGTAGGATTATTAGATATTGAATATGAAATTAAGGAGAGAACTGTTTGTTCTAGGGGGACGGGTATTGGAGGAATGATATGGCATATTGCAGTTCATCCTGATTTCAGGAGAAAGGGTATTGGTACGCAACTTCTAAAAGCAGCAGAAATAATAGCTATAACTAAAGGGCTAAATCGTTTTGAAGCGTGGACACGAGATGATGAATGGGTAAATAACTGGTATGTAAATAGTGGATTTAAGAAAGTAGAATCCTATTTACAAGTGTTTATTGAGGGCAATAGTGAACTTAAAGGTGCAATTAAAAGTGAGTTACCTGACCTTTTTCCCATTCAGGCTTTCGCTCATTACATTGGAGAAGAAAATGAACAAATAAAGAAAAAGTTTAAAAGAGTATACGAATGTAATTGTTACGAAAAAATGTTGAATTAATTGATTTCACAATACCATCTCTTATTATTACGGGTTTGTTGTTGAACTCACTGTGGCGGTAGTTCAACAAGGAGATAGTATATTTTAACAAGAAATACAACTGAAAATTTTAAGGATGGTTTGGATGGTAATTAACATAACACTTCGTTTTATTTTAGAAGTATGTGCCTTAGGTTTTTTGACTTATTGGGGATTTCAAAGTAGTCAAGGTATCCTAATGAAGTTGGTATTAGGTATAGGCTCACCTCTGCTTATAGCAATTATATGGGGTGTATTTGGTTCTCCTGCTGCCCCAATACCAGTCCAAGGAATTCTTCGAACATTACTAGAATTATTAATTTTTGGCTTAGCAACATTAGCTTTATATTCTTCCGGAAAACCAACTCTAGCAATTATTTACGCAATTTTAGTGGTGGTCAATCGTATTCTGATATACATATGGGATCAATGAATAAAATCTACTTTGATACCCAGGAGAACTCACATCAGTGACACAAATCTCTTGGGTATTAATTTTTCTCGCTTTTATTGCTCAACGGTCTAATAGAACTAACGGATGCGTATTGAGAAACGGGACTGTCTTTGGTGGCTTTTTTGTTTATTGAATTAACGGGGCAAGTTAGTTCAATGAGATAAAATTATGGATATTTATAATTGACTTGTATTTACCTTTGGGTAATCTGCTTCTTATGAGAAATAATGTTTTTTGTAAAAGAATTATGTATAGGAGGAAAAGGAACCAATGCAGTATTCTATCAAACCCATTGCCTTTGTAAATAATATTAGAAAAGATATTTTGGATGATAATTGGGGTTCAATCCTATCAACAATTGAACTTGAGAAAAATATACAGAATCTTCATTGAAAGGTATTAATGAATTCTCACAATCATATATTCAATTCAAATGAAAAAATACACTTGTTCAACTATAGGCTCTTTAATTGAAGGAATAAATTTTAAATAACATAAGTTTTGATTGTGGTAAAATATGTTATTAGGACAGCTAAATTATTGGGAGGTTTTTAGATGAAAGGAAAATTAATTTTAACCCTTGGTTTTGCGGGAGTTTTAGCAGTATCAATCGGTTTTACGAAAGACCTGCAAAAGACAGAAGCATCGGAAGTTTCCTCAAAACAAACAGATACAAACAAACATGTTACTAGAGAGGAACAAGAACGTAGAGAAGGTATGTTAGTTGAAGGAAAAGATGCTTACACGGTTATAACAGTAGAAGAGCAAAATATGGTAGAAAATAGTTCAACTCAACAAGGGTTTGTTTCACAAGAAAATGGGACAGGTTTCTATTTCGAAAAAGAGAAAAAATAAGTGTAATTCTTTAACAAACAGGAATGTTAGCGCCATAAGAAGGCCGCCAATTGGCGGTCTTTTCAATGTATGATCCTTAAAAAAATCATACATTCAAATTCAGGTGAAAAATTAGCCTTGTTAAACTAGCGGGATAGTTGAGGAGTGACTATAAGAGGTTTTAAGTAAATTAAGGGAGAAATACTACTAATATAAGAGTTTAGAAAGGGGAACTAAATATATTGGTTAAAATTAAAGACTCATGGTTTACAGTAAATCAAATAGATAATACAACTTTCGTTATTAGCGAGTATGGACATTGGGAAAAAGTTCACTCTTATTTATTAATTGGCGAAGAGAAAGCTGCACTAATTGATACGGGTCTAGGGATTGATAACATAAAGAGGATTACAGACCAGCTGACAAACTTACCGATTATTGTTCTAACAACACACGTCCATTGGGATCATATTGGAAGTCACGGTGAGTTTAATAATATTTATGTACATAAAGATGAAGAAGATTGGCTAGTCAGTGGTATTAAGAAACTTTCTATCGAACAAATCAGAAAAGATGTAAGTCGTGATATTACAATACCCACGCCGGAAACCTTTAATCCAGACACTTACAAACCCTTTCAAGGTAATCCTACAGGTTTGTTAAATGATCGGGATGAAATAGATATAGGCGATAGAAAATTGACTATCTACCATACTCCAGGACATTCTCCGGGTCATATTTCAATTTTAGATAATAGTAAAGGTTATCTATTTACAGGTGATTTGCTTTATGACGGGACTCCAGTGTATGCTTTTTTCCCAACGACCAATCCTGTGGATTTAGCGAAATCATTAAAAAAAATATCCAACATTCCCAATGTAACGAAGATTTATGGTGGACATAATACAATTGGTCTTGATGCAAGTCTTTTACAAGAAGTGAACAATGCAGTTGAAGAGCTTAAAGAAAAAGATCAGGTAAGATTCGGAACTGGAATTCATAAATTCAAAGGATTTAGTGTGCAATTTTAATCATTATTATTGTATTAACGAGAGCCTTCTTAATGGATAATTCTTACACAAATTATCCATTCAACTAAAAAAACGACAAATGGTCAACTTTCTAGATTAGGGGCTATGTGAACTGAAAAAAAGAGAATGGCTGCCAATTGGCAGCCATTTTGAATGTACGAAGCTTAGTATAATCATACGTTCAAAAGCCTGATAAAAAAAATTCTTATTCAACTAAAGGGACAAGATGGTTCTAAAATACAAACTTGTAATATTTGTGGTAATATAGGAAGAAAAATATTGAAGTGGGTAATTTGTATTGGAACTCTTAACAGAAAGATTAATTCTTATATCTCTATTTATATTTATTATCCATTCTATCGAAACGCTTGCATATGCAGTCAGATTATCTGGTGCAAGAGTAAGATTGTTGGCTTCAGCTCTATCCTTATTTAACTTGATGGTTATGATTTCTCGATTAGCGAATATGATGCAGCAACCATTTACTGGGAGCCTGGTTGATAATGCTCCAAAAGTAAATACACTAGAGTTTGTTGAACACCAATACAGGATCATTATTGGTTCATCAACGTTAGGAACCATAATGGGTATTCTTTTACTTCCTACTTTTATTGCTATTTTTTCAAGAGCCATTGTTCATTTAGCTGAAGAAAGAGGTTCTATACCAGCTTTGATTAAAAAGGGGATAACTTTCGAATACATTAAGCGTGGGATAAAGCACATTCATTTACCAAAGTTTTCTTACTTAAAGGATATTAGCTTGAAAGATATTCCCATAAGATTGTTTTTAATTAATATGGTAATTACTGCGATCTATACAATCGGAGTGCTATCTGCGTTATATGCTGCTTTAATAGCTCCAGAAAGGGCAACAACAGCTATTATGGCATCGGGTCTTATAAATGGAATAGCTACCATTTTACTTATCATTTTTATTGACCCTAAAATATCTATTCTTGCTGATGACGTAATAAATCAAAAGGGAAGTTATCTTAATCTCAAGGGTGTCTCCCTTATGATGGTTACTTCTCGTTTATTAGGAACGATTCTGGCCCAAGTATTTTTTATTCCAGGGGCAGGGTATATTGCGTGGTTTACTAAATTTATTGTCTAATATACGGGGCGTTAACTCCATTAAAGGCTGCCAATTGGTAGCCTTTTAATGGATGATTTTACTTACAATAATCACATATTAGAAAGTTCATTATAAATTTACATAAATGTATTAAAATGGTAACATATAGTTATATAGCTATATGTTGATATTTAGAAAGGGAGGCGTGCGATTGTTTGATGTGTATAAAGCGATAGCTGATGAAACTCGAAGAAAAATATTAGATCTCTTAAAAGAAAAAGATATGACTGTAAGCGAAATTGCAGGATTTTTTACAATTTCTCAACCAAGTATCTCTCAACATCTTGCTATATTGAAAAGTGCCAATTTAATCAGCTCATATAAAAAAGGTAAATATGTAATTTACTCATTGAATTTAACAGTTTTCCAAGAAATATTAGGGTGGGTTTTTAATTTTACTAATATCAAGGAGGATGGAAAATGAGACATTTCTGGGCTTTGCTTAGTTCTTTTATTTCAATAATACTTCTATGGGTATTTTCATATAACTATTTACCGAATGAAGTAGCAATGCACTTTGATTCTAATGGTAATCCGGATCAATATGGAGGAAGACTTTTCATAATGGCGATGTTCTTGTTATTAAGCTTCGTTCTCTTATTGATAACATATTTATTCGTTGTTTATGATAAAAATAATCAGAATAAACAGAAAGTTAATACCCCAATTACCACTTTTATGATTATCTTCAGTTGCGCTCTAAACGTTTTATTCTTGCTGAACATTAAAGATGAATCTCTGCAAACAGGAAGATTTTTATTCGTTCTAATTGGTTTGTTTTTTGTACTGATTGGTAATTATTTACCCCAGATAAAGAAAAACTATTTTATTGGCGTGAGAATAGCTGCAACCCTAAGCAAAGAAACAATCTGGAAAAGAACACAGAGGTATTCCGGTTTTGTCTTTCTTATAGTTGGTGTACTTATTGCACTAACCTCCTTAATCCCTATCACAATAGCAATTATGTTATCAGTTTTTATACTTCTATTAGGAATTACCTTTATATACATGTATGCAACGAGAATTGAAAAAGAAATACAAGAATGATAATAATTATTGTCTTTCTTTTTTCTTGAGGTTTCTGAAATAAAACAAATCTATAATCTTTATTTGGTAATGGACAATGTTTAACGGATGCTTTAGCTTCATGTGAAGTCCAGAAGTGCATTATTCTTTTTAGTCTTGAAGTTATATGGATGCATCGTTTAATAAAAAGTCAGTCCTTTTGTGCGTTTTATCCTTTTGTTTGAGTTAATTTATGAATAGTTCCCAAACTGAAAAATCAATATAGATGGTGAATTAATAATGGATAACCTATGGGAGAGTAAATATTATGTTTGAAATTAGTGATAAGACATTAAGATTAATTAAAAAGACATGCAAAGGAAAAAAACATTTAAAATTAACGATTGGCTATTTAACGGATAATAATTCCGTAGTGAAAATTTATAATGAAAACGGCGAACTTGATGCAACTACAAAATATCATTATGAAGTTGGCTCTATTACAAAGACCTTTACCGCATCTTTGCTATCAAAATATGTATTTGAGAATAAGTTGTCCTTAAACGATTCAATCCAAAGATATATTGAAGAACTTAGGGAAGACGAATATTATCCTACATTGCTCCGTCTTGCTACTCACTCTTCTGGATATTTAGCAAGACTGCCATTAAATAAGCGGGAATATTTTAACCTGATTTTGGGTTTGATAAGTGGCGGTGGTGATATGAGTAAGAATAACCCGATAACAATGGAATTAAATAAAATGAAAATGCTATTGGAAAAAAATAAATTAAAAGATAAGGAGTATTCATGGAAATACTCGAATTTTGGTATGGCACTAATTGGAAACGTGTTGGGAAATGTATCAGGCAGGGGCTATTGGGAAACGATGAATGAGTTTGTGCAAAGTGAACTTGGATTAAGCGATACCTATTTAGGAGCATCAAATAATAATCTACATGGTTATGATAGAAAAAATAATGATTGTGGAAACTGGGAATGGAAAAAAGACAATCTTATGTCACCTGCAGGTGCAATAAGTTCAACTGCTTATGATTTACTTGAATATGCGAAAATAAATATTGAAGAAGAGAAACCATATTTGTATCTAGGTCATAAAAAGCATGGAAATGGAAATAAGAAGTATGATATGGGCCTTGGATGGTGGCTTTTAAAGAAAAATAATCATGTTATTGTGCATGGTGGTGGAACAGGCTGTTTTAGTTCTTTTTTAGGGATTGATAAAGAAAAGAAAGTTGCCTCGGTAGTTTTGGCTAACTATAGATTAGGTATGAATGACGATGAAAAAATAGGAATTACTTTATTAGAAAGTCTACAGAAATCAAGAGATGAAGAAGAATTATCAACAAAATGGTGAGAATTCACCTACCATATTTAAAGCCTAAACTAGCGGGTGTGTCAGTTTAAGATATAAAGATAAGACCATGTTCTAGAAGATGAATGATTTATCGAGGCTTAGTAAAATATTGAAACGGAGCGGTGGGGGAGAAACGAGCAGCTAGGAAGTAGATTCTTGTCACCACTTAGGATGAAAGGGAGTTGAAAGGATTTTATCTCTTATCGAGTACATTGAAAATTTAAAAATGATAGGGAGGAGGGACATGACAGAAGCAAACAAAAAGCCGTGGACCTATAACAGATTCACAGCTACTTTTTATTCATCTATTAAGTTCTAATTGACCCGGCTATTCGATGGCCCATTTCTTCATTTTCGGATTTTTTCCATTTCATCAGCTACAAATTGTACCTGCGTTCCAACAATCACTTGAATGCTTTGTGGCCCAACAATATTGATTCCTGGAATTCCTGTTGATTTAATCTTATCTTGGTCAACCGCATCCATGTTTTTGACCTCAATTCTTAAGCGTGTAATACAATTATCAATAGACGTCACATTAGCGTCTCCACCTAGACCATCGTAAATTGTGGACGCCATGACTGCGAATTTATTTTCGGCCGGTGAAGGGCTTGCATCTACCTCCACACCGTCATCTGTATCTGCTTCCCTACCAGGAGTGGCTAAGTTGAACTTCGTAATTAAGAAACGGAATAATACATAGTAAATCACCGCAAAGACTAACCCTTGAAGTAGTAGCATATATGGCTGATTAGCCAGTGGTAGTCTTGAACTTAACACGAAGTCGACAAATCCTGCACTAAAACCAAATCCTGCTGTCCAATGGAAAAATGCTGCAATGGCTAAAGAAATACCTGTTAAGGCTGCATGAACTACATAAAGGGCCGGAGCTAAAAACATAAATGAAAATTCAAGTGGTTCTGTAACCCCTGTAAAGAAAGAAGCAAACCCTGCTGCTAACATTAATGATGCCGCTTGTTTTTTTCTTTTCGTTTTAGCAGTATGATACATGGCTAAAGCAGCGGCTGGTAGACCGAACATCATGATTGGGAAGTAGCCTGCTTGATACATCCCTGTAGTTCCCTTTGTTCCGGTTCCTGCCCAGAAATTTCCGATATCATTAATTCCAGCTACATCAAACCAAAAAACGGAGTTTAAGGCATGATGCAATCCTGTTGGAATTAAAAGTCTGTTAAAGAATCCGTATAACCCTGCACCAACAAAATCTAACTTACTGATGGCTGTACCGAAAGATACTAGTCCTGTAAAGATTACTGGCCATGCAATGAATAATATCGCGGAAACCAACAGCATGGAAACGGCTGTCATGATGGGCACCAAACGTTTTCCACTAAAGAAGGATAGCGCAGCTGGCAATTGAACATGACTAAAACGATTGTACATGATGGAGGCTACTATTCCGGAAAGTATCCCAACAAATTGATTTTCTATTTTCTCAAAGGCAGGGTTTACATGATCTGCATCAATGCCTTGGAGCATAGCTACTGAATCTGTCGAAAGCAAAGTGGTAACGACTAGGTAGGCGACCAACCCACTCAATGCAGCTGATCCGTCTTTGTTTTTAGACATACCTAGTGCTACCCCGACTGCAAATAAGATTGACATGTTATCAATAATGGATGATCCAGCTTTAATTAAGAACGCTGCTATCGGATTATCTGCTCCCCAACCCGAAGGATCTATCCAATAACCGATCCCCATCAAAATGGCTGCAGCTGGCAACACTGCTACTGGTAACATCAATGAGCGACCGATTTTCTGTAGATATTTCTTCATGTAAAAGACCCCCTAACGATTTTTTATGAATTCTATAACACTATAATTCTTTACATTTTCTCTTCTACACTCCAACGCTGCTTTAATCTCTCTATATGGAGGGAGATGTAGCCTAGTTCACATTCCGGAAGTTCCATTTCATAAGTGTTCAGCAATACTTTAGCTACTTCCTTTGAGCAATTATAGGAAACCGGAAACTTCTTTTTTATCATTTCTAGCATTTCCTCATCCATGGTATGAAGTTCAAAATGCTTTACTCTAGAGATGGAATGACGAAGATGTGTAATTAATCGGTGGTAAGAAATATCATCATGATCGATCTTGATATCCAAATATTCAGTAATCGTTTGGATCAAATCACTGATAATGGCTGTCTGTCTAACGGTTTCCTTCATATCTCCATTTTTTGGTTTCGCCGTATGGATATGAAGTGCAATATAGCCAGCTTCATCTATTGGCATTTGAATTTGAAACCTCTCTGCAATGTGCTGTAATGCCCACATCCCGATATCATATTCAGTTTTGTAGAGCACTTTAATTTCTTGAAGAAGCTTATTCTGTAAGTGAATGCCTTCTTGTTCTCTTTCAATTGCAAAGGACAGATGGTCTGTTAGGGCAATATGGATATGGTCACTTAATTTCACACCTAACTTTTCTTCTGCATAGGAAATGACTTCTTCTGATATTTCGAAATGTTTTTCGGGAATTCTCAATATAAGTTGCTGGAACTTATCCGTCTCCTCCATAACAAAAAGCTTTTCAACATTTTGTGCTTTGACAAGATCATTTCTTCGCTTATTAAAGGCAATGCCTGTGCCAATGGCTATTTTCTCCGTTTGACCGTCTTCAACCACTACCGCGTTATTATTCAAGATTTTTTTGATTTTCACCTAAATATTCCTCCTCGAACAGGTGGCATAGGAAATTTTTACTTAGTCGTCACCTTCATAACAACCGTTTCACCCATTCTTGCAACTTTATCCAAAGACATTTCATATTTATGTGTATCCGTTTGACTGTTGGTAATAACCATAATCAACATATCGCTTTTTGCCTGTTCTTTAATAAGCTGTAAATTATATGTCAGTAATAACTGCCCGACACTTATGGAATCTCCGACGTTTACCTTTACATCAAATCCCTCACCTTTTAGAGCAACTGTTTCAAGACCAATATGAATCAATATTTCAGTTCCATCATCAGTCTCTATACCAATGGCATGCTTTGTAGGAGCTACTTGTATAACCTTTCCATCAATAGGTGATGCTACATTTCCATCAATCGGAATAATAGCCACTCCTTCCCCCATCATTTTTTGATTGAAAACTGGATCTGGTACATCTTCTATGGAAAGAATCTCTCCATTTATCGGTGCATAAATAAACGGTGATGTTTTTTGGTTTTTCCTAAATAATTTTGAAAACATTAGAGGCACTCCTTGTTCCTAATTTTAGTTCGTTTACTAATAATTAACTTTAGATAAACACAAAAAAGGCACGGAAGTAACCAATCAAAAGAATCAAAAATTCTTTCAACTGTACCACCCTGCCTGAGCGAATCAGTAACATGTGATCAATATGGAATATTACTTATAAAATAACATTAGTGATGAAAAAAAACAATATGGTTTGAATAATATTTTTGAATGTTCTAAATAGTTTACCACTGTGGTCAGGATAGAATACTGAGAGGTTGGGATGGCGTTGGCAACGGCTGGAGAAAAAATTCACTAAAGCGGGAAAAGATAAGAAGATAAAGCACTTCTAGTTAGCGGAATCTACTGGATCTAAATTAACCGGCATACTATTTAAAAAGAAATCAAACAAGACATCTATTCTGACGCTAGAATGGAATAATAATCATACCGAAATAACGGTCACATTGCCGAATGGAAGACCCGATACATATAAAAAAGCAGAGACGGGCGAATTTTATTCAGACTATGAGCTAATGGGACAGGATAGTTCAATAAAGATGATGAATATACTATATAAATTTTTCTAAGGGAGTGAAGTTAAGTGGGGATCAGATTAGCAAATATAAAAGATTGGAAGGCAATAACGGATTTGCTAGGCCAGTTGGATTATTTAGATACTGAAACCTTCATTAAAGATAAAATAGAAAGACTCATCACTCATCCTGATGAGGAATTATTGGTTTATGAGGATAATGAAAGAGTAATTGCTTTTATTTCAATGCATTACATACCCCAAATAGCGTTGATAGGTGATTTTGCTAGAATAAGTTATTTTGCAGTAGATTCAATAAGTAGAGGTAAGGGAATTGGACATGAGATTGAAGAGTTTTGTACTGAGTTAGCTAAGAAGCGAAACTGTGACAGACTTGAGGTTCACTGTCATTCAAAAAGAATCGATGCACATAGATTTTATTCCCACCAAGGCTATTCTGAATCACCAAAATACTTTATTAAGATGATAAAGTAATTCTTATTTCGAATTTCTTCAACTGGTACTTTATTTCAAAAAGAGAGTTGCCTTCGCAGCTCTTTTTCTCATGAAACTCACGGGAAAAGGTGATTTTTCAAAGGATAAAAGGAGATAAGACGAAAAAATTCTATATGGGTGAATAAGATACTTGTTTATAATAGATATAACAATAAGGCTGTATGACATAAGGTGGTAAAAAAATGAAGTTGGAAGATGTTGCGTATAGTATTACGATGTTCACGGTAATCCTGTTTCTTAGTCCGTATCTTGATAGAATTCCTATATGGATCTCTATGTTGTTTATGGCCGTGCTAGTTATTAGCTTGAATCCTATTTTGTCTAAAATCAAATTTCTTCAGAAATCGGTATCAAAAAAAGTAGGCTGGCCGACTATCCTCATAGTATGTATTATCGTAGGAGCACTGAATAATTTAATCAACTAATGTGTTTTACTGAAGATATAAAATAAACAACTCAGAGGCGATGCAAAGAAAATGCTTAAACTCGTATCGATTAATTTACTTCCAGTCGTAATTATCCATTTTTTATTTTTTCTCTTCACACAAAATACAAGACTAAATGATTCTGGTAATATTTCATTTATTCAATTGTTATTTGAACTATGTACCCCCTTCCTACTATTGATAATGAATTACAAGATGGCTGTAAAAAAAGATAAAACCTATTTTACGCCTAATTTTTTCCTTATTCTGATTAGTAGCGTGCTTGGAATAGGGCTGGGTTTCTTAAACTGGGGACTCGATGCTGGGGGTTATACTCTTCAAAATGATCTTGGTGGTAATGTCCTTCTACATCCTGATGCGGAAACATACGGAATTGTGATGTTAGAGGTACAAATCAATGTAATGGTCAGTTTCATTGGTAGTCTGCTATGTTCGATCATTTTACTAGTGAAAAACCGCAAAAAACGATCACTTAAATAAGTCATTAATGAACGATCAGATGCTTAGTTCACTAAGTATTTTTGAAATCAGATACTAGTAAGTAATGTTGTCAGGACATTAGCAAATACTAGAGATATCCGGCCGTCGCATAGTTTTATTTTCCAATCTAACTCTGTGATGGTTTAGTAAACTATAAAACTTCTTGACGTCAACAATTCCATCCACTATAATCAAATCTTGTGAAAAAAACCAGGAAAAGGATGGGGATAAATGAAAAAGATTCTTATGGCAGCTTTGGCATCCTCAATGCTATTATTATCTGCGTGCTCAGATGAGACGAATTCAAAAGAAGCGGAAGTTATTAAGACTGATACTAAAGTGTCAGCTGAAACGGATGCAGCAGCTACGATTAAAGGAAAAGATTACGATGAAAACGGCGGAGCGGATGCCTATGCATCCAAGGGAGATCATGCCGATTCTCGTTATTATAAAGCACCTGATTTCTTTCATATGAAGTCAGATGATCAGGTAGTATTGATTGAAAACTATCAAACGATGCAACAAACTACGGAATGGTCTTGTGGGCCTGCCACAGCATTGATGGTGGCGAATCATTTTGGGTACACGGAGCTTACGGAGATGGATATTGCGAAGAAGATGAAGTCGATGACAGACTTAGATGTTGAGGGCGCATTGCCAGGAACCGCGAATAATTTCCCGGAATATGGTACGAATGTTTCTCAAATTTATGATTTCTTCAAGAACTTGAAAGGGTTTGAGGTTGTCGAATCAAGCTATCGCGAAGATTACAAGGACGAAGATTTAATCCAAGCGAGTAAAGAGGTAACGGAAAACAACGTAGGCAACCTGCCTGCCACCTTCACTTGGAACAGCTTGTATGCTTCAGAAAACAGTGAAACGACAGAAGCTTTTGTAGAAGATGCGAAAGATAGCTATTTCGTGAAATGGCTGACGAATCATTTGAAAAACGATCGTCCCATCATGGTTGAATGGGGAGACTGGGATGGCCACTGGCAATCGATTATCGGTTATGACAATAACGGCACACCAGGCATTGGCGATGATACATTGATCTTCGCTGACCCATACGATACATCAGATCACTCTCAAGATGGCTATTACTTCTATCCATTAGAGCGTTGGTTTGGACAATGGAATGACCGTAACATCGCACCAAAACCATTCCAATTGCAACCTTATATTGTAGTCGATAAAAAATAAATAGATAGGAGCGGCACTATTCACTGATGTGGAAATTGCCGTTTTTTTGAATTGAATTACAGTCTTGTAGATATATTTTTGTGGAAAAGTTTTGTTGCGTACGCATTTGTAATTTCTGAGTTGTAATACATATAAGAGTACTATTTTGGCAATTTCTCTATAAAAACCCTTACTATCGTAGTATAATTATCGTGTATAAATAAGTAAAAACGAAAAAGGGGATAAAATGCATCAAAAGATAAAATCTTTTAATAGATGGATAAGAGATTTGCAAAGTTTCTTGGAAAAGGTTGCCATACTCTTAGAGTCAATAAAAGAAGTCGGGAAAAAGGTAATTCACTTTGCCGGTGCAGTATTAGGGTTAGTTTTAATAGTGCGTTGGTTATTCTAACTTTACCTTATCTTTTGGATTATTAGGCAGCATTTTGAATGAATGATAGTGGAAAATGATTTAAAAGTAGTACTTAAAAAAGTGATTTTTAGCCATATAAAACTTTTAGGTAGGATCGTGTGGTCCGCTTTGAGTCTCTTTGGTTTAATGTATGTATTAATTGTAATGGTTAAAGACATATTTGGATTCCTTTTTTAGGAGGCACAGGCTGTCGACGATAGAGTGTGACTTTCTTACGAGCTAAATATATGAATGTAAAGATGCAGAAACCATAAACTTTTATGGTTTCTTTTTATTTTGCGTTCAAATGATACCTTATTTAGAAAAAATGTTAAAATTAGGGTTATCCAAACGTGAGGCCTTTTACACTGAATCAGCAATTGGGGAATGGAGAGGGGGATCAGCATGGTAATAAGAGAAATAAGGGTGGAAGATGCCGAGCACTTTATAAGTCTAGTAAAGGATGTTGAAAATACATCTGAATTTATGCTTATGGAGCCAGGGGAAAGACAGACAACACCTGAACAACAAAGAAAGCAGTTAGAAGCGATGGAACACCATGAGAATTCAACGATTTTTGTTGCCGAAGAAGAAGGGAAATTAATTGGTTACTTGATTGCTATGGGCGGTAGAGCGAAGAAAACAATTCATTCAGCTTATCTTGTTATAGGCATTTTAAAGGAACATAGAGGAAAAGGAATCGGGAACAGTTTATTCCAAAACGTGATGAAGTGGGCTCCACAACACCAAATTTCACGGCTGGAATTAACGGCAGTGACTCAAAATGAGACAGCTGTAGCTTTATATAAGAAGTATGGTTTTGATATAGAAGGAACGAAAAGAAACTCACTTGTCATCCAAGGAAAATCTTATAATGAGTACTATATGGCAAAAATTTTATAACAGGTAGCGCGGATAACTCGTATTCTTTAATACATAGGGTAAATATATACCTTGGTGCCAAGAGTCAAGCACAGAAGCGCTATCGGTACAGCTATACATCCTGTATTACAGTTGATTCCAAAAGGAAAGGTGGATTTTTTTGGGAGATATACTCTTTCAACTAACTAGTTTTATTTTATTGTTCGGGATGATTTTTGCCATTTACTTTTTTGTTCAGGCACTCGTTTCAAGACCTCGCCAATCTAATTCCATAGAACAAAAACTTGATAAGATCATTGAGCTGCTTGAAAAGGATAAAAGAGAGTAAGAATCTATTAATAGACAAGAACTTTTCTTCTTGCTTGAAAATAAATAGCTCTGTTCGTAAAGATTGTTGTTATCAGCTATATAAAACAGGGACAGCGATAGTTTAGCTGTCCCTGTTGTTGAAGTAACGCACCCGTTAGTTTAAGTATGATTCTTCACAGACTAATATCAGATACTTAGCTAAAGAATAGCAATATTTTTTTCTCTAAAGGCAATTATATATAAATCGTCTGACCATTGTATTTCACTACCAAACAGTTGTTTTCTTATAATCTTAAAAAATTCAATATTGATAGTTGGGAGAGTCTCCTCAAAACCATCTCTTTTATCTAGTAGCATTAATGAATGAATAATAACTCTGTAAATATGAGGGAATTGTTCTTTTATTTCTGAGGAATACTTCAAAAACTCTTCCAAATTTTTATCAAAATGATGGCTTTTATAATTTTTAAGTCCATTAGTAAAAGGAAATCCACTTTCGTCTTCCCAATCTGTTAACAAACCTCAAAAAGCAATTAATGAACCTGCTCTATGTCGTATATCACTGTCATTAAAATGATTATAAAAAGGATAGAGAAACTCTCCGCATCAATCCAAATCAATCATTCCAGAATCTGCAATAATATACTCTTGTAATCATTCGTATATTTCGTTGAATTCCTTTTCCATCTTTTCATCCCAACTATCATTATAAAAGTAAACTTTTGATATTCCACTAACCTGCCACTTTAGCTCATTAAGACAAAGAGCTACCAATGCAAGTCGCCTAGTAAAGTATCACCCATTTGTTGATTAAGGAATCAATGTGTGATAGAGAGTCGTTGAGAATTTCACAGTCAATCAGCACATTAATTACCTTCTTTCTGCTAAGTAATAAGGTATTTCGTACCCTTGGCAACCAATGATCGAGTATTTGGTTCCTTCAACTAACATTTTCTCGCATCCAAATGTGTTAATTTCTCCACGCCCGTACTCATCTCTAGTGGTATCATCAGTAATTTCAATCTGCTCTCCGTTATAGGTTAAATCAGTTAGTAGTGGGTCTCCTTCTTTTGTGTAAGCAACCACACGAATCTTATCCTTTTTCCCTGTTTCTGTATTCTTGATAAATTCTTTTAACCTAGTTTCGTTTTTAAGATCACCATTATTTGTATTCACAATATCCGTATCAGAAGGAACAAAGTTCTTTGAATCAGTCTTCATATTGACACAACCAACTATAAGCAAAAATATGATGCTGACAGTTGCAAAACCTAAATATCTTATCATAAACTCCCCCTTTATTTATATGACATTATAAATTGTTTACGTTTTCACTTATGCAACTAACCTGATCCGTTACTTCAATAAGAAAAGAGCCAGAAATGGCAGCCTTTATCTTTGCCTACTTATAGATCACTTTGATTAACATTTAGTTCAATCAAATTACCATCTGGGTCGGCACAAAAAATTTGTGCGAATCCACTTTTTCCGTATGGTTTTTCAAGGATTTCAACTTCATTCTGTTTTAACCAATTAAGAGTGTCATAGTAGTTCTCTACTCTAAGGGCAAAGTGACCTTCTCTGCTGGATAAACTTTTATCCTTACGAATCGTCTGTGAAGAGGGATCGACTATCAAGTGAAGTTGATGTCCCTCTATTTCATACCAGGCACCTGGAAAATCAAAATCAGGACGCTTTATTTCTTTTAAACATAAAGTTTTACCATAGAATTCTTTTGCTCTTACCAAATCTGTCACAGTAAGACTTACATGATGGAGGCATTTATAGTTAATCAAAACATTCACTTCTTTCATTTTAACTAATTTCTCCTTTATTTTATCACTACTTCAACTAAACTCCCTAAATAAAGGAAGTAAAAACTCCCGTTAGTTGAATAAGGTAAGGTATCTAGAGCAACAATCTCTGCGAACAGAGCTAAATAAATAGATAGAGAGCGGCAATAATCACGAAGGTGGATATTACTGCTTTATTAATTTTGTCTTAGCGATAGAAACTAAGAAGCAGAGATGTTCGTATACTGAATATCGCTAGTCTCAATTGCACTCGGAATGGATGGATATCTGTTACTTGGATTTGATGTGAACGGTACATAAGGATTGAGGTATGGTACACTAGTTCAAAAACCAGGTGCACATCATGGAACAATATATTTTTGTGCAGGCATGTGGACAACAATCGGACTGAGAAAGCATGTATTTCAAATGTAAAGTAAGGTATCTTGGTAGTAGGGAGAGGGAGAACCGATGTTTCTAGATGAAAGAAGCGCAACCATAATAAAAATATTACAGCACTCACCCATTTCGAAAATGAAAGATATCGAAGAGCAAACCGGTTTGACCAGAAGACAAATCCAATATGCTTTTAATAAAGTGAATGATTGGCTTCACTATCATGGGTATCCAGCGATTCTCTATCAAAAAGAATTAGGGTATTCCCTTCCTGACAAAGTTCAAGAGGAAGAATTGAACGTAAAACTAACGAAACGTAATTATGTATTTTCAGAGACGGATAGAGAAAAATTATTCTATCTCATGATTTTGCTAAGTCCCGAAGTGTTATCTGTCTATCATTTTCAATCAATCACGGGTCTGTCTCGTAATACCGTCCTAAAGGATCTGAAGCAGCTCAAGGAGAAAGCACAAGAGGTTAAGCTTAAGATCCAGTACTCCAAGCAAGAGGGTTACGTGATAAAGGGTGAGAGTAGAATCAAACGCTACATGATTGAACAACTGGTACATGATGTCCTTAGTCGTCCGGATAATAATCTGATTATTGAGTGTATTTGGGGAGGACAACAAACAAAAATTCAATCCATCCGGTATCAGTTGGAGCAGATTGAACGTGAATTGGGGATTACCTTTACGGATGAGCGGCTGTATGAATTGACCTATTTATTTTTGTGTACAGATCAGCTCATTGGAAAAGGAGAAGAATTGCAAGCCAATCCGAGTTGGATACCTTTTGTGAGAACAGATGAATATAAAGCTGTTGAGCAAATGACGAAAACGGATGCGTTTCAATCAGTTTGGAGCGAAACGGAAAATTTGTATGTAACTCTCCATCTCCTAAGCATGAATCGGACAAAGGATATTTCTCCTCTCAAGGAGGATGAAGTGATAGAAACTCTTTTGCAGGAGATTGTAAAAGAGTTCGAAAAATTAGCCTTTGTTCATCTACATGATAAAGACCAGCTATGCCAGCAATTGTACGTTCATTTTAAACCGGCTTATCATCGTCTAAAATACGGGCTTTCACTCATGAATCTGATGACGGAAAAGGTACAAAAGGTTTATCCTGAACTGCATCATCTGACCAAAAAATCTTTATGGTTACTAGAGAAAGAGATTGGTCGGCCAGTACCTGAAGAGGAAGTCGCATACTTTACGATTTATTTTGGAGGCTGGCTGCGAAGACAAGGGACTACTTTAGATGACCGTAAAAGAGCGATTGTCGTTTGTCCGAATGGGATTGGCATCAGCAATATTCTTATATACACATTGAAGGAATTATTTCCGGATATATTGTTTTTGGATGTATTATCTGTTCGAACTGCGTCCGAGTATCCCTTAGCTTACGATCTTGTTTTTTCAACGGTACATATGAGAACCAAAGTTCCGTTATTTGTGGTTCCGCCTATATTGGAAAGACAGGAAAAACATAAGCTGCGTCAGCAGGTCATGCAGGAATTGTACGGGTATACGACAAAAAATCTAGATGGTTCCGCTCTGTTAAAAGTGATTTCGAAATATGCAACCATTCATGAACCTGATCTTCTTGAAAAGGCCCTTGAATCCCTTATGTACTTAGATACGCCCAATGTGAATAAATATTCCTTAAAGGAGGCAGCGAAACCAGTGTTAGATGAATTACTCAACTTACAAACCATTCAAATCCTGCCGCGTGTTTCAGAGTGGAGAGAGGCAATTCGTGTTGCAGCCCAGCCTCTTGTTGATTTAGGAACGGTCGAAGAGAGATATGTGGAAGCGATGATTGAAGGAATCGAAACGAATGGTCCCTATGTGGTGATCACGCCTGACGTGGCCATTCCTCATGCACGTCCAGAGCAAGGTGTTCGCTCATTATCGATGAGTCTATTGAAATTGGATGAACCGGTTGAATTTGCACCCAATAAACCCGTTAGGCTAATTATTGTTTTGGCTGCCGTAGATAATGATACACATTTACGGGCGTTAATCCAGCTGACCCAATTACTCAATGAACGAGCTAATATTGAAGCGATTTTAGAGACAACGGATCAAACAGTACTTATGGATTACGTACATAAATATTCTAAGGAGGAAACAGAATGAAGAAAATTATGGTAGTTTGCGGAAATGGATTGGGCAGTAGCTTCATTATGGAGATGAATGTGAAAAAAGCATTAACAGAGATGGGGAAATCGGCTGAGGTAGATCATACGGATTTAACATCTGCTAAATCGGCCCAAGCGGATATTTTCATAGGGGCAGCAGATATTGTAGCCCAACTAGATGATGGAACCCGTACGATAGTTACATTGGAAAATATGATGAGCATTCCTGAGATTACATCCAAATTGGAATCACTTGTCTAACTAAATCTCGGTAAAAGGAGACAATACTATGTTGGATATCATTATGAACGACATTTTAGGCACACCTTCTATACTCGTCGGGTTATTCGCTCTGATTGGATTACTGTTACAGAAAAAGTCCAGTGCCGATGTAGTGTCAGGTACGCTTAAAACGGTTATGGGGTTCATTATCATTGGGGCAGGTGCGACCGTCCTTACTGGCGCCCTTAACATATTTAGTCAAATGTTCGACCATGCGTTTAATGTAGAGGGTGTCATTCCGAATAACGAGGCCATCGTAGCTGCTGCGCAAAGTGATTTTGGGACGTCAACGGCCCTGATTATGGTCTTCGGTATGATCGTGAATATTTTATTGGCACGCTTCACTCCATTAAAATATATCTTCTTAACGGGTCACCATACATTATTTATGGCCTGCCTACTAGCTGTCGCTTTGTCGGTTGGTGGACTGAGCGGTTTCCCGCTTATTCTTATCGGCTCCATTTTATTAGGACTATGTATGGTAGTATTTCCTGCCATTCTGCAGCCTTTTGTAAGACAGATTACCGGAAGTGATGATTTTGCCATCGGTCACTTTGGGACGATCGGGTATTTCGTTTCCGCTACGATCGGAAAATGGTTCGGAAACAAGGAAAAGACTACGGAACAAATTAAGGTGCCAAAATCTTTAGGATTTTTACGAGACACTTCAGTTGCCGTATCGCTGACAATGACGATTTTCTTTGTGATTGTCGCTCTTTTTGCAGGACAAGATTATATTGAATCAACGCTTTCTGGTGGTTCCAACTTCCTTGTATTTTCGTTTATACAAGCCATTACATTTGCAGCTGGTGTATATATCATCCTAGCTGGGGTACGGATGTTGATTGCTGAGATTGTGCCAGCCTTCAAAGGGATTGCAGATAAAATTGCTCCGAATACGAAGCCTGCACTAGATTGTCCGACAATTTTTCCTTTTGCTCCAAATGCGGTAATTATTGGCTTTTTATTTAGTTTTATTGCAGGGATCTTATCCATGTTCCTGTTGCCGGTATTAGGGTTGAAGGTTATTGTTCCAGGGCTTGTCCCACATTTCTTTACCGGAGCTGCCGCCGGTGTCTTTGGAAATGTAACGGGTGGTCGTCGCGGTGCTATGCTGGGTTCTTTCGCCAATGGACTCATCATTAGTTTCCTACCAGCCATTTTACTGATATTATTAGGTGACATAGGATTTGAAGGCACGACATTCGGTGACTCAGATTTCGGTGTGGTAGGTCTATTAATATTAAGTATTTTGAAAATGTTAGGATTTTCTTAATCTACTAGAAATATAGATGATTCGCCAACAGCCTAAAATCTTATAGATCATAGGCTGTTGGCTTTTTTTGTTACAGAATTCGAACGGATGAGGTGCAAAATATGAGATACAAAGCAATCGTGCTCGATATGGATGGCACGACATTGAATGAAGTGAATACGGTGAATGATACGCTGAAAAACTACTTGATCGAACTTAGAAATAGTGGAATGAAAGTGTTCATTGCAACCGGAAGAACGGTAAAAGAATTAAGAGATGTCCTGCCGGAGGATTTAATCGTCGACGGGATGGTAACGGCCAATGGCATGTCGGCCTTTATTGGGACGGAGAAGATATTCGAACATGCTCTACCGTCTGAACTCGTGGATGACATGATTAATAAAGCGGCAACAAGAGAGATATTTTACGAAGTTCATCCAAATGACGGAATCAGAATGTCCTTGCAAAAAGATAAAGAGTATATGGTTAAACAAATAATGGGGACAAAACCGGAGACGGTTGATGAAAACGAATGGTTATCGAGACAAGTCGCAGTCGAGAGCAAAATCAACTGGGTCGATGAGCTCGAAGAATTAAGTGTGGCCAAGATTTATTTCTTCAGTAAAGAAATGAAGGCCATCAAAGACTGGATCACAGATCTCGAACAGTTCAAGAAGAAAACGGCCTTTACAACCGCATCCTCCACACATCACAACGTGGAAGTGACCGTGGACGGTGTATCTAAAGCAACAGCGGTCCAAGTCTTACTTGATCGCTTTGCTCTATCACCGGAAGATATTCTGGCCGTAGGAGATGGAGAAAATGACCTTCCTCTATTCAAGCTCTCTGGCCACTGTGTAGCTATGAAAAACGCGCTCGATCTGGTAAAGGAACAGGCGGATGAAGTGACGGAGTACTCCTATCGAGAAGATGGCCTGTATCACTTTTTGAAAAAAACATTCCCGATAGCACAACCAAAGTAATGAGCATACGTTTTTCACGTCGGCTCTGATCTAACTTAAAACGCACATTCAAAACCTTTATGTATCAAGGATTTGAATGTGCGTTTTTTTGAGAACGTGGTTAAGCGGGCTTCGTACATAATGGCGAAAATGTTATATGGGTCAAATGCCCATAGCGCTCTTAAGACAACGGCCATCCATCATATGTTATGATTGATAAAAAAGGAAAAGGTGGATTTATTTGAGTGTTAATATCGGTGATATACTATTTCAACTAATTATGTTTATTTTATTATTTGGCATAATCTTTGCCATTTACTTTTTTGTCCGGGCCCTCGTTACAAGATCTCGCCATTCTAATCCCCTAGAACAAAAACTTGATAAAATCATCGAGTTGCTTGAAAAGGAAAAAAGAGAGTAAGATATGAGCCATTCATGAATACCATTGCTTATTCAATATGGTAGGAGGTTTATATTTTGATGAACGAAATGGCTTGGTGTAGAAAAAAAAGAAAGTATATCAGAAACTCCTGGTAAGAATATGGAACGATGGGGAAGAGGGATCATCCTATGCATTTTTTTGTGTGCACTTCCCATGGTATTAGAATATGAAAATATACTTAAATGGTATTGGGTATTATTCTTAAACGTATTAATGGGTTTTCAAACAGTTCTGGAGTGGAAGTACTTGAAACCTTCCAAACAGTATTTGATAACACTTACATACTTAGTATTTGCTTTGGTTATGGTGTTTGGAATAAATTATTTTACAATCTAGTTATTCTGAAATAAGGGACTGCTTCGGTAGTTCTTTTCTTGTTGAGGGAGTAGTGTTTAATAACAACAATATATGGGTAATGTGGTAAAATTATTAAATACTAGCAATCTATCTTTTCGTTAAAGGAGGTATGCATGGAGAACATTAAGGCAAATTCAGAAGAGTACGATGACCCGATTTTATATGATAAGGAAAATGAATCATATAGGCAAGACCTTCCTTATCTATTGAAATGGGCTTCGAAAACCGAAGGCCCCATCCTTGATTTAGCTTGTGGGACAGGGAGGGCGACCATTCCTTTAGCGAGGAAAGGATATAAACTTATCGGTGTGGATGTCCATAAAGGAATGCTAGACGAAGCAAAACGGAAGTCGGCGAACCTGAACGTGCACATTGATTGGATTGAGCAGGATGCTAGAATGCTGAACCTGAATGTAAGAAGTCAATTGATTTTCTCAGTCGGGAATGTCTTTCAGCATTTTCTTACCAATGAAGATCAGGACGAATTCTTATCTTCTGTTAATAAACATTTAGAACTTGATGGGGTATTCATTTTTGACACGAGGTTTCCAAGCGCCGATGAGTTGCTCCAACCTGAAACAGAAGAATACTGGAGAACCATTGAGGATGAGGATACTCCAAAAAAAATCGATGTGTATACGAAAAGTACCTATGACTCACTCAAACAGGTTCAACATTACACGACAATCAGAAAGTATGTAGATGACGAAGGAACAATAGTAGATGAACAACGAACGAACATACGGTTACGATATGTTTTCCCTAAAGAAATGGAACGCATTCTCTCCGTTCATGGACTGGAAATCGTCCATCTATTTGAGGATTGGAATGAAACACCTGTGACAAATGAGAGTTATGGGATGGTCTATGTCTGTAAGAAAATTAGAGATTGACTTCTTCTTCAAGAGTGGTGTGTTTATACGTAATGAGTAAGTCGTAAAGGATTCTTAATGAACATGTACCAGCAGGTATTGAATGCTATTTCTCATTAACAATGGGTCTTTGTAATAAAATGATACATTGAATGGGAGAGAGTACTATTGACAACACATACTGATTCTATTGTAACTTTTATAATCATGTGGGGAATACCCGCATTCATGGTTGTTAGAGGGTATTTAAAAATGAATACCGACGATAGGAAATCAGTCGTTCATGATTTCAGGACCCCACGTTTTATATTTACAATTGGCCTTCTTATAATGGGGGCTTTCTTAACACAATTATCAATTGTATTCACCATACATGCCATGAAGGCAATAGGCATAGGGCTATTGAGTATTGGTGGAATCTTTTCGATAGTGAATTTGTGGAAGGATAGCAAAATAAAAAGTATAGGATTACTTTTACTATTATCGTTCTTGATGTTCCTGATCACCCAACTACTACAACTGTTCTAGTAGATGTAGATATAACGTCGTTTCAGATATCTTTTTGATCTATTGTGGATTGGAGAATGTAATGCATATTAAACTATGGCGTTATTTATTATTAAGCTTGCTTTCACTCTTATTCTTAACAGGTTGTCCAGGCCTATCTGACTATGATAAGGACCTACCTGGAGGATATTCTGTTATAAGAACATCAGCCCACGAAGTCAAGATTGCGCCAAAAGAAAGTGAAGGTAGTTGGGGAACCGCCGTCATTCCCACGAAAGTTACCGAAGTTGCTTGGGATGACCATTATATTCTCGCGAAGCAACTTGGCTTGAAGGATGACGAGGCTAGCAACAACGGCTATCAAATTCCTGATGAAAAAAACATGAACTTTTGGATACTGGAAGTGACTACAGGCGAAGTGACTGGACCTTTAGATGGTACTAGTTTTACAAAGAAAAAAGCCGAATATGGAATACCTAATGAGATAGTGCTACAAGAAATAGATGACATTAAAGAATGGCCCGGGGAAGGATAGGCGTTCCCACTTAAAGAAGAATATCCGTGTTCCTTCATTTCATTCTGACAATTTTTACAGTGAATATTATCTGTAAACGAATGACTGAACCCGAGTAGGGAAGAATATCATCTGATCTAATTACTTACTTACTTTTAAACGGAGGTATGAAAAATGAATAATCGTTTTGACGAAAAAGTCGTGCTGATTACAGGAGCTGGATCCGGATTGGGACAGGCTTCTGCGTTGCAAGTGGCCAAAGAAGGAGCAAAGCTTGCTTTGGTGGATTTGAAAAGCGATTTCTTGGAAACAACCGAGAAATTGATTCGGGAAGCGGTACCTAGTGCGGACATGCTCTTGATTACAGCGGACGTTGCAAAGGAAGAAGATGTGAAGAAGTACGTTGATCAAACGGTCGAAAAGTTTGGCCGCATCGACAGTTTCTTCAATAACGCCGGGATTGAAGGGAAACAGGACTTGACGGAAGATTACGGAATTGATGAATTCCGGAGAGTTGTGGGCGTGAACCTAAACGGTGTTTTCTTTGGTATGAAATATGTCCTAGAAGTCATGAAAAAGCAGAAAGACGGTACAATCGTCAATTCGGCATCTGTCGGAGGAATCCGTGGTGTGGGGAATCAATCGGGCTATGCGGCAAGTAAGCATGGTGTGGTTGGATTGACGCGAAACTCCGGAATCGAGTACGGTCAATACGGCATCAGCATCAAGGCGATTGCCCCGGGTGCCATCATGACGCCAATGGTGGAAGCTTCCTTGAAACAGATGGGAGGCGAAAATTGGGAGGCAGCGGGTAAGGAATTCGTCAGCGTTAACCCAATGAAACGCTTCGGGAAACCGGAAGAGGTCGGGTACTTGGTCGCTTTCTTACTATCCGAACAAGCAAGCTTCATCAATGCGGCCGTCATTCCGATCGATGGTGGACAATCGTATAAATATTAAATGGTAGTAATAGAAGATTCTTTTCGCTTTGGCGAAAAGGTCTTTTTTTTTGAGCAATGTTTGCCTTCCTATATGGGAAGTAGCGTAGTAAACTTTTTCAATTCTTCCGTCCAAGTGGCATATACATATAAGCGATTCTGTAATGAGAGGGAGGATTGCTTTGGACGGAGTTACGTTATATGATCTCTTCTTCATCGTGGCGACCGAAATCATCTTGCTTACGACAGTGGTGCTTACCTTACTTTGGGTCATCCGGGCACGGAAGGAAAAGGTTCATTATTTGCTCGCTATTATCATTATTGTCTTTCAGCTTGTGTGGAATGTTGCATCCAGCTATTTCATAATGACCGCGATTTTAATTCCAGGTGTATCGGTCGTTCTGATGCTGACCTGGAGGCTTTTCATCCGGGATGCTTACACGAAAAGCCGGTTGTTCAGTGCTGCGCTTCTGCTACAGGGGATTTGGTTTGTTTTGTATATTATCGTGCTTATCGAAAACTGGTTAGGTTTTTAGTAATCGGAAGGCCCTTACATAGTGAGGGTCTTTTCTTCATGTAGACTAAATGTTGAATTAATGCGTGTATCCGTCGAATTATTGGTGTTGAATGTTGAATTATCAGCTTATATGGTTGAATTAATCCTCTATATGGTTGAATTATACCGACGCCAGCTCCGTTTAAGAATCGATTTTGCGTGAATTGTACGCTATACTGAATGTAATTCGTCTTAAAGGAGATTGAATAACCCGTGTTTAATAGATTATCGAAGAAAACAAAGGTAGCTCTGGTAGCTTCCATCATATATGTGATTGTACCGACGGATCTCATTCCGGATTTTATAGTAGGTTTTGGACAGGTTGATGACGCAGCTGTACTGCTCTTCCTGGGCAAATGTTTATATACGGATTTGTTTGCCAAGAAATCTCGTCCTGAGGTATTGAAAGGTTAATAGATTGATAAGATCATGTAAAAAAAGCCATGCTCCCAACCTTAAGGCTGGAAGCATGGCTTTTATGTTTTACTTTTGAGCGTTAATCCAAAGCTTACCTGTTGCTCTTTGTGTTGTAACATTTCCATAACGATCTTCGGCTTTTACCTCAACGACGGCACCTGGTGCTTTTACATTCGTTGTGGCGGTGTAGTAGCCGACATAATGTCCTGATGATGTTTCTTTCATTGGTAATTCCGTTGCATTGGCAACGCCACCGGCATTGGTCAATGGCAATAAGATTGAGAAGTCTGCGGATAGACCTGGTTCACTGTCAAATTCGATTTTGACGGATTCCCCATTTTTCAGGACCTTATCCTGATTTGGCACTAAACCAGAGATTTCTGGAGCTGTGAATTTCACATCGATGGAAATGGATTTAGTGACTGAATTACCAGCTTTATCTAGAGCGACTACTTTGATTTTATTGATTCCTTCGTCAAGTAGAAGGCGATAAGAGAAAGTGTTATCTTTCACTTCGGCCTTCTTCCCGTTCACTTTAACTGTATCCAGGTTTTCATCTGAGATGGTACCTTTCACAGTTACCGTTTCACGGTTCACTTTGCTAGCATCAGTTGGTGAAGTAATGGCGAGTGTTGGCTTTTTGGTATCCAATATCACCTTTACTGGTGCAGATGCCTCCGTTGAGCCTTTGCTCGTCCGCGCTTTTGCAGTCAACGTGTTTTCCCCGTTGTTTAATGTGACAGGAATGGAGAATGTTCCTTCGGTAGTAGAATCTGTAGTGGCTACTTTCTCGCCCTTGTTAAAGATATCTACTGTAGTTGTAGGTGCAGATGTACCTTCAACCGTTACTTCTTTTTGATTCGAGTAAGAACCGTCTTTAGGAGAGGTGATGACCGGTTCTTTTACTTCGTAATCGACAGTTGCCCGAATCATGTAATTTCCTTCCTCAGTTGGCGTTGGCGACCAAGCGCCACTTACACCCTGCCAGCTTCGTTCTGCATTCGGTCCATTTTCATCTGTAGCTAGACCAGGTGCATTCGGATTGGCTTTTGTTTGGGTATAAACAATAAAGAAATCGCCTTCAACCATGATTCCATGTTCGCTCAAGTCAACATGTGTCCATTGACCGTTACGTAAGGCTGTTTCGTTGAAAGGTCCAGCGATTTTCTTGCCAGGTGATCCGTCTGTTCCTGAAGCATCATATACGGAAACTTGGAACTCAGTCCCACCTGGGGCAGGCCATGTAGTATCCCAGAAGCGTAATAGAGCGCCAGTTACATTGGCCGTTTTATTCCCTGAAGCCAAGGACATTTTTACAGCCCAGCTGTTGCCTGCCGCATTATAGGCACGGGCGTTTTCAGCTGTTCCATCATCATACTTGATTTCATCTGGGTACCCGATGAACGGTTTTAGTTCGATATTTTTTGTGCTAGTTTCTTCAGAAATCATCACGGATGCTTCATTTCCGTAATAAGAAGGGGCCATTACCTTTAACGTGTAATTCCCTTCGTAAGCAGTTAGTGAGTATTCACCGTCTGCATTTGTTGTTACTGGTTGGATAGCCGCATCCTCTAGAAGGTAAACGGTAGCACCAGAGACTGGTTCACCAGTAATTTTGTTGGTGATGGTACCATTGATCGTTCCTTTAGGGATTTCTTGAAGGGTAAAGTTAGCTGTTGATGTTGCATCTTGTTCGATGGTGACTGGCGCTGTTTGTGAACGATATCCATATGTTTCTGCTTGCATGGTAAATGTACCTGTCGCATGTGTAAGTTGGTATGATCCATCTTGTGGGTTTGTATACACAGAGCGTCCGGTTTCTAAAACACTTACCTGTGCCTGTAATGGAAGAAGCACTGGAGCAGGTTGTTCTTTTTCAGGTTCTTTTTGCTCTTTTTCCATAACCGGCTTGATTTTATCAGGATTAACTTGTGGTTTAGCTGATACCGAAGAATCAGATTTATTGACGCTTAATCCCGTTTTTGCTTTTGTCGTCGGTAGAATCGAAGTATCTGCCAATTTAATATCATCAATATACCAGCCTGATTTTCGGATGGAACTATCTGATGTGACATTAAAGGCAATATAGATGCGTTCCCCAGCATATTCGCTTAGGTTCACTTCACCATCGATCCAAGTACCTGAGCTTTCGTTAAAGCGGGCAGCTTGTACCCAGTTCGTTTCGTCAGTGGAGATGAATACATGACCGAAATCATAATTCTTTTCAAAATCAAACCATTGCTTGAATTGTAAATAGCTTGTGCCTTCTGGAACATCTACTGGAGGCATAGAAAGAGTCATGTTGGCACTATTCGCATAGTTTCCAGCCAGGTTTGTAGCATAGACCTTCTGACCGGATGCTGCTGAACCAGGTCCGCTTGTCGGAATGCCCCATTCCCAGTTATTGTTTGTGCCATAAGAAGTCCACCCAGTTGGATTTTCTTCAAAATCCTCTGTATAGCCTACGCTGATTCCAGGCAATAGCTCAGTGGAATAAGCATCGGAAGTAGTGACGGAGCCACCAAAATCGGTTGCAATCCATTTATAAGTGACTGTATTTCCAGTCAAATCAGAACCTGGAATCGTGGCTTCGTACGTCCCAGACTTATAATCACCAGTCTTTCTCTCAGCCTTGACATCAGCCCAGCTTCCGTCCGTTTTCTTGTAGCTGAGTTTAACGGCAGTGACACTTACGTTATCTGTTACTTCAGCTTGAAGCTGTAGGTTCATTTTCTTATACGATTTTTCTGGTGCTTGATGAGAAATGACTGCTGCTTCAGAGTCATCACCAGACTTGGTTACTTGACCTTCGATTTTACCCAGTCCGCTTACAACGGAAGAAACGGCATCAAATGCATTTACTAGGCCATAGCCATATGCATGATTAGGAGTTTCTGGGTAATTGCTGTCTGTCAAAGGAGTCGCCGTCGTCAGTAAAATTTCCTCAAGTTGGTCAACCGTTAAGCTGGCATTTACCTGTCTTAATAGCGCAGCTACTGCTGTAACATGAGGGCCAGCCATCGATGTTCCATTCCATCCGCCTTCATATGCACCACCAGGAACGGCAGACCGAATGTTAACACCAGGTGCCGAAATATCCGGTTTGATTTCTCCATATGGAGATGGACCGCGTAAAGAGAAACTTCCGACTTTGTTGTTAATGTCTGTTGCACCAGTGGCAAAGGATTCTGGATAGTTGGCTGGGTTAGCTACTGAACCAGCTCCGCCGGGATTTGTTGTTGTTGTATTTCCTGCAGAAAATTCAGGGAAGATTTCAGCTGCTTTCCAAGCTTGTACCATCGGACGGTACCACTCGTCAAGACCAGCTCCGCCCCCCCAAGAGTTATTAACAACATCCGGTGCTTTCTCAGGATGAGGATTACCAGCCGCATCTTTTGGGGCGATTATCCATTCACCGGCTTCCAATAAATCGATATCTGAACCCCCATTTGCAGAAAATGCCTTAACTGCAATGAACTTAGCGCCTGGAGCCACACCGATTTGATTGGCACCATTCGGTTCAGATCCTACCATTGTACCGATTGTGTGAGTTCCATGACCTAAATCATCATAGGCGGAAGCTTGCCCGCTTACCGCATCAAACCAGTTGTATTCATTGTCTGCGACATCAGGGTTGGCAGGGTTATATCCGCGGTACTTGGTTTTTAATGCCGGGTGGTTCCATTGAACACCTGTATCGATAGAAGCAATAACGGTACCTGCTCCATCAATGCCCATATCCCATACAGCAGGAGCCCCGATTTTATCGATATTCCACTCAATGGAAGAGGTGTCTGCTTTCGGTTTACTCACGCTTAAGCCTAAAGAGGCTTTCGATTCAAGCGTCTTACTTGCTGGTGTAATAAGTTGTCTTATTTCATTTGGCATGATTTTATCTACTTCCGGAAGAATGGCGATTTGCTCCATAACTTCCTTCGTGGCTGTCACGGCAATTGCATTCACAATATAAAACGATTGAATATCCTTTGCGTTGCCGGCTTTTTTCTGTTTTTCTAAGTAGTTCTTGATATCAACTTGTGTTTCAAGAGCAGTTGCACGAAGCTCGGAAACAACACTTGACCGTTTCAGTAACTTTGCATTATTTGCAGATAGCTTTTGTGATTTGGCTGTTTTAGCAGCTTTTGAGGAGATTTCCTTGGTGTCTACTTGTTTTTTGAGTTTAACGAGAAAGGTTACCTTTTCATCTTTTTCAAACTGTTTAAGGACCTTAGAGGCCACTTTCTTTTGATTCTTTCCCGCTAACTCATCTTTAGCAGAGGTGTGGAGCTTGTTAGTAGATGCAGCGATGGAGTTTGATGGAATGATCAGTGATCCAATAAGCATGATGACAAATGCTATTGCTAACCACTTTGTTCTTCTTTTTTTTCGCAAACTATTTCCCCCTATTCTATTTTCAAAGAACAAATTATTGGCCGCACTATAGGTAGAATCCACCTCCGTTCTTTATAGATGGCCGGTATGTAGAACACTGATGTCCCCCCAATGATAGCAAATCGTTAAATGAGAAAATTGTCGTATTATAGGACGGAAAACTTGCTTGATCATAAATGAATAGATTGTAGGAAAGTTATATTTGGCAAAATAAGGAATAATACCTTCTCTTTTTTGAACATATGTGGTCATTCATAGAAAAAATATGCTAATTTACGAGGGCCAAAAGAACTTTCCTTGCGCGAGATAATGAAAAATGGTAGGAAAGGATGAAAACCACCAATTGATCACCTTCAGATTGATACATAATGGGGTAGTGAATTTTCTAGCAGATTGCCAATGATGAGGGGTAAATCGTTGTAATCATCCATTCCAAAAGTAAATCGCCTCGTGATCACGGGTATAGGCATTTAGGGTGGATTTCGTTTTATCAAGGGTATTAATGGGTATTAACCTATTAAAAAGGAAATGAGGAAAATTCATGTGGAATGCGGTCTTCTGGGGTGGGGTTTCAGGTTCAGCCGTTTTGCTTGGGGCCCTTGCCGCTCTTTTTGTGCCAATCAAGAAGCAGATAATTGGGTATATTATGGCGTTTGGGACAGGTGTTTTAATCGGTGCAGCGGCCTATGAATTATTAGGCGATTCCGTTCGTGATGGGGGAATCCTAGCAACTTCGATAGGTTTTATAGCAGGTGCAGCGGTATTTACTGTCTTGGATTTTCTCGTTTCAAAGAAGGGGGCATCTAGTAGGAAACGCTCCAATCATTCTTCATCGAAGGAAGCGGGCCTGGCAATCTTCATTGGGACCGTGATGGACGCGATACCGGAGTCGATCATGATCGGGGCCAGCTTGATTAGTGGAGGAACTGTTAGTTGGTTGCTTGTCATCGCCATTTTTATCAGCAACATTCCAGAAGGACTTTCCAGTACAACGGGGTTAATGAATAGCCACTATTCGAAGAAGAAAATCATGGCTCTCTGGTTTTCTGTCTTGTTGATTTCGGCGCTCTCATCAATGGGAGGGTATCTTTTTCTCAATCATGCATCAGAAGCTATGATGGCAGGGGTGGCGGCCTTTGCAGGTGGCGGAATTATTGCCATGGTTGCTTCCACCATGATGCCTGAAGCGTATGAAGACTCAGGCCCCATCACGGGTATTTTCGCTGCGGCAGGCCTGCTTGTTTCATTAGTTCTTGATTCGATGTAAGTGGAAGTTAATACACCAAAATAAGAAGCGTATCCAAGTTAACCCGGATATGCTTTATTTCCGTTGGAATGACCATCTGGAGATTTTTATTGCTTTGAATTCTATGTATGATGAGATCCCTCCATACAATATATTGAAATAAGATATAGGAGGTTGCATATGGAAGGTGGGTAGCTGACTCTTCAGGGGATTATGCCTTAAAAATTAATTGGAAGGGTCTGTAAATCCAATAATAGACTGATATTTTTGAATAAATATTCACTTATGTAAATAAAAAAATATTTTAAAAATTCTTAATTTAATGTACAATACATGTAGTTAATATTTTTGTAGAGTAGTATTAATAAGAAGAAAGGGGATACGTATGGTACTCATTGGTGTTCTTTTAATCATGATTGGATTCTTACTTAGAATCAATTCGGCAGTGGTGGTAACGATTTCCGCACTTGTAACAGGGATGATTGCCGGTATTCCCATTACCAGTATTATTACGCAATTTGGTGAAGCATTTACAACTAATAGGTACATGTCTATTCTCATAGTCACACTTCCGGTTATTGGGCTGCTTGAGAAAAATGGTCTCCAGCAGCAAGCTTCAAGGATTGTATCGAAAATTAAAGCTATCACTGTTGGTCGAGTATTGACCATGTATCTATTAATCAGGGAAGTCGGAGCTGCTCTTGGCTTAAACAGTCTTGGTGGTCATCCCCAGACTGTACGTCCGCTAATTGCCCCAATGGCAGAAGGGGCTGCTCAAACAAAATACGGTAAGCTACCTGAGAAAGAGCAACAGGAAATCCGTGCACACGCAGCGGCTACCGATAATATCGGCTTGTTTTTCGGCGAAGATATTTTCGTCGCGGTAGGTGCCATTCTATTGATGAACGGATTCTTTGAACAGAACAATATCCCTGCTGACCCAATATCCATGGCATTATGGGGAATTCCTACTGCCATATTCGCTTTTATCGTACATGCCATTCGTCTCCGTATGTTTGATAAAAGGCTGGACAAGCGCTTGGGCAGTCGTGGTAAATAACAAAAAAACAACCAAAAGAAAGAGTGAGCATCCTTTATGATATTCTCAGTTGAAATGATTTACATATTGATGGGCATCATTGTTTTAGGTTGCTCCCTATATATTTTCAGTGACCGGACGAACAGTCGCCGGTTGACTACAGGAAGCTTTTA
Organism: Peribacillus sp. NPDC097675; assembly: GCF_050277655.1. Taxonomy (NCBI): domain Bacteria; kingdom Bacillati; phylum Bacillota; class Bacilli; order Caryophanales; family Bacillaceae; genus Peribacillus; species Peribacillus sp. NPDC097675. The sequence continues at coordinate 153,362 of NZ_JBNNSK010000004.1, read as the reverse complement.
CTTGATTTATTCCATTACATTAATGTTCGGTAAAGTTATTCCACCATTTTATATTGGGCTTATGGTCATATTTATGGTTCTCATTATTGTAGGTGGGGGATTAAAGAAAAGCGAACATATTGAAGAAAGCATTGCTGTAAAGGAAGAGCGAAGAAAACGACTTGGCGGACGGCTTTTTCTGCCTGCCATCTTGATTCCTATTCTAACTTTGGCTGGTTCTAAGCTACTAAACGGAGTGGAAATTGGCGGTAAGGCATTGTTGGATCCATCTAATGTAACGATGGTTGCATTAGGCCTGGCGTGTTTGATCGCCATTATTGTTGCAATGTGGATGACTCGAGGAACACCTACAGGAGCTGTGAAAGAATCACGTCGCCTGCTTGAATCCATTGGTTGGGCTGTATTATTGCCACAACTACTTGCAACATTGGGAACGATTTACATGAATGCAGGAGTTGGTACAGTCGTATCCAAAGTGGTGACAGCCATCATTCCAGAAGATTCGCTGCTTTTGATTGTTATCATTTTCTGTCTTGGTATGACTATTTTCACGATGATCATGGGAAATGCCTTTGCTGCCTTCCCAGTCATGGCTGCAGGAATCGCCATCCCTTTTCTAATCAATCAATTTGATGCTAATCCCAATCATATAGCTGCCATATCTATGTTTGCGGGGTATTGTGGAACCTTGATGACACCGATGGCTGCCAACTTTAATATAGTGCCGGCAGCCTTGCTGGACTTGAAAGATAAGAACCATGTCATAAAAGTTCAAGTTCCAACAGCTTTGGCGGTATTAGCGTTCAATATCATACTTATGTACATACTTGTTTCATTAGAAATATAGGAGGGGACGGCATGAAGCAAAAAGTGTTATTAACCGGGTTTGATCCCTTTGGTGGCGAAAGGGTGAACCCTTCCTGGGAAGCGGTAAAACAGTTACATGGAGAGGTTATTGATGATGTGACTCTAGTTGCTGAACAAGTTCCAACTGTATTCGGGAAATCAGTTGAAGTATTGGAGCAACTTATCCAGGAGCATAATCCTGACATCGTGATCTGTGTAGGACAAGCCGGGGGGCGGCTTCACATCACACCAGAACGAGTGGCAATCAATGTGGATGATGCTAGGATTCCAGATAATCAGGGAAACCAACCAATTGATGAGGCGATTGTAGACAAAGGCCCAGTAGCCTATTGGTCTCAGCTTCCCATCAAAAGAATGGTAGAAAACATGAAGGAAAGCAACATTCCTGCATCGGTATCACATACTGCCGGAACGTTTGTATGCAATCACATCTTCTATGGATTAATGAACTATATATCCCGAACCGAATCAAACATCCGGGGTGGATTTATCCATATTCCTTTCATTCCGGAGCAGACCATTCATAAAGAAGCGCCTAGTTTAAGCCTTGAGACAATTGTTAAGGGTATAAAAATAGCTGCTGTCACAGCGGCTAAACATGAATCGGATATCCATACGGTAGGCGGGACGACCCATTAATTCTAATAATTGATTTACTTGTTTAGTGACATGTCATAATGGATCTCATGTTTATGATGTAGTTGTGCTTTTGCTGTTGAGCAGAGTGCAATTCATCCTATCATGAGGTTTTTTTGCGTTGAAAACTCCTTTTCAATCACAGGAATGGCACTCATTGAGGAAAAAAGCCGTTCTCTTCATTTTATTAGTATATATACAATAAATGGTAAAGAGTCGTGGTATAATTTCACTGTTGGATGGTCAGACTTTCATGGCTTATTCTTTCCATGATATTAAATCAGGGAAAGAAACTTACATGCATCTCAAGGACCTAAAATCCAAGTTGAAGGTTCGCACTTTTTTTCTACTCATCTTTTAATAAAGGGAGAGCTTATTTTGAAAGCAGCCATTCAGAAAATTGGTTACATAAATTGCGTAGTAATAGGATTCCTTCTATTGTTATGGATCGGTGTCTTTTTAATTGGAGGGATAGTGGGTGCCTATTCATGGACCCTACTCAAACTAGTTCTACCCTTTATAGGGGCAATTGGTTTGTTAATAAATGTAGTCTTTTTTATTATTCTACTATCAAGAAAAAGGAAAAAAACAAAGGTCGTCTTTAATGCCATGGTGAATCTATTAATGTTTTTCCCAATATTAATGACGATGAACATCATTCCTTTTGCTTATCCCAATACCGTTGAACATGCGCAACCAGCGGTCACTGTAAATTTCCCTTTAAGGGAACAAACAGTAATTGGTTGGGGTGGGCAGCAGGTTAAAGATAACTTACCCCATGCCATATGGTCATCCGAGAGATGGGCATATGACTTAGTGATGGAACCATTCAATATGAACAGTGATAACAACGAAGATTACGGTATTTGGAATAAAGAAGTTCATTCACCTGTTTCTGGTGTAGTCAGTGCCACATATGAGGGTGAAGCTGATATTACGCCAGGTTCAGAAGACTTTCATTCATTGGAGGGTAATTACGTATACATAGAAATAGAAGAGACAGGTACCTATCTACTACTAAACCATTTGAAGAAAGATAGTGTCGTAGTTAAGGTAGGAGAAAAAGTGAAGCCAGGTGATCTATTGGGACGTGTAGGGAATAGTGGTTCGTCCTCGGAGCCACATTTGCATATCCACCATCAAAGACAAAATCCAACCAAGACTATTCATCCTGTATTGGCAGAAGGACTTCCTTTGTTTTTTGAAGGGATAAGTGGTAGTTCAATGCCAGTAAAAGGTGATAGTATAGCACCGGAAACTAAATGACAAGAACTTCTTTAATAGTCTTTTAAATGGCAGTACTCAATGTTCTTTTGTTAAGGCTGTTTTCGTAAACTTTGTTGATTTTATAATGGATTTTAGATGTAATATAATTATGGTAATAAAAGGTTAAGCTTATTTACTGATAAATAGAATAAAGGGGAATTTACTTTGTATTTGTTAATATCAATTATTTTATCTGTTATATTAGGTTATCTATTGCTTATGATGGGACCTTTGGTTGGTGGCTTCCTTGCTTTTGGGATAGTTGCTGGCACCCTATTTAGAGGGCTTTATCTAGTAAACGACATACATAAAAGACTATCAAAAGATGCACCAAAACCAGACAAAGCAAAAGAGACTTATGAAAACTATTTGAAAGAGAAAGAAGATAAAGAAGATAAAGACCGAGGGTAGAGAATTTTCTCTATCTTTTTTTGATTACACAGCACATCGCATTATACCGACCTTCGTACAGTATGGGCAAGAAAGCAACAGTCTATAAGAAAACAGCGTTTGTTAATTATAGAGATTGATAGTACCTGCCTGTTTCAAAGGAGCCAAGAGAATAAAACTCGCACATTCCGTGAATATGCGAGTTCATTACAAATCAGGCTTTCAATTGATTGACGAAAAGTTGCGTAATGTCCTTTGGACGTGTGATTGCCCCGCCGACGACGCTCGAATGAGCACCTAGATCCATGCACCTTTTATACATGTCGGGTGTCATCACATTTCCTTCCGCGATAACAGGGATGTTCACCTGTTGGAGAACCTGCTTTAAAAAATCAAAGTCATTGTCATAGAGTTTACTTCCAGACGTTTCTTCCGTGTAACCATGTAGTGTCGTGGAAATACAATCAAATCCTAATTTCTCGGATTGGATGGCGTCCTCTAAAGTTGCTATATCTGCCATGAGTTGAATGGAAGGATTCTTTTCTCTAGCATATTTCACTAGATCACCTAGAGGAATGTTGTCTGGCCGAGGACGATGTGTAGCATCCATGGCAATCATTTCACAGCCGCTATCTAGCAACTCGTCGATCTCCTTAAACGTGGCGGTTATAAACACAGAACTATTGTCATAATCGCGTTTGACGATACCGATTACAGGCAAATCCACTTCTTTCTTTATCGCAATAATATCTACTTTAGAGTTGGCCCGAATGCCTTTTGCCCCGCCTTGCTTTGCGGCCAATGCCATTTTGGACATGATGAAAGAACTATGTAGAGGCTCATTGGGTAAGGCCTGACAGGATACGATTAAACCACCGTTAACTTTATTTAACATGAACTTTTTCCTCCTTGAAAAATGGATAGATCGCCCCGTATAGGGAGGCGTCGTTATATAATTGAGCGATTTTTAATTTTGTCTTTAAAAACCCATTGGGAAGAAACTGGGGCAGTTGTTTCTGGATATGGTCTAATAAATAGGTACCTTGGCGAGAGATTCCTCCGCCTATGAGGATACAGGCCGGGTCCACCATAAGGATGATTTGCGCCAATCCATTGGCCACTTCTTTACTCCATGATTCAATGAGGGTAAGATATGGCTCTTCACCGAGCTTGGCTTTCTCAAAGACTTCCTCCGTTGAGACACCGTTGCCTAGCTCTTCTTCAATCATTCTATTTAAAGCGGAAGTGGATGCCCTCGATTCATAGTTAGATTGTGTATTCGGATCATATAAAAGATATCCGACCGAGTGTGCTTGATGATGCGCTCCATCCATGATCTTATTATGGTAATAGGCCCCGCCGATCCCTGTCCCTAGCGTAATGCAGAAGACATCGTTTTCCTTTTGGGCAGCACCTTGCCAAAGCTCACCGATCAACGCCGCATTCACATCATTTTCTACAGAGATGGGTAAATGGAATTTTTGAGATAAATGTGCTTTAAATGCGGTGCCTTTATAATTTTTAATCGTTGGGCCAGCATAGATGATCTCCCCTTTTTCTCGGTCGACAATCCCCGCTGTACTAATGCCCACGCCCCTGATCTCCGTATGTTCGGAAACAGAGGAAATGATGGATTCCACTTGTTCTAGTATGTCGTTATCGTTATTTTCTTTCGTGGCTATCTTTTGGTGCCCATGCAAATGTTTTTGTTCATTCAAGAGGGCATATTTAATAAAAGTACCGCCGATATCGATCGATAAATAATCAGCCATTTTATCTCCCTACACTTTCGTTTGTTTAATATGGTTAATGAGTAGTATTTTGGCTTGCTCACCGTTCCCGGCAAGGAGTGCTTCGACAATGTTTTTATGCTCATTTATTATCAATTGATATTCTTCGAGTGTTATATTATGGTGTTGAATTTGGAAAAAATAACTGGTAATCATATTTGTCATTTGAATGAATAAATCATTATTGGTTGCTTGCAGAAGCTGTTTGTGAAATAAGGCATCTGCTTCTTTGAATTCAACTTGGGTTGTGGCACTTTCGCTTTCTTCGACGATTTCCTTTAAACGTGATAATTCGTCCATTTTATGATGGTTGACGATTTCATCGATGGCGCTTGATTCAAATATAACTCTCAAACCGAGAATATCGCGGGTATTCCCGCTATTTATTTGCCATAAAAAGAAGAAATTATCTAAAAGGTTTTCGATGTTGGATTCGTTCAAAAACGCACCCTGACCTTGCCTAATGCGTATGACATCCGTATTTTCAAGATAGCTCAAGGCTTCTCTGACCACCGACCGGCTTACACCGAACATTTCCGTAAACTTACGCTCAGTAGGGAGTTGATCGCCTGCTTTTAAGTTTTGCGAAATAATATAATGTTTAATTTCCTGGATGACCGTTTTCTTAAGTGGCTTTTTTTCAGCCGTATTAATGGGTTCCATTTGTCTCCTCCAAAGTATTGATAAAACGAAAAACAGGTTGGAAATGTTCCTTCAATACACGTTGTGCTTCTGGCAAGTTTTTCTGGTTGATCGCTTCGATGATTTGTTTATGCTGTTTATATGAATCTATCAGTGTATCCTCTTTTTCCAAGAAATCGATTATAACAAGTGCGAAATACTCACTGATTACTTCGCTAAACTTAAAATAGGTCTCATTATTCGTTGCCTTGATTATGGCTTGATGAAATAAGCGGTCGGTATTTTTCGTGTCTTGCTTTTTCATGATCGCATCATGATACGATTCATTGAGGGAATGGAGGTGACTGGTATCCACATCAACTTGTTTCTCGATGATTAATCTTAATGCCCCCAACTCAATGATTTCCCTGATCTCCATTAACTCTTTCATCTTCACGCCATACGTGTCGTAATAATGTTTTAATATCGTATGGATCGAATCAAATGTAGGTTCAGCAATATAAACGCCGCCGCCTGGCTTTACAGTCAAGATTCCAACCGTTTGGAGGGAGATTAACGCTTCTCTTACCACCGTCCGGCTCACTTGCAGTTGTTCGACAAGCTCCTTTTCTGTTAGAAACTTATCATTCGGCTTCAATTTATTTTCTACGATATGGTTCTTGATTCTTTCCATCGCGATTGTGACCAATGAGGTCTTGTGTATTGCCACGTAATCACTCCTTTATCTATGTCTACCATATTGAGGAATTGAAGGAAAGTAATTACTAAAATTGGTTGACATTTTTATCAAAGGATTTTATGATGAATTTGTAAATCAAATTGGTCTGACAATATTATATCTTTATTATCTGAATTTTTCAAATCACATTAGGGGGTTAAGATATGAAGGGGTTATTTTCAGCATTACTCATCCCATTTGACGAAAATGGAAAGATCATCGAGCAAGGGTTACGTGAGATTGTTAGACAAAATATTGATGTTCAAAAAGTGGACGGGCTGTACGTCAATGGTAGCTCAGGTGAAAACTTCATGCTATCTACCAATCAAAAAAAGCGAATTTTCGAAATTGTCAGTGAAGAGAATAAAGGTGAAGTGAAGCTGATAGCCCAGGTAGGGTCAATCAACCTGGATGAAGCCGTTGAACTGGGGCAATATGCGACAGAGCTTGGCTATGATAGCTTATCTGCCGTCACGCCATTTTACTATAAGTTCAATTTTGAAGAAATCAAACATTACTATGAAACAATCATTGATAATACGGGCAACAATATGATCATTTATGCAATTCCATTCCTAACGGGTGTATCCATGAACATGGATCAATTCGAGGAACTCTTCCAAAATGAGAAAATCATCGGCGTGAAGTATACGGATGGAGACTTCTATCTATTGGAACGACTTCGTAAGAGATTCCCGGATAAATTGATTTATTCTGGATTCGATGAAATGCTGATCTATGGAGCGATTTCCGGAGTGGATGGGGCAATAGGTAGTACATATAACATAAACGGCCTACGGTCTAGACAAATTCTAGAATTAGCTCAAGCAGGCAAAGTGGCAGAAGCTTATGAAATTCAGCATGTAACAAATGACCTGATTGAAAAAGTGCTGGATCTCGGATTATATCAAACGTTGAAAGAAGTACTGAATGTAAAAGGCATTCAAGCTGGTACGGTTAAAAAACCAATGTCATCATTTGATGCAAGTAAAAGAGCAGAAGTGGAACAACTCGTAAAAGAGTTTAATTTATAAGATAGACATACATATCTGAATGATTCGCAAGTTTAACTATCTGAATTTTCCGTAAAGAAAAGACTGTTCCCCTAGTAGTGGGGACAGTCACCTTTAGTATCTTTAGGAAAGCGCTTTTAATTAGATTTTATGATGAGGGGTGTATATATGGGGGAGATTAGTTTTGGTGTGGCCAACTGGGCGGTAATGGTCGTCTATTTACTAGCGATGTTAGCAGTGGGACTTTATTTTACAAAAAAATCGAGCAAGAATACCGATGCATTCTTTACGGCAGGAGGGAAAATTCCTGCTTGGGCAGCAGGATTCAGTATTTATGCAACAACGTTAAGCGCGATTACGTATATGTCGACGCCAGAACAGGCATTTTTATCTGATTGGACCTATGCAGCAGGTAATCTATCAATTCTGGCCATCATACCTGTCTTGATCTATTTTTATATTCCTTTCTTCAGAAAGCTGAATGTAACGACGGCTTATGAATACCTAGAAGAACGCTTTGGTGTATCCCTTCGTGTTATTGGAAGTTTACTATTCACACTTTTCCACATCGGTCGTATCGCCATTGTCGTCTACTTGCCAACACTTGCGATCACACTCGTTTCGGATATAAACCCCTTCATCATTGCGGTAGCGGTTGGCGGGTTATGTATTGTGTATACGTTCTTAGGAGGAATAGAAGGCGTCATTTGGAGCGATGTTATTCAAGGTATCATCCTCTTAGGCGGCGCCATCTTGCTGGTCGTCCTAGGAATCGGTGCTATTGATGGCGGGCTCTCTACCGTTATCAACGATGCGGTAGATAACAAGAAATTGGTAACGGCAGACAGTTTTAAATTCAGTGCCGTCACGGCAGCCATCCCGATTATCTTCTTAGGATCCATCTTTAATAATTTGCACCAATATACAGCGAGTCAAGACGTTGTCCAACGGTATCAAACGACTAGTTCCATAAAAGAGACCAATAAGTCTTTATGGACGAATGGAATTTTGGCTCTTATCACAATTCCTGTCTTTTTTGGATTTGGTACCGTCCTTTATAGTTACTATACGAATGTTGAAGCGTTGCCGGAAGGATTCAATACTTCAGCCATTGTGCCGTATTTCATTGTATCGAGTTTACCAGCGGGGGTAGCGGGGTTACTGATTGCAGCCATTTTCGCGGCTTGTCAATCCACCATCTCATCCAGTTTAAATAGTATTTCTGCTTGTATAACGGTCGATTTTAAGCAAAGATTTTTAGGTAAAAACGAAAAAAGTGATGTAGTAATGGCCAGAGTTGTCATTATCGTTTCTGGTATACTGGGCATGGCAGCAGCTTTATATCTTATTTCAAGTAATCAAGCTGAAACATGGAATTTATTCTTGGCTATAACAGGGCTGTTCGGTGTTCCGATTGCCGGTATTTTTGCACTTGGGATATTCACGAAACGCGCCAACACACCTGGCGTATTAATCGGACTCGTGTTAAGTGCAATTACGTCCTATTTTGTGAAACAAACAGACATGACACCGTTCATCGTTAGTATCGTCGCGTTCTTTACTTCTTTTGCATTCGGTTATATAGTAAGTTTGTTATTCCCTAAGTTCAACAAGAATACGACAGGGCTTACTATTTATAGTAAGAATGAAGAATATGTGAAGCCGCAAGTGGGGTCTTCCCCTTATTCTAAGTCTAAAGCGATATAAGGTATCGGAATTATATAAGGAAATAGCCAGTCATTTAAGATGATTGGCTATTTCAATACTTTTACAAAATCAGGAATATGTTGTATGAATAAGGTTAGAACGATTTGCCATGTCTTCAGTGGTGAAAATACAATAGATCGGGAAAGGAATATCTTGTGAATACAAACCAAGCAAAGAGCATGATTTTTAAGAATATCACGATTTATAGTGAAGAAGAAATCATCGAACGTGGGTACCTACTTACTAATGATGATAAAATCGTGGCCTTTGGATCCATGGGAAATTTAGATGACATTCATGAAGAAGCAGAGGTCATCGATTTTACCACTTTTCAAGGGTATAAAGTGATACCGGGGATGATCGATATCCATATACATGGTGTAGACGGAGCCGATACAATGGACGCCACACAGGATGCATTACATACTATGGCGACAGCTCTTCCAAGAGAAGGAACAACAAGCTTTCTAGCTACTACCATGACGCAGTCACCCGAAGCCATCGAGAAAGCGCTAATCAATGCCGGTCAATACATTCAAGAGCAACAGCCACCAGGATTAGCCGAAATACTTGGCCTTCATCTGGAAGGCCCTTTCGTCAATCCGAAGATGGCAGGCGCGCAACCCGAACAATATATGATGAACCCAGATCTGCATATCTTTAAAAAATGGAACGTATTATCCAAGAATACGGTCAAAGTCGTGACGCTTGCACCGGAACAGCCGGGAGGAAGTGAATTCATCAAGTATCTAAAAGAACATGGAATTGTCGCTTCCATTGGACATACGGATGCCACGTACGATGAAGTGGATCAAGCCATTTCGGATGGTGCAACCCAAGTCACACATCTTTTTAATCAGATGAGAGGGCTGCATCATCGTGAACCGGGAGTTGTGGGAGCTGCCCTTTTGCGGGATGAGTTGAAAGCCGAACTGATTATAGATGGCGTTCATGTTCGCCCGGAAATCGTCAAGCTTGCCTATAAACAGAAAACACAAACCGGATTGATTCTAATCACCGATTCCATGCGGGCGAAGTGTTTGAAAAACGGAACCTATGATTTAGGTGGCCAGGACGTCACGGTGAAAGATGGCAAGGCGGTTCTTGCGGACGGAACACTGGCAGGAAGCATATTGAAGATGGGGCAAGCGGTTAAGAACTTACTATCCTATACAAATTGTTCACTTGAAGAAGCCGTTGAAATGGCGTCATTGAATCCGGCTAAACAGCTTCGTCTTGATGAGAAAAAAGGAAGCATTAAAGTGGGAAAAGATGCGGACTTGGTCATTTTAAACGAAGGAAATGAAGTGGTTATGACCATCTGTAGAGGACAGATTGCATTTAGTAGAATGGAGGTTGAGTATGGAGATCATTGAAGCGAAGAACTACGATGAAATGAGCGAGAAAGCGGCACAACTTATTCTGGCCAAAGTAAAACAGGAATCATCTCTAGTGTTAGGTCTCGCGACTGGGGGAACGCCGGTAGGGACGTATGAACACTTGGTGAAGGATTATCAAGAAAATGGTACCTCCTATCAGCATGTTCATACAGTGAATCTGGATGAATATGTGGGAGTCGAAAAAGAAAACCCGACTAGTTATCATACTTATATGAAAGAACATCTCTTTCAACATATTGATATTCCCAGCCAACAAACTCATTTGCCAAATGCCATGGCGAACGACTTGCAAGCGGAATGTCAAAAATATGAGGAACTTATTGAAAAGCTTGGCCGGATAGACCTTCAGCTCTTGGGCATTGGGGTCAATGGGCATATTGGCTTCAATGAGCCAGGTACTTCTTTTGCGTCCACGACGAATGTTGTTGAACTTACAGCCTCAACACGGGAAAAGAATGCCTGTTACTTTGATAACCCTTTCGACGTACCCACACATGCTGTGACGATGGGGATCTCGACCATTATGAAGAGTAAACAAATCGTGCTTCTTGTCTCCGGAAAGCAAAAGGCGCAGATTTTATTTAAGCTGCTAACTGAACCTACAAATGAACAAGTCCCAGCCTCCATCTTAAAACAACATGATCATGTGGTGATTATTGCTGATCAGGAAGCTTTGATGGAAATTAAGCAAATTAGATAAGGATCACATAGATGACAATCTTAAAAAGCAAAGGCATTAACCATTTTGAAAGAGAAAAATGGTTAATGCCTTTATTGGTATTCTACACATCTATCATTACGTACCCGTTGGTCTTACTATGATTTCATTTACAGCAACATCCTCAGGCTGTTCAATGGCAAAAAGGATGGTACGAGCAATGGAATTGGGTGAAATAGAGATGAGATACTAATTATCCTGATCCTTCATCACTTGCTCAATCCCTGAGAGAATCAGTTTCAATCCGAACTCAAACGAACTATCGGTCCCCATCAGGCCGAACAGCCCATTTGTGAACATCCTCCGGAACAGTCCTGCATCCGTCTCGCTCATGGAGTCCAGAAGGCGATTCACCTCCTCACCCGGCTCCATATCCTGGTCCTTCATGATGGCAGAAACATTGCGCTCATGCTGATAATCATCTAGAACGAAGTAGTAGACATAATTTACAAGCGTGGTAACGACTTGGATTTTCTGCTCTTGCTCAAGCGTCGTCGATTCCACACAAAGCAGCATACGGTTGGTGAACCGGATAATGTCCGGTTCGTGGGGCAGCGTCATCATCATGAGCTGCGTAGAACAGGGATATCGGCTAAGCACACTCCGTATCGTTACGGCTAGCACCATCAGTTGCTCCTTCCAGTCCCCGTCGGAGTGAAACTCCTCGAGGATCACTTTGGATACATGGTTGGCCAGTCGCTGGTAGAGATTCTGCTTGCTTTTGAAGTACCAGTACAGAGAAGGCGCCTGAATCCCAAGCCTGGTTGCTAATCGTCTCAAGCTGAATTTCTCAATGCCCTCCTCCCCCAGAAGCTCCCATGAAGCCTCTAAGATTTTATCCTCCGAAATCTGTGGTTGCTGCTTTTTCATCGGTATGCCTCCTTGTAACTAACAGTGTAAGTTTATCCTTTACAGGTTCATAGGTTTATGATAGCATCTAATACTGTTAGGGGCAAACTAACACCGTTAGACTCTAGCGATAATAAATGATGAAAGTGGTGACCCACATGGATGCAGAAAACCTCTATTATTTTGAAAAAGCACCGGTAGCAAAAGCCGTAACCCACTTCGCTGTACCGATGATGATAGGCACGTCAATGAGTGTGATATATTCAATCTTGAATGCCTATTTCCTTGGTACACTACACAATACTGCCATGTTAACCGCACTTGCACTAACCTTGCCGTTATTTGCGATCATTATGGCGTTAGGCAACTTGATTGGCATGGGTAGCGGGACATTCATTTCCCGTTTGCTGGGAGAGAAAAAATATGATGATGTAAAACATGTTTCTTCATTCGCTTTTTACAGTAGTTTAGTCCTCGGTCTTATCGTGATGGCCGTCGGTCTACCGTTGATTGATTCAATCGTTCATGGCCTGGGGGCAACGCCTGACTCCTTCGGTTTTACGAAGGAATATGTCACGATTATGCTTATTGGTTCACCATTCCTCGTATTATTCTTTACGCTGGAAAACATCGTACGCTCCGAGGGTGCAGCAATCATGTCGATGATTGGAATGATACTCAGTATTGTTGTAAATATTATCCTGGATTCGTTTGTCATTTTCGTATTACATTTGGACGTGATCGGCGTTGCAACTGCAACGGTCATTTCCAACGCGGTTGGAAGTATATTCTACGCCTTCCATATGGGATATAAGAGTCAATTCTTAACCGTCTCCGTAAAATGGTTCAAGGCTACTAAGGACATTCTGAGCAATGTATTAAAAATCGGTATTCCCATCTTTATTATGAGTATTTTTTTGGGTGCAATGTCGCTCATCTTTAACCATTTTCTTGTTGAATATGGAGATCAAGCTGTAGCGGCATTCGGAATTTCATCACGATTATTGCAATTTCCTGAGTTTATTCTGATGGGCTTATGTGAGGGAGTCGTGCCGTTGATTGCCTTCTCATTTACAGCGAATAAATTACGCATGAAGAATACCATTGGTTTTACAATCAAAGCGATTGTGGCGTTAGCAGTCTTGTTCGGTGTCATCGTCTATTTGATTTCTGACCACTTAATTGGCTTATTTACAAATAACCCGCAATTAATTGAAATGGGTAGCTACATTCTACATGTGACGTTTTTATCCTTGTTCATTACAGGTATGACCACATTGTTTACCGGGATCTTCCAGGCAACAGCGCAAGGAACTGCCGCGTTCATTATGTCAATTATTCAAGGGATTACCCTGATTCCTGTGTTGTTTATCGCCAATCAAATGAACGGCTTCCAAGGGGTGATCTGGTCGCTTGTCATTGCTGATGCCATCACGTTTCTTGTTGGTGCCGTCATGCTGTATATGCTGCGGAATAAATTGCAACCGGATTTAGATGATTTAGTACATTAAAAACATAAACGCCTATTAAAGAAGGAAAAGGGAATTCGTAAAGATTGTTGCTATCAGCTATATAAAACAGGGACAGCTATAGTTTAGCTGTCCCTGTTATTGAACGAACGCACCCGTTAGTTTAAGCGAAATATCTGACAAATCATTAACTAAAAGGTATATTACATCTAAATAAATTCGTCTAACAAATAAAACATAATTACATTTCCTTTTGAAACTTATTCATAAAATAAATTCCCAACACAGTGTATAGAAGAAAAACAGCAACAGAAAAAATAATCGTCCAAAGTGGAGCATCAATTAGGATTAAAACAAAGGCAATACCTATGATAAACCACTGTACAATATCTCCTGCCATTGCTTTAGCTCGATATCGAATGATGGTATTTCTTTCATCTTTAAACTCTATTTCATTATGTTTCATTACTTCTGGATTTTTCTTTTCGTAACGTATCATAAAAATATTTGCGATACTCATCCCAAATAAACCAGCACCTATTCCAATACATAATCCAGCAATTGTTTTTACGTCGTCCCCATTAAAGATAAAGCTAATGCCAATTAAAATTAGCCCAATTATTAAAGTGATTACATAAAATGATGTTTTCTTTAACACGATTACTCCTCCTCATAAATGAATATTTCTTCAATCGACATATCAAAAAAACGTGATATTTTGAAGGCTAAAATAATAGATGGATTATATCGTCCATTTTCTAAAGAACCAATTGTTTGTCTAGAAACTTCTAAAGCTGTTGCAAGTTCTTCTTGTTTAATTCCACGTTCTTTCCTTATCATTTCTAATCTGTTTTTCAAATGCTATCCCTCCTAAAGGAAAGTTAACTTTCCATTTCAGTATACACTATCTTAGAAAAATGACAAGCTTGCTTTCCGTATTTGCTATGTATCTTATTCAACTAAACTGCACCGTTAGTTGAATAAGATAAGGTATCTATTTTTTATGTACATGAATAGGGAAAAGGGTTTTTGAGAGAATTTATTCGGCTTGGAACGTAAGTGAGCGATGAGCAGGTGAAGGTGTAGCTTGTATTATTCGAAGGTTCTATCTATTGTGAGAGAAAGGGTTACTTCGTCGATTCTGTTTTTATGGGACTAAAAAGAGGAAACTGAAAAAGTGATGCTCTGAACCGAAATAAACAAAAGGGGGGGACATCTATGAACAAAAAAGTGAGAACCTCGATGGTTATTTTGTTGGCCTTGTGTGTAGGGCTTGTCCTGTTTGGAATGGCAAATCAAGCTACTTCGAAAAATGAACTGTATGTGTCTTCCGGCGGGGATGACAAAAATGCGGGAAGTAAGAAAGAGCCTTTAAGGAGCATACAGAAAGCCGTCACTTTAGCGAAACCCGGTACAACTGTCTTTGTAAGAAAAGGAATCTACAATGAACAAGTCGTCATACGGAATTCCGGGAAAGAGAACGCCCCAATCATCATTAGGGCCTATCCAAAAGAAAAGGCGGTCATCGATGGAAAGGGCCTTAAGGTTTCGTGGGACAACGAGGGCTTGGTATCAATTCATAATAAAAGCTATGTCACCATCGATGGATTAGAAATCAAAAATTATAAAACAGAAAAAGAAGAGGTAGTGCCAATTGGAATATCCGTAAGCGGGAGCGGAAAAGGTATCCATATCTTACGTAACCATATCCATCATATTGAAACACACCACAAAAACGGAAATGCTCATGGGATTGCCGTTTATGGCACCAAAGCACCGCAGGCTATTAAAGATATCACTATTTCGGGCAACAAACTGGAAGAGATGAAACTGGGTGCCAGTGAAACGTTGGTGCTGAATGGTAATGTATCGAACTTCCAGGTTACCAATAACACGGTCAGGAGAAATGACAATATCGGCATCGATATTATTGGGTTTGAAGGCGTGTCTCCTGTTGGAAAATTTGATCAAGCAAGAAACGGTCTCATCAGTAACAACACGGTTTATGAAATATCCAGTTACGGAAATCCAGCCTATGGAAACCAATATGCGGCTGGCGGAATCTATGTCGATGGTGGTAAAGATATCGTTATCGAGAAGAATAAGGTATATAAAAACGATATAGGGATAGAAGCGGCTAGCGAACATAAGGGCAAAGTCACAAGTTCTATCACGATACGAAACAATTCGATTTACGATAATAGAAGTGCTGGCATTGCAATAGGTGGGTATGACAGCAGAAGAGGAAGCACGGAAAACAGTATAATCACCGACAATGTCCTGTATAAAAATGATACAAAATATCAAGATGGCGGACAGATATTACTCCAATCGCATACAAAAAATAATCGAATCGAAAAAAACATCATGGTCGCGGGTAAGTCCAATCTCCTTATCAGCAACCCTTTCAAGCAAAACGAAGGGAATACAATAGATAACAATGTCTATTATCTAAATAGGGGAGAGAAAGAAACACGTTGGATATGGAAAACGGAAGAAATCGAAGGGTTCTCTGCCTATAAAAAGAAAAGTCTCCAAGACAAAAACAGTATCTTTCGGAAGCCGAAGTTCGTGAATGAAAGCAAACGCGATTTACGGATCATGTCCAAATAAAGGCTAAAGGTGATGATGATAACTCATTATAATCTTTAGCCACACCTTTTTAGTAGGCTCTTTTAAATTGGAAAGCTGATAATTATAAAAACAAAGGGGAAACCAGATTGTTAAGGTTTCCCTTTGTTTTTATGACTAATCTATTTAATTTCCAAAACAAATGTGTAAGAAATTGTTCCGTTAGTCCATTCTGCTAATGCTTCATAGATATATTTACCTTTACTTGAAGGAAGGGTTAGTTGATTATCCTTATGTTCTATTTCTATTTCCCTTCCTTTTTTATTCCATAAATAAACTTGGATATTCGGATTTCCTTCAATCTTAATATCAACTTTTTGATTTGGCTTTGTGCTAATTGATTCTATATGCTCTGCCATTTGGTATGGAGATGCGTGGTCTGTTTGTACAACCTCAGTTTTTAAGCCTTTCTTTCTTTCCCATCTATAACTTCCGCTTTCAACCTGATATTCCTTACCATTAATTACGATTAGTCCATTAAGAGAAGGAGGGAACTCACTATCTATGTCTTCGATTGTTTTATCTACATTATTTGAACAACCCATAACCGATAATATTGATAAAATTAATATCATTATAAAGAAATATTTTAATCTCAAAATATCACCCCTTTGTAGCGAGAGTTTCTTTCACTTTATTGATTAAGCCGACACCATAGAGGAAGAAGGTTCAACATAACATTTAAACCATCTTTTTGAGTGTGGTAGTTTGAGCTTAATTTCCACTGAACACTTATTGTTTCTTGTAGTTGATTGTATCAAGGATTCAGGCAGGTATCATTTCAACAGAGCCTTTAATTAAAGTACCCTTACATTTCTTTTAGGCAATTTTCCATGCTCTTTTGTAGAGATAGCAAGCTGGGATCCTGCATAACCTTTATATAGAAGCTTTTTAAGAATCTCTTACAGTTAGCAAGTAAAAACCAATAGTTTTCTTCATCTAGATTGTCTTTCAGTAACCTTAGCTTTTCCGGTACATACTGAATATATGATTCTATTTCTTTAGTATCCAATCCGTTCTTTAACATTCCTAATATAGGCGTTAAAAGCCTTTCGTCTTCATCGTGGGCATAAACATAATTAGAGACAAATACCTTATTCCATATTGGATTAAGTATGTCTGCATACAACTCCTGATTTACCTTTGGACTTTCTACAAGTTGATTAAAGGCGTCGGCCACATGAGCAATACTATGAGCCCAACCTTTCGCAGAGACATATCCCCTTAAATCCATCTCGGAGTTCAAGTAATCAATTAATCTATCTTTTACTATATACACCATCTCAGGGGAGAGAAAATTGTCTTCATTGTCCTTGTACAAAATGAGTGCAATTAAAAGAGTAGTAAAAGACCTTGTGAACACAGTATCCGTTCCATTTTCACCAATTCCTTTAAATAATAATTCTCGTAAACACAAGTCGAGTATTTCCGTTAAAAGTTCAGGCTCAAGTAGATTTTTTTCTATAATGATCTGATAAAAAGAGCTATATATCAAATGGTCTCTAAGGTCACTATCAAGGGAACCAATATGTATAAGCATGGATTTGACTATCAAAACGTTACTTGCTTCTTCCCAGGTTTTCTCTCCATCCTTCATGTCCCGTAAGAATGTTTTCAGTTCATTTGCCTTCATCGGAACTGTGTTGGATAATACACTCATATTTTTCCCGCCTCTTTGGATTTTTTAAAAAATGATAGATAACTAGTGGGTGAACTTTTCTTTGCACTTTTGCACTAAAGTACCTAAAGGAAAAGTCTTCAAGTCCACGTGTTTATTTTACCATTAATATCCACTGGAATTTACAACATTCTTTACCATATTATTGATATAGTAGGGTGATAGAGTGACAGGGAGGAATCGAGTATGAATAAACGAAAGAATGTGGTGCTTTTTTTAGCGGTCATGAGTGCAGTTGTTCTATTCATTACAGGTATTCAGCTACCAAAGGAAGCAAATGCAGCCAAGGGAAACTTGAATCTTAAAAAACTCGAAGTCGATGAATTCTTTGCGAACCGTGATGGAACTTTCTTATTACGTGAAATGAAAAAAGGAAAAACATTCGTCTATAATCAGCAACGCGCGAATCAGCGGTTTGCACCGCAATCGACCTTTAAAGTGCCTAATTCATTGATTGGATTACAGGTAGGTGCAGTAGAAGACGAGTACGACATTAAATATTGGGATGGCGTTGAGCGGGAAATCGAAGCCTGGAACCGAGACCATACGCTTGGATCCGCGATGAGAAACTCCGTCGTTTGGTATTATCAAGCGATGGCTCGTGACATTGGTGAGGAGCAAATGTCGAAATGGGTGCGAAACATTTCATATGGCAACCAAGATATTAGTGGAGGCATTGATCAGTTTTGGTTAAGTAGTTCCCTTGAGATCTCCCCAATGGAGCAAGTAGGCTTTTTGGAAAAATTGTATGAAGAGAACCTTCCTTTTGATAAGAATGTAATGAAGACCGTAAAACGGATGATGATCCAACAAGAAGGGGAAACCTTCACCCTTTACGGGAAAACAGGGCAAGGGTCAGGCATTGGCTGGTATGTCGGTTTCATTGAAACAGATAATGGTTCGTATAGTTTTGCTACGAATATCGCTGGAACCAGCACGGACGCTAAAGCCATCACCATGGACATTTTAAAGAAATATAAATTAATGACTGGGGAATGAAACATCGAATAAGGGGATAAGATGTTGAAATTTGACATCTATCCTCTTTTTTTTATCTATATTTACTGAGCTATAGTGAGAATGATATTGTAGTTGAATAGTACACTTCAACTAATGGGGCAGGATATTGTGTTGCATACCTTTCAGGACCAGAATGTGTTTCTTGGTGAGCTTGAGCAGGTCCCCGACCCGCAGGCCGGACTCGCGACCTACAACAAACAGGAGATAATCAAGCTCCGAACAGTGGCTCTTCAACGCCCATTTCATTTCTTCAGGTTGCTGCTGATCACGGATCGGCAGCACATCTTTTTGTTTTGTCATGCTTCATCGACCTTTCTATCACGTCTCAAAATCGGTCTTCCGAACCCTTATGTATCAAGGATTTGAATGTACGATTTTTTCTCTTTTTTCAGTATAAAGAGAGAAAACGAAAAAAGTCAATGAAATCAAGGATTTGAATGTATGATAATTAATATAATCATACATTCAAATTCAAGAAAAAAAACTCACCTAATTTTGTTGAGAAGGTATTGTATAATAATGGTATATCATTTGATACAGGAGGATGAAATGTTTGAGTAATGGTACATGGTTTGCATCAGATAGTTTATATGTCCTTTTAACCTTATTCCCTATTATTATTTATTTGGTTCTTACTGGTTTTGCTATTTATTTTGTAATTAGGGTAATTAAGTTCATGAATGAAAAAATAATATTAGATCGAGAGAGAAATGAGAAGATTGATGAATTAATTAAGTTCAATCAAGGTATAAAAGATTAAATATTATATTTAATTCAAGAGGAAACGGGGGCATTAACGTCATAAAAGGACCGCCAATTGGCGGCCTTATGAACGTATGATTCTTAAACAAACCATACATTTGAATTCAAGTAAAAAAATACCCTTCTTTAACAATCAGTTTGGGTAAAGGGGGTTTTATAATTGCTAAAGCTTTTGCATATTATATTAGCAATAACTGTCATGTCACTTGCAGGGTATGCATTGATTACTGATGATTATACGATTCAACCATATATGATGTTATTTTTAAGTTTATCGATGCTCGTAATGGGATTAAGAGAATTTCAAAAGGGGCACAAAGGGTACGGCTGGTTAAGTATAGGTGTATTTATATTTATTTTAAATGTATCAATCATAAGTTTCTTATAGAAATAACGGGGGCGTTAGCTCCATAAGGAGGCAGCCAATTGGCTGCCTTTTGAATGTATGATTCTTAACATAATCATACATTCGAATTCAGATAAAAATTACCCTTGTTCAACTATTATCAGGACAGAATAGTTGAACAAGGGTATGGTATAGGTATTGGGGTGATTGTATGAAATATACTTGTCCATGTTGTGGTTATAAAACTTTAGATGAAGAACCTCCAGATACTTATGATATTTGTGAAATCTGTTTTTGGGAAGATGATAGTTACCAATATAAACATCCAGATGAGGATGGAGCAAATTATATTTCCTTTAGAGAAGCACAACAAAATTTCAAAAAATTTGGGGCTAAAGGTGAAAGAAGTTTACCTCATGTAAGAAAGCCTAATAAGTCTGATATAAAAGATCCAAATTGGAAACCTCTTGATTTTTAACTAACGGGGTGCATTAACGTCATAAAAGGGCTGCCAAGTGGCAGCCTTTTTGAATGTACGAGGCTTACACTAATCATCCATTCAAATTCAAGTAAAAAAATACTCTTGTTTAACTATCGGGCAGTTTTGTTGAATAAGGAGTCCATCATACTTAGTGCAGAGTAGAAAATTACAATCAAACATAAAACTTCTTTATTTATCAACATCTAATCGTAAAATTCATGCGACTACTGACATACAGTTGTCAGTAGTGTTTTTGTATAATCTAAGTATTATAAAGATAAAGGCGATATTAATTGACCATTGCTTAAAGAGATTACGAAGGAGAATTTACTATGGAAACTAACAATCCATTAATTTTTGATACACCTCTCATTGAAGGTGTAATATACAGACGACGAAATCGATTCATTATGGAAGTTGAGATTGAAGGAGAACTTTGTGACTGCCATTGTCCTACTACAGGTCGTATTGGAGATATCGTTTTTCGTAATATCCCATGCTTGCTTTCAAAAAGCAATAATTTATCAAGAAAGACCCTTTATACAGTGGAGGCAATTTCAGTTGATTTACCATCAAATGTAAACAAGTCATGGATTGGAATTAATCAGAATGCAGCAAATAGATATGTGGAACATTTTTTAAGAAGTGGCCAACTTACTAGTATGGTGAGTAATGGTGAATTAGTAAAGAGAGAACAAAAAGTAGGTAATTCCAAACTTGATTTTCTGGTAGGTAATACTTACATTGAGGTCAAAACACCCCTAACACGATTGCAGGTTGAGGTTAAGGAACATATTGAAACTAAGGCAGGAAGCAGTTTCACCTCATTTGAAAGATTCATAAGACACATGGGGGAATTGGCAGATAGTTTAAATGAAAATGACAAAGCCATCCTTTTAATGTGTTTCCTCTATGATAGTTCTAAATATATTGGCTCTTCTAACGGGGAAAGTAGTAGCTATATTCGGAATTTTGTGCAATCATCAATAAATCGCGGGGTTGAAGTATGGCAGGTTAACTTCAAAATAACCCCTACAGAAGTAAGTCTCGTACGTTATTTTGAAACAACGAAAGATATTATGAATGGTTGATTTCCAGCAAGGGAGGGCATTGTCAATTGAATAAAACAGAGCGTCTATTAGCGATTGTCATGGAATTACAGCGAAGCAAATTACTAACAGCTGATGAATTAGCAGAGGTCTTAGGGGTCAGTGTAAGAACGATCTATCGCGATATGCAGGGTCTGAGTGAAGCAGGTGTCCCCATAATTGGTGAGACAGGATTAGGATATTCTTTGTTGAAAGGCTATTTTCTTCCACCCATTAGTTTTTCTGTAGAAGAGGCAGTATCACTTCTTCTTGGAGCTGAATTCATAGAGAATCGGTTTGATCCTACATTTCGCGAAGGTGCCCGTTCTTCCCGCAGAAAAATAGATGCAATTCTTTCTCTACCCATCCGTGATGAAACAAACCGAATACAAAAGAGCATTCGTCTGCTCCAAAAAGATGAAAAGGACATAATGACGAAGGAGAAAGTGAACTTGGGAATCATTCGTGAAGCCATGTTGGAGGGCAAGAAACTTCGTTTTACATATCACAAACGGATTGCTGAAGCTGATGGGAACCGGGTAACTGTGCGAACTGTATCACCATTCGGTTTGGCACATGATGAGCAGAATGGCTGGTTGTTACTAGCTTCCTGTGACCTACGGGAGGATATTCGCCATTTTCGAGTCTCCCGAATGAGTGACATGACTATGACAGATGATACGTTTCAGATTCCCGATAACTTCAACCTTCAATCCTATCGGCCGAAGGATACCCGTAGCATACGGGTCTGTGCAATCTTTAATTCAGAAATCAAGGATAAAGTTGAAGAAGCAAACAACTATTATATGGAAGCTTCCGAATCAAAAGAGGACGGTTACCATGTCACTTTTCGTGTGCGACAACCGGAAGAATTGCTGTACTGGATTCTTGGATGGGGGGCAGATGTTGTAGTCACTGAACCTGAATCATTAAAAAACCGAGTAAGAGAAGAAATCGAAAAAATGAAAGAACGCTACTGACATACCGTTGGCAATAGGGGCTTGTATAATAAGGATATACAAAATGAAAGTGAGGCTATATAGATGACTTAAAACACCTAGATTGCGAAAGATTATTTTGAGGCGATGGTGAATCAAGATTCTGAAATGATTATGACTCTCTCAGCTGATGACTTTCTATTCCCCGCCGGTGTTGACCTAAAGAGTACAGGTAACCAAATCTATCTGCGACAGTTTTTAAACTCATTTCAGTGTACGACTTATATTAATAAGATAAAAAAAACATATATAAAAGGAGAACATTATGCCAGTAATTGGACCAGACTTCATTTCACTACAAGTAAGCAATCTTGAAAGCTCTGCTGAATTTTATCAAAACTATCTCGGACTCGTCCGCTCACAGGCAGGACCACCTCATGCTGTGGTCTTTGATACTAAGCCTATTGCATTTGCTCTTCGTGATCTAATAGAAGAAGTTGAACTCGGTTCGGGTATTCAGCCTGGACTTGGAGTTGCACTGTGGCTTTATGCCCCTGATACGCAAGAAATTCATGACAAGCTTATTGGAGCTGGCGTAAAGATTACGGCCGCACCAATAGATGGACCGTTCGGTAGAACCTTTACATTTGCCGACCCAGACGGTTACCTAGTTACACTTCACAGTAAAGCCTAATACGCAGATGTATCAAGCTTAAATTCTTACAGATAACCCCCTGATGATAGATATAGGCCGCCATTTGGCGGCCTTTTTAATGTACGAGGCTTACACTAATCATACATTCAAAGTGAAGATTTTCCTTTTTAGAACCAATAGTTCAGGCTATTGATACACTAGCGAATAAAAAAGGCCCCAATTTCTAAAAGAGTTTACAGGAAATTAATGGAATGGTAAACTTGGTTAGCCTTAATACTGGATAGAAAGGCTTAAAGCCTTTATTTCGGAATAAATATAATAGGAGTCGCTGCCAATAACATATACCTATTTTTAAATTTGTTTTGTCTATTTAAAATAGCCTGCAATTTATGATAGGAGTGTAATAATGATTGAATTAAAAACAGATAGATTAAGAATAATTCCGTTGAATGCAGAAAATTTGAAATTACTAATGGATAGTCAAAAGGAAATGGAATTAAAGTTATGTTTATGTGAAACAGAAAATTATCTTGATTTAGAACTTAAACAAGCTCTGGAAATCAGACTTTCAAAATTATTGAATGATGAGCAAAATTATATTTGGTATACAAACTGGCTAATCGTGTTAAAAGATACAAATTGTTATGTTGGTGGAATAATGTTAAAAGGTCTTCCAAATAAAAATGGTGAAGTAGTAATTGGTTATTATACTATTCCTCGATATCAAGGAAATGGTTATATGACTGAAACTATTGTTAATATTAAGTATTGGTTGTTAAATCAGCCTGATGTAATGTCCATTATTGCAGATACCGAAAAAGACAATATTGCATCGCACAGAGTATTAGAAAAAGCAGGAGCAGAAATGTATAAAGAAACAGAAGAATTATATTATTGGAGAATGTCCTGAAAATTTTTTGTTGATTATTGAGAGCCACATAATGGTGGCTCTTTTAATTGGAGTATAAGACGTAAATTAAAATTAATTACTGAATAGGATTGAAATATTTCTTCCCAAATATCAGCGTTAGAGTTATTAGAGGGATCAATTAATATACCTTTTTTAATGTATGATTCTTACACTAATCATACATTAAAATTCAAGTGACAATACTACAGAACTAACGAGGCAAATGAACGGAAGACGAGAAATAAAGAAAGATAAATTTGAACGTTATTTATTCAGTTATTTCTATTTGATTACCTTCGGGTCCCAATATACAACTTTCATAATAACCATCACCTGTTGTACGCGGACCACTTAAAATCCTATATCCTTCTTGTTCCAATTGACTTGTCAATGCGTCTACTCTTTCTTTACTTCCTACGCTAAATGCTAAATGTATGTATCCAGTTATCATTAGGGGTTTTTCGGAAGAAATCATATCAGGACGCGTCATTATCTCAAGTCTTGTACTATCTTCGAATGATAAGAAATAAGCCTCTAATCCAGTTTTGTGATTATGATATTTGGCATTAGATGAAGCATCGAAAAATTTTACAAAGAAATCTTTTGTAGCTTCTAAGTCATTTACGTACATGGCAATATGTTCTATTTTCATTCTTATTCCCCTCGCATTCTTCTATAAAAATATAATCACACTATCATCAATCATTAATAACCAGTTGGAAAATCTCTATTGCTGATTGAAAAAATGGTGCTAATTTTTCTCTTGTTTCGATGCATCTCAGCATGGGATCGTGAACTGTCATTTTGATAAAATTATCGGTCACTTCATAAAAATTGGAAACTTGCTTTTCTTTTAAAACTTATCTCCATTCTAGTTAACCAGTACTTATTTTTTTAAAATACTTGTTATATATTCAATATATGTGTTAAGAAATCCTGTTTACAAATCAAGTTATCGTGAATTAGGAATGGGGGGGCATCCGTTTGATTTCATTTCGTAATATTGACCTATCAAGAGATACTGAAACCATTATTAAGTTTAGAAGAGATTCGTACAGCATTAGTTTCGGCGATGAGAGTTTATACGGAGATAATTACAGTTATTTGAAGAAGATTAACGATAGGCTTATAAAATTTCCTGGTGGGCTTGTTATTGTTGAATTAGATTATAAACAAATAGGACAAGTTGAGTTGCAGATTAAACAAATCGATAATAAAGAGATTGGATATGTTAATCTATTTTACTTAATCTCAGAATACCGTGGGAAAGGATACGGTGGTAAACTAATTGAATTTGCAGAACGTTTCTTTCGCGAATATGGCGTTAATGAATACCAATTGAGGGTATCCCCCACAAATAAAAGGGCGATAAATTTTTATGAGAAAAATGGATTTGATGTATTAGGAATAGAAGAGGAAGATACTGTTCCGAGATTTAGAATGCATAAATTAGTATCTACATCTTCTTAAACAAGCGGGCGCTTTAGTAAAAAAGGGACATCAAAGTAAAAAGAAAGCGTGGAATGATTTGGAGGATATAGGGATAGTGGAAGACTTAATTTCAAACGAAAATATGTAAGATGTTAAAAGTAGGTCCGTAGAGGTGTTATCCAAGAGATTGACGCTCTTTTTTAAAATTTCCTGTATACTATGGATAAATAGAATTTTGGAGGGACGTTTTTGGAGAAGTATGTAAAACACGCTGGCGAAGTACAAGCATTTTTAGCTAAACAACATGGAAACGCATTTGATGCTTCATCGAGTTTGCTCATTTCCGATTTGTATAGCGCCTCTTTACTTGTACGCCATGATATTGAAAAAGAACTTTTAATGAAGCACAAGCTATCTTGGACGGCCATGCTTATGATGTATACACTTTGGGTTTGGGGACCGAGTGAAACAAGAATTATTGCTCAACGTTTGCAATTAGCCCCTTCGTCGGTAACCAGCTTAACGAATACACTTGAAAAAAAAGGGCTCGTTTTTCGTTCATATAAACCACTAGACCGTCGATTGGTGTTAGTGAATCTAGCAGACACAGGAGTCGATTTACTTAAAGTCCTATCTAAAGAAGTAAATGAGAGGGAACAGGTTCATACAAGCAAATTAACAAAAGAAGAAGTGGATGTTTTCAATCGCCTATTACATAAATTACTAAGTAAATAGGTTCGCTTATATAGTATACAAAAAGGTTGTGAGTAGACAAAGAAGTCTGCGCACAACCTTTTTTATTTACCCTTAGTGCTATAACTTGAAGACCATTCGTTTCAAATAGCAACACCAAGTATGGATTAAAAAGCAAGTGGCACAAATGCTATTTTTCAGCTTTACACTACGGTTGAAATGGGAAGAAGAGCATAGTATTATACGGTCTTATCATTATTTGCTTTTTCTTCATATGCAATGTAATGTTTTGTGTCTTGTATAGGGCTATCTCGTTTAATGTTCTCCTTAATTCCCATTGTGATGTCATCATAGGGTGTATACCTATATGAAGGTGTTGACTTCTTTTTTATCATTCGATAACAAACCAAACCTATTATTGAAATAACAAATATAGCATAAACAAATCCCATTAACTAAATCACCCCTTACATTTACCCACCACCTTATTCTATTGCAGTCCATGATATTCCTTTATGAAAACAGCCTATATTTATTACGAGTATAACTTCTGGCGCATAATCAGAGAAAAGATTTTAATCAAATTTCAGAAAGAAAATATGTTATTTCAATTCGAATGATATATAATAAATACGTATGAAAAAGCTATTTTTTGTTTTAAGGTATCAATACCTTAGATTATCTCTTTTATACTTTCATTCAATAGTGATGATTAAAGTAAAATTGTATGGAGTCCCTCCTGTCAGCTAATTAAATGTTTTTTTGACCTGGTGCTTGTATTTGCCTTTTATAAAACAAAGCATTATCTTGGAGGTAGAGTAATCGTCACTAGCTTAAAAACTCTAAAAAGAACAATGAGGGATAGCTAAGATTTTACTAGTCAACAAACTACATGAATGAAGCGGTTATGCTGGAAGTAAAAAACATGTAAGGAGTGAGTATGACCTATGAAATTACAACATAAAGTAGTTATCATCACAGGTGGTGCTGGTGGAATCGGTGCGGGTATGGGACGAGCCATGGCTAAAGAAGGCGCAATCATCGTAGCCGTTGACGTAAACCCTGAAACAGGTGCAAAAGTTGCTGAAGAACTGCAACAAATTACTCCTAAATCGATGTTCATCCAAGCGGACTTAACGGATCATGCGAACTTAAAGAATATTGTTGAAGAGGTAGTTTCTAAATATGGCCGTTTAGATGTTTTGGTAAACAATGCTCACGCTTCTAAACAAGTACCATTCTTAGAAACAACTCCAGAGGACTTGGCTTTATCAATGGACACAGGTTTCTACCCAACTTGGTACTTAATGCAAGCTGCTATCCCTCACTTGAAAGAGACGAAAGGGAACATCATCAACTTTGCATCAGGTGCAGGTATTAAGGGACACAAAACACAAGCTGCTTATTCTGCTGCAAAAGAAGCGATCCGTGGTATTACACGTGTAGTCGCTAACGAATTTGGCGGAGAAGGTATTACTGCCAACTTAATTTCTCCCATCGCAAATTCAGAAGGCGTGCAGGCTTGGGCTAAAGCTCAGCCAGAATACTACAACGAGGTATTGGCAGGTATCCCAATGGGCAAATTCGGTGACCCAGAACAAGATATTGGTCGTGTAGCGGTATTTCTAGCTTCTGAAGATTCCAAGTATATCACTGGTCAAACCTTCATGGTTGACGGTGGTTCCATCATGCTCCACTAAGATTAAACAATCGTACATCTAAGCCGATACTATATATACAGAATTGGCGCATGCTAATAACAACACATACTTGTTTGAGGAAAAAAATACATCAGTAATATAACCTAAAGGAGTGTTTTAATATGACAAGATTATCAGGTAAAATTGCAATCATCACAGGTGCAGCTCAAGGTATGGGCGCGGCTCATGCTAAACTATTCGTAGAACAAGGCGCTAAGGTCGTATTAACGGATTTAAACGAAGAAAAAGGGCATGCATTTGCTGCTGAACTAGGCGAAAATGCTGTATTCGTAAAACAAAACGTAGCAAACGAAGGGGATTGGGCTAATGTAGTTGCTGTTGCTGAAGATAAATTTGGTCCAGTTAACGTATTAGTTAACAATGCTGGTATTACGATGGCTAAAAAAATGATGGATATTTCTGTTGAAGATTACCGTCGTATCGTTGAGATCAACCAAGTTTCTGTATTTTTAGGTATGAAAGCGGTATTACCTTCTATGCAAAAAACGGGTGGCGGTTCAATCATAAACGTTTCTTCTATGAACGGTTTAGTGGCAGGAGCACTTGGTTACACAGACACCAAATTCGCGGTACGTGGTATGACAAAAGCAGCTGCCATGGAACTTGCTGAGTATGGCATTCGTGTTAACTCTGTACACCCGGGCGTCATCGCTACTCCAATGGTTGTACAAGAAGATACAAAAGCAGCAGTTGAAGCATTCTCTAAACATATTCCACTTGGTCGTGTAGCGCAACCAGAAGAAGTATCAAACATGGTATTATTCCTGGCTTCTGAAGAATCTTCTTATTCAACAGGTTCGGAATTTGTTATCGATGGCGGTATGACTGCTCGTTAATCCATACTGTATCAAAGAAAAAACGCCGCAATGTGAATTGTGGCGTTTTTCTATTGCTTGGATTTGAAAGCTGAGATGGATGGGGCAAAGTTAAAGGTAGTGATCATAGACTTTTTTCACCAAGTTCAACCATCCATCCATTTCTTGACCGAGTAGGAAAACCTACAATGGCAAGCCGCCTTCATTTTTTGAATTTCTCCATATAATCTTACTGTTCCATGACCTAG
Organism: Peribacillus sp. NPDC097675; assembly: GCF_050277655.1. Taxonomy (NCBI): domain Bacteria; kingdom Bacillati; phylum Bacillota; class Bacilli; order Caryophanales; family Bacillaceae; genus Peribacillus; species Peribacillus sp. NPDC097675. The sequence goes on along the minus strand of NZ_JBNNSK010000004.1, from coordinate 124,480 downwards.
TCTGATATTTTCTGCTAAGGTTTGGTTAATTGTACTTAATACAATAGATAGATTGTATTTCTCCGAATCTGTGGACAGTTTCCCTTAAATTAAATCCTAACTTTTCCAATAACCTACAAGAGGCTCTATTAGCTGTCTGTGTTTCGGCAACTATTTCTGTTAGTTTTAGCTTATTAAAAGCATAGTTGATGATTTCATTAATAGCTTCGGTAGCATACCCATCTCCCCACCATTTTGGAAGCAACTGATAGGAAACTTCAGTTGAGATGCCATGGTGATGGGTGTCTAATGATATCAGTCCAATAAACGCCTTTGTATATTTCTCTCTAACTATGAAATATAACGATTCTGTTGTGGAATGGATCATCTTAGTAAAACTCGCTTGAATGTCCTCGTTACTCTGAGTTCCTCCAAGGTATCTCCGTACTTCTTCATTAATATATAATAGTTTTACATCATCGTAATCATCCATTTGTATAGCTGAAAGTATACATCTATTTGTCTCAAGCAAGATTCTTATCCTTTCCTATAATTAAGATTATTTTTGATTTTCAACGTCCCTCACTGTAAACGTCCGTTCAAATGGAAGGATATCTCCTATTTTCAAAGACATTTAAATCTCTCCCAGAAGGAATATATTCGGGGTGAAACATACAGAACCCTTCTTCCAAGTTCTTGCCGTTAATACTATTACTATGAAGGAGGTCAGGAAGAAGAAGGAGATAACAGGCTAGGTACAGAAATATATGATATAGAAAAAATGTAAGTACTAGGGGGAAATGTAATGGTTTACGAGGAAAACGAATTATTGATTCGGCCAATTATAGAGGAAGATCTACCTCGACTATGGGAGTTAATGTATAAGGATGAATCTCCTGAGTGGAAAAAATGGGATGCTCCATACTTTGAACATAAACATATACCATTTGATGAATTTGTCTCCAAAAAAGAAAGCTATGTGAATCAAGATAATCGGTGGGCAATTGAAGTGAATGGAGAGGTGATTGGAACAGTTAGTTATTATTGGGAACACGAAGCCTCTTATTGGCTAGAAATGGGGATAGGCATTTACACTCCAAATTTATGGAGTGGTGGTTATGGGACTAAAGCTCTTCGTCTGTGGATCGACCATTTGTTTCAAACCTTACCATTGGTACGTGTAGGATATACGACTTGGTCAGGGAATGAACGTATGATTAAACTCGGAGAAAAACTAGGGATGACAATGGAGGCAAGACTAAGAAAATGTCGGTTGTATAATGGGGAATTTTACGACTCTATCCGGATGGGAATTTTGAGAGAAGAATGGGAAGCGAATTCCATAGGGCAATAATTTTTAATCGAGCAAAGTATCCTTGATATAGATGAGTACATAATTGCATAAAAGTCAGCACATAGTATGGAAGATATTAATAATAGAGTAGTGTTGTCGTACCGTGACATAACGAGAATAAAAGATGTTATCCGTATTCACATAGTTGAATCTCAAGGTGAAATCAGTCATTCGCCAATTATTTCGAAAGGGGTAATCTAATGAATTATTTTCTTCTTATACAAGTTACGTTATAACCTTTATTCTTCTAGTTACTTTTGTCATAGCTCTTATAAGGAACAAAAAAATGATTACCACTGCGTGTCCACTTACTTTTATACTTTTAGGCATTATTTATCTCTTATCTGGTCTTTTAATTGTTGGAGGCTTTGAAGGAATGGCTGTTTCTATATACGGTTTTATTTTTTTAGTGCGGGGAGCAATTACACAACTTATAAATAGTCTTTTTATTTCTTACAGGGCAAAAGATACTCATAAATTTTAGACGGTAAATCCGTCTTTTTTTGTGTCATCTTGCGCTGTTTATACAAATAGTGGTACATAAAAATATCAATCAATTTTACATAAATGTTATAATTAGTAAATAAAATGATCATTTGTGATATAGGTATCGGTATTATTCTGGAAATACATAATCTTGCTTAGATCAGGCATATATGGTGGAGGTTTTATGAATAAATATGGCTACTTAGCATTCGGGACATTTTTTGCGGTTGTTTTATACTTTTTTATGGCTCGTGGTCCAAATGCAGATATTAATTTTCATAGTACAATCTGGATTATAATCGCAGTAATAGGGCTTGTATGTGCTTCACTATCTAAGAAATGGTATTCCATTATACCGGGCATCCTTTTAAACAGTTTTGTTATCTTGTTTTCATTGCTGCTTCTTTTTGCAGGGAATTTTGCACCTTAATTAACTTATATGAACAAAGGGGACAGTACCTTCCTTCTTTTATTTTGGCTATGTTAAAGGGAGCGGACGAATTATAATACACAAAAAATGAGCTGGAAAATGTATCTCCCAGCTCATTTTATTTTGCTGTCCGTTTTATACTAAAGGCCCCGTTACTTCAATAAATAAGATTGCCGCAGCAACCTATTTATTGAAGTCAAAAGCCTATTAGTTTAGGAGTAAGGCTCCAGTTCAAACCTTAATCTACCATCTCTAAAGAAGCATAAAAGTTTTTATGACATAAAGGAACATTTAAGTATCTGTACTTACTTCTTCCCATTCTTGGTCCATATAATTTACTAGCCAATTAAGTGTATAATGTCTTTCATAGACAACGCCTTCATCTAGAGATTCTGGGATTATTAAATCATTTAATTGCGCTTCTCTTACTGCCCAATGTGCTCTATAAATAAAATCAAGGCTATCCAATATATCACTGATTGGTTTTAAAGTGGAATTATCCATCAGATCCTGTTTCGTATTACTAAGCACCTTTTCAAAAACAAATTCAGCATTACACGTATCGGCTGGAATCCCTATATCGGATATTAAATTAACGGACCAAAGCAACAGCCATATGCATTCTAATTTCCAAGAGTACTGAATCCCCTCGTTAGAATTGAAGTGTTTTTTTAATAGAAAATTATGTTCTTCTTCAGTAAATAGTTTATTTGCGTTATACCTTTCAATAAATTCCTTAATTTTTTCTGGTGGAGCCTCCATAGCTTTCGCTGCGACAATCGTTAAAGGAATAATTCTGTTTATTATCTCTTCCTTTGTTCTAAGAGAAACGACTTCTCCATTTTCTATAAGCGGTAAATGTTTATTTATTGGAACCTTTAGCCTCTTTAAAATTTTTTCGGATTCTTTTTTTCTTTTTTTTGAACTTTTCACTCCGCACCTCACTAGGGTAATCTCATTCTCCACCAACCACTATTAGAAAAACTATCCACTTACCTTAACAAATACACCGCTTTTATACAACTCCCTTTTAGTTGCATAAAGAAAGAGCTGCCTTAAAGACAGCCCTAATCTTCAGCTAACGCACCCCTTAGTTTAGCAAGGAGCCTGATATGCATCTATCAGGCTCCACTCCGGTCTTATGCTATGAGTTAGTTGATTTTACAGTGCTTCAGTCTCTTGGTTTGAGCGTTTATTACCCTTATATATGAAATAAATGGAAATGATCATAAAGAGTAATGCAAAGATACGTTTACCATCTATTTCTATGACTAAGCTATTGAACCATCCAAAATGATCGATGATTACACCGATTACAAGTTGACCCGTTATTCCAGCAATATTAGTTGCGATGACCCCAATTCTAGGAACGGCCATGACAGTCAGAAGTAGATACATCGTGCCTAAAAATGCGGCACTCAATTGCCACTTTGGTGCATCTAGTAGGCCAAGCACATTGCCTTTACCGAAAAATATAATGAAAACCGTAAGAAACATGGTTCCGGTGAGAAAGGTCAAAAGAGTTGTTTCGAGTGTTCCAGCTTTTCGACTCAATGTACCATTTATGGATGATTGAGCACTTAGTGTAATTCCGCCTAAAAACGTAAATAAAATCATAAATAATCCCATCGTTGTCTACCTCCTAGTTGATTAATATAAGTGCGATAATCATAGAAATAACTGCAAAAATCTTTTCTTTATTAATTTTAGTTTTTTTACTACCTAGCCACCCAAAATGTTCAATGACCATACTCATGACCAATTGTCCGATAATTACCGCAACCATTGTGATACCAACACCTACATGTGGAACACTTATTACAATAGAGGTTAAATAAACAACACCCAAGACGCCGCCAAGTAAGGACCATTTAGGTGCTTCCAATGTATAGGAAATCCGTCCTTTACCAAAAAATAACCACAATAACCCCATGATTATGGAGCCCATAAAGAAGTTATAGAAACTTGTTTCTATCTGTCCAATCGTTTTTCCCAATTCAGCATAGATTGCTCCTTCAAAGCTAAGTGCTGCTCCAGCTAACAGAGCTAGTATATATGATATAAAGCGCATAGATGTTTCTCCTTTTTAATATATTTGTTTATCTAGAAAAATAGATATAATAAAGTAAAAAAACAGAAATCAAGATAAGTAGAGTTTCCGTCCTAAAATAATCACCAATTTGTTGAATGAATTCTTCATTCCGCCTATAGTATGTCCATTGACCATGAAGAATCGATTCAAGTAGACCAACTTTTTGCATCATTTTGAATACATCAATTGGTGCCATGTGTGTCATTTTATATCTAGATTTCCCGATATGTCAAACTGGAAGAAACAAAAAACTTTGGTTATGATTACAATCTGTTTATTAGAAAAAGGTTTATAATGGTAAAAAAGCATATAATTTAAACTTAACCCTCGACTTGTAAAGTAAGTAAAACTAAAAATAATAAGGGGTTAGAAATAATCAAGCCGATATTGCACCTAGTAAAACAATTCTATGAAAAAGAAGGAAGATGAAAATTGAGAAAAATAGTATTAATCTTATTCGTATCCATTCTTTTAACAGCTTGTAACTCTAATAAGTCCGAATTAAGTATTAGCGAATTAGAAGTCGTACCAAGTAAGGTACAAGATGCAATTGACTCTGAAAGTAGACTTCAGTTAATTAATGAAGGGGAAAAGACGTCTTATGTGGTTTTTCAGTCAAAAGGTAAAGTGATTACAGGGCTTGAGGAACAAGGAGATACATTAAAAATAAAGTTAAATGTACCGAAAGAAGATGATGATGTAGTCATCCAACATGTCTATAAGTTAACGTTCAATGGTAAACCGAAAGTACTTCTTGTGTTAGTTAATGAAGAAACGATACCGTTTGATGTAGTTTCAGGTATATAAATCTAAAGGACATGATTACTAGAAATGCAATTGAGTCTATTGCTGCCTAGTGGCGTTTTCACTTAAAGTTTCAAGAGCATTTTATCGAAATGTATTTTTGGAAATGAGGGAATTTTATCAAGGATTTAAAAGAACTTTTAATGCTTGAGCGTTCATACTTAGAAACTATTTCCCATCGAGTGGATACTTCCTGGGGAACGTTATTTTGTAATGAAAACCAACCAAATTATTATGACTCCAATCACGCTCACATTATTGATCAGTGTTTGCATCCAAAGACAGTAGTAGATGAAGTCATCAGTTATTATCAATCAAAAAAGATTAAACCGAGGTTTTACATCTATAATATTGAAGGCCAACAAAATCTCATCAACGAATTAAAAACAAGAAATTTTAGATATGAGGAGTTGGTTAGTCCTATTCAATTGTGGAATAACCAAGTGATTAACATACCGAATAATAATAGAGTGATGATTGAGGTCGTTACAGATGAAAATTATCAAGAAGCTGTCGATGTGGAAAGTAGTATTACAGAGTTTGGAGGAAAAGAATCCATTGAGAAGGTATTTAAAGAACAATTCGATCATCCTTCTTTTACACATTATCTTCTTCGGTACGATGGGAAAGCTTGTTCAACTGCTTGCATTTTTGAAGATGGAGAACAAGCTCGAATGGAAAGTGTGGCTACATTGGAGGAATTTAGAGGGAAGGGCTTAATAGGTGAGTTGATTCAATTTTTACAAAAAGAAGTGAAAAAGAGAGGGCTCAAAGAACTTTGGGTTTTTCCAATAAATGAATCAATAGAAAAAGTGTATGAGAAATATGGATTTCAAACAGTGGCTAAATTAACGATGGGACACGCATTTTCAAGTGGGAAAAGTATTAGTGAGATTCGTGAATAGGTTTTTTTGATTCTAGGCGGATGCTTTTCTCTTTTAAATATGTGTATGGTGATCTTACTTTCAGCGTATCAACATTCATATGACAGGACTCTTCAGAGGTTTAGGAATACATAAAAAAAACCTCGATAGGAGGTCCATTCAAGACTTTCTATTAGGAGTTGGTGAAAAGCTCATCTACTGTGGTATTCAATACAGTGGCTATGTCAAAAGCTAATTGTAAAGTAGGATCGTATTTGTCATTTTCAATGGCGTTTATTGTTTGTCTAGATACCTTACAGAGCTTAGCCAGTTCATCCTGAGATAACTTAGCTGATTTTCTTAATGTTTTAATGTGGTTTTGCATTTAATCACCATACTTTTTCCTGTAAGTTATTAATGTTAACAGATAGATAATTAGGATTAAGGTCAGAAACACCAATGGTGAAATCCCATCATGAGTATTCCCCTGGACCGTTCGGTAAATGGACTCTGCAACGTCTAAAAGTAGCACAACTGTCACTACGATAAATACATAGGATTGAGCTTTCGTGTTGATGAACTTCCTTCTTTCATCACCCTTCTTAGATGATGATGCAACCAAAATCACAATTCCGCAAACTAACAATATGATTGAATACACAAGTTTAACCCAATCCATTTTAGTTTCCTCCTTATCGGAAAATGTAAAAAGTATTTGACACTTTTATTGTATCACGGTCTTTGTAAATGTCAAAATGTTTTTACATTTCTTGTGATTTATTTGGAGTTGTATTTGAAAATTCCAAAAAGGTATTTCGAAGATTTCTCAATTGAAATTCCCTAACAAAAAATGATAGCCTATTCCTCACTCCATCTCCTTGCATAAAATAATGATACGCCAATGAATTGTGAAGGAGTTGATCACTTGAGAGGAAAAAAGAAATCAAACTCCTCTTCTAATAATAGAAGGATATGTTCGTGAATATGGTTGCTTTATAGTAGTAAGTATTAAAATCTATAATCTATAATAAATAGTTAACCAATTGCAGTTTGATTGGTACAAAGAAGGGAGGATAAAGAATCTATGAAAAAAATCACTCTGCCATTATTAGCCTATTTTATTGTATGTATAATAACTGTCTTTTTTCCAGCGTCTGATGGATATAATACGGTGGGATGGAAATTAGTAGTTGGACAAATTTATGCAATTCCAGTTTTAATCGTTGTTTCGTTAGTCACATATTTTGTGAGCAAAAGACATTCGCATAGATAAGTAAAACCTAAAATGGATGGCTACTGCTATCCGTTTTTAATTTCATTACACTATCTTCGCTAAATGATAGACGTGAATGATATGTGGTAATGTTCATCCCCCCATCTGCCTTGTTATGCACTGATACAGCAACGAATGAACTGCACCTCCAATTGTAAGATGTGTCTAACAATAGGGGTGCAGTTCACTTAGGGTGTTTTTGTAATAGAAGTCCAAGTTATATTAATAAGCAGCTTATGATTAGACAGAATGGATTGTAAACGATAAAGTCCCAAACAGGATATTTGAGAATAAATGATTTCTAATTTAGTATGAACGATACAGGGTTCTTTTGTAAGAATTAACGAGCTTTGGAAGTTCATAATACATAATAAAGGAGAGATTTTTTTTGGATAATCATTCTTTTCAAGAAGTTATACGCAATCGAAGTTCAATTCGTCAATTTCTTTCTACACCTGTTGAAGAAGAAGTTCTACGTGAAATTTTAGAGGATGCTCAAGCTACCCCATCGAATTGCAATACTCAGCCTTGGGATGTTCATATCGTTTCAGGTGAAAAGAAAGAGGAATTGAAGAAAGCCCTCTTAAATATGGGAGAACAAGGGCAAATCACGCCTGATTTCACCTTTGATTTAAAAGATTATTATGGCCGCTATGCTGAACGACAAATAGAACAGGCCCAAACATACTATGGAGAATTGCAAATAGCTAGAGAAGATCACGAAGCCCGTCAAAATGAAGTGAAGCGAAACCTGACATTCTTCGATGCACCACATGTTGCGTTCCTATTCATGCCTTCATTCGGTGATAATGTACGTGTCGCTTCTGATATTGGCATGTATGCCCAGTCGTTTCTTTTATCACTGAAAGCACGTGGGATAGGAAGTGTTCCTCAGACAATCTTAGGATTTCACGCTGACACGGTTCGCCAAGTATTAGGTGTATCCGATGATAAGAAGTTATTGTTTGGCATATCCTTTGGTTATCCTGATCAAGAAGCAAAAGTAAATAAGTTTCGTGTGGGACGCGACTCTATCGAAAACAATGTAACGTTGCATAACTGATATGACGAGAAAAGGGCGTAATCCGATAGGGTGGATTACGCCCTTTTTATAATGAGTAGGATTTGTTTTTAGGAATGTAAAAGAGACTTTAGGTAATCCACATGTTCTCGGTCTTTATCGAGGATTTTATGGACTAGATTCAGACTTTCTTCATCTAACTTATCTCTTACTAGCTTCTCGGACATTTTTATCCCGTATAGATTTTCCCCCTTGATTGCATGTTTTATGATTTCTTCCTCTGAATTGTAGTTTTCCACTACATTTACAATTCCAGCTTCCATCTTACCGATTATGCCTTCACTTGTTACGGGTGTACCCCCTAGTTTCTGAATTCTCTCGGAAATAAGGGCAGCATGATTTTTCTGGTCTTTTTGAATCGAAATAAACGAATCCTTTAATGTGGAATGTTGCAGCTTTTTTATAAAGTGTTCATAGGCGTGAATGCCCATGTATGAGCCCTGTAGGAATTTGTTCAGCGTCTTGATCGTTAGTTCTTGATCCAATCCTATCACTCCCTTGCATTAATCATTTTATTATTCCATTTAAAGTAAGAAATATTACTTGGAGTAGGCGGAAGGAGGATTACTCTTTGATAAGTAGAATAACTTACAGATAGAATGGGGGCTATCTGATGTCTATATTTATTGAAGAGTTGAAAAAAAGTGACGCAGTAGATTTGCTTGAATTTGAGCTTCGAAATAGAGTTTTCTTTGAAGAAACGGTACCTGCTCGGGGAGATGAGTATTACATTCCAGAGATTTTCAACAAGAGGCTTGATGCTTTACTTGAAGAACAACTTCAAGGAATATCGCGATTCTATTTAATTAAAGATAAAGAACATAGTATTGTAGGAAGAATAAACGTAGTTGATTATGAGGAAAACCTAAAATCATGTCATCTTGGTTATCGTATTGGTGAAAAGCATACTGGAAAAGGCATGGCCAGTAAGGCTTTAGCTTTATTGGTAGAATCCCATCTTGATCCAAACATCGAGATCATCCAAGCAAAAACAACAACAAATAATATAGCTTCTCAAAAAGTGTTGGAGAAGAATGGATTTGAGAAGGTCGTTACTACTGGTGAGCCATTCGCGTTCAATGGACAAAAAGCAAACTTTATATATTATACATGGACTAAGGAACAACAATAGAAGGAGGAATCCAAATGGTGATAAAGGGAAGACATGTGTATATAAGACCCATTAAAGACGAAGATATGGTCAGTATTTATCAGTCTTGTCAGGATGAAGAGTTTTTATATATGACCGGTACGAGTAAGTCATTTACCCTTGATGAAATCATTGAAAGTTATAAACAGTTTAGCAACGACCCCACACGGTATGATTTTGCCATTTGCCTATTGGAGAATAATGAAATAATAGGTGACCTAGCTATCTTGGAGATTGATCAAGACAATAAAAAGGCAGGTTTCCGAATATCATTACATAATAGAAATAATGTGAACAAAGGGTATGGAACTGAAGCAACCCAACTTGCACAAGCATTCACTTTTGAGGAGCTTAAATTAAATCGATTGCAACTAGAGGTATTCTCCCATAACGTACGTGGCATAAAAGCATACGAAAAAGCAGGATTTAAAAAAGAAGGGACATTACGGCAATCCCTCTATTTCAACGATACCTACTCGGATGAAGTGATTATGGCAATGCTTCGAGAAGACTACTATAAACAATAACTTTTACAGCTCTATATATGGCTGCAAAGTTGGATAGGTACGCACTAATGGAGAAAGATCACCCTTCATGATAGAATCATGAAACCTTATTTCACTTTACCCGTATACTTTATCATCGGACCTAAGGTGGAATTGGCTATTCATATTTGCTCCGAAAGTTAGTTTCAAGGAACAAGATATATAGATTTCACCAAGAAAAAGCAGATAAATAATCGTGCATTTAGATGAAATAAATAGACGGAATCTTTAAAAAATATTTAAACAGGGAGAGAAGTTTCATGAATGAAAAGGGATGTATAAAATGTGGAAGCGATGATGCTGCTAAGAAGGACGTGGCAATGACAGGAACGGGGTTATCGAAAATGTTTGATGTCCAGCATAATCAATTCACGGTTGTGTATTGCAAAAAGTGTGGGTATTCAGAGTTTTATAATAAACAATCATCAATGGGAAGTAACTTGTTGGATTTATTCTTTGGTTAAACAGTGGAGGGGGGTAGGGACAGCCCCTTCCCTTATTTAAGAACTTTCCTTTTTGGGGTTTTAAAATTGGCATAATGTATAAAAATATGAAACTTTGCTATAGGATCAAGCCCATTAGTTAGAAGGTTCATAATGTAAGGAAGTATGCTTAAATCTTTCGGGGGTAAACAAATGGAGGAAAGAAAGTATCTGCAAGTATGGAGTTTAGAGGAAGTGTTTCACGATAAAAACCAATCATCACAATTTCGTGAACATATAAAACTCTTGGAAATCAAAGTTTCCAACTTTGAAGAAAAATCGAAGTGTTTTCATACTCCGCAAGAATTAAATGAATCATTAAAGTTAAAAGAAATCATTGAATTCATAATAGACATTCGAATGAATTTATCACAAGCCAATTCTTTTATAACCTGTCTTCTTGCACAAAACCCAAAGGATCAAAATGCTACAGCAATACGAGGAAAAACAACATCTTTAAATGCTCGTTTTGAGTCTGCTTTAAAAAAAGTACAAAAAGTACTTGTAAACACAAATCAACGTTTGTGGGAAGGGATATTAGATACTGAGGATTTAAAAAACAATAAGTTCATATTAAATGAATGGCGTAAAAAGGCTGAGATGCACCTTTCGGATGAAGAAGAACGTTTAGTTTCAGATCTGATGGTAGATGGTTATCATGCTTGGGGGCAGTTTTATAATTCACTTGTTAGTAGTATTAGAGTTACTATTCAAATCGACGGAGAAAGAAAAGAATTATCCGTTGGTCAAGCGATAAACTTACGTTCACACCCTGATGAAGAGGTTCGCAAAGAGTCTCATAGGGTTTTGGAAGATAAATGGTTCGAGCATGAAGAACTATTTGCCCAAATACTGAATCATATCGCAGGTTTTCGATTACAAGTGTACAAAAAACGAGGATTAGAAAATATACTAAAAGTTCCTTTGATTGAAAATCGCATCAAAGAGGAAACACTGAATGCAATGTGGTCAGCCGTAAGTAAATACAAAACACCTTTTACAAATTACCTTAATCAAAAAGCAAAAATGAATGGCGATGAAAAGATGCATTCATATAACTTTTGGGCTCCTGTTACAAAAGGTAATCAAAAGATAAAATATGAAGATGCTGTGGAATTTATTTTGGACCATTTTAGTCACTTTGGGATGGAATTAGAAAGTTTTACGCGGGAGGCATTTGATAAAGGTTGGATAGAGGCTGAAGATCGTCCAAATAAATCAACTGTTGCTTTTTGTGCGGGATTCCCACTTTCAGGAGAATCACGAATTTTTATGACATATGGTGGTACAATGACCAATGTTCTAACCCTAGCACATGAATTAGGTCATGCATTTCATAACCATGCAATGAAATCCGTTAATGGATTGAATAAACAATATCCATTGAGTATTGCAGAAACTGCATCAACATTTTGTGAAATGATTGTCTTAGATGCTGCAATGGAAGAAGCTGAATCAACTAAAGAAAAATTGTTTTTACTTGATGAGAAACTAAAACGTAGTGTGATGAATTTCATGAATATACAGTCTAGGTTCTTGTTTGAAAAGAAATTTCACGAGGAACGTAAAGAGGGTTTTGTTTCATCATCACGTTTAAATGAACTAATGCAATTAGCAATAGATGAAGGGTATGCAGGTTCTCTTGATAATGCTTCAATCCATTCGTGGATATGGACACCACATTATTATTTGACCAAATCTCCATTTTACAACTTCCCATATACATTCGGGTACATATTTTCTTTAAGTATTTATGCAGAAGCAAAGGAAAAAGGAAAAGAGTTTGAAAAAAATATTTAGATTTGCTTCGTGATTCAGGAAGTATGTCCACAGAAGATTTAGTCATGAAGCATTTAGGGGAAGATATTACATCAGAAGCCTTTTGGGAAAAAGGAATTGAATTATGCATTAAAAATGCCGAAGAATTTATATCCTTAACATCGCCTTGAACCCCCCTTTCTTCTTGCTCAAACCTGTCAGCATAAGGAGGAAATTTTAGAATTGTAAGGAGGGGAGCTAATGTCCAATCCAGTTGCCATTGTGTTCATCTTTGTAGTTCTTGCTATGGTTTATCATGGGATAACAAAAAATAGTAAGTTCATCAAAAAGATCCGAAAAGAATGGGAAACGGCAGAGTTTCTCTCACCGAGCGAAGGTTTTCATTCCATTTCATCTTATTGGTCCAATAGAAAAAGAATGTCCCAGGGCTATGACGGCGTAGATCAACTAACGTGGGAAGATTTGGCGATGGATGATGTATTCAAAAAACTCAATTATACACAATCCACGGTTGGTTCCGAATACTTATTTAATCAGCTTAGGGACATTGATCCAAGGAAAGAGCAATGCGACGAGGAATTGTATCGGTTATTTGCCACGGATCAAAAGTTGAGAGAAAACATCCTCCTCATCCTTTCCAATCTTGGCAAACGAGAGTATACAGATTCGTCTTCCTTCTTCTTTGAATTGAAACATCATGAAATAAAACATGCCTATTTGTTTGGCATTTTCTCTTTATTGCCGGTCGCCTCCATTCTTTTGTTGTTTTTTAGTCTTCAATTGGGCATCGCCGGTCTTTTGGGTTCTCTGTTCTTAAATGCCATTATTTATTATCGTCATAAAACGAGGTTAGAACATGACCTTATTTCGGTGGGATACGCCGCAGCTATTATTCATGCTGGGAAACGCATTGCCTCGCTTAGACACCCTTCATTGCTACCATATACAAGTGGTCTCAAAGAGTGTGTTCAACCCATCAAGAAAGTCATCGCGTTTAACAAAATAACCACATTAGGCAGTCGAAGTGGTGGAGATTTTGATGTTCTATTTGAATATGTACGTATCTTCTTTTTATTGGATTTTATATCGCACAACAAGATTATTAAAACCATCTCCACCCATCAAAAAGAATATCGTGAAGTTTGGGAACGTATAGGGAAACTGGACGCAGCGATAGCCGTCTCTTTTTATCGGCATTCCCTGGATACATATTGCACACCTACTTTTACAGATATGGAAGAACTGTCATTTGAGAACATGGTTCATCCACTTATAGAAAAGGCGATACCCAACACATCTCATCTCGGAAAATGCACGCTCATAACAGGATCTAATGCGTCAGGAAAATCCACCTATATTAAAGCGGTAGCGATTAATGCCATTTTAGCCCAGACTATCAACACGGTACTTGCGGAGAAATGGACGATGATGCCGAGTTACATTGTTACTTCCATGGCCATCCAAGACAACGTGTTAAATGGCGATAGTTATTTCATTGCGGAGATAAAATCCCTCAAACGTATTATCGACCTTGTGGAAAAAGGAAAACCATGTCTCTCCTTTATCGATGAAATATTAAAGGGCACGAATACAATTGAACGTATCGCAGCATCTGCATCCATGATGGAATGGCTTTCCTTAAATAAAGGGATGAATGTGTTAGCCACACATGATATTGAACTAACAGAGATTGCCGTTAACATGTACACGAACTATCACTTCAGGGAAACGATTGTAAACGGAGAAGTTCAGTTTGATTATCAAGTTCATTCAGGTCCTTCTGTATCCAGGAACGCCATCAAACTACTTGAAATAACCGACTATCCAACAAGCATCACTCAGAAAGCGAACCAACTGGCACAACATTTTAGCGAGAGACGCAAGTGGGGCGTCTTAAGGGATCATCACCCTGCACGATAAGACGGAAATAACATGTATTATTTCCTTGTGAACAGAAACTGAATGATATTGGAAGATGGCTGTCATTTTCTTCATTTATTTGTGTTTGTTAATTCCATACAAGGGGGGAACGGCCAACACATCCCTCTCCTTGTATGAATGGGCATTTCCTCGCAACGGACGGTACAGCTTCATTGATCTTCAGAAGTATATTCCAGTATATCTCCAGGCTGGCAATCCAAGGCTACACAAATAGCATCCAGTGTTGAAAATCTAATCGCTTTTGCTTTTTCGGTTTTGAGGATGGAAAGATTGCTTTTGGTTACGCCGACTTTATCGGCTAGTTCATTCAATGACATTTTTCGTTTGGCCATCATGACGTCTAAATGTATTCTAATCATTGTGACCTCCTAAATAGTAAGTTCATTTTCCTTTGCAATTTTGATAGCTTTATTGAAGAAAACACCAAGCAGTATAATGAAGATGGCTGAATATAATAAAGGGGTATTTACTGAATAGGCAATATCAAGGCTTCCATTTGTCAGATGAATCCGTGGCGCCACTTTATTAGCTACATAGACTTTAGGGATATTACCAACTAAAGAGCTGATTAACATAATCGTTCCAATCGTGAAAATGGCTTTTGCATTACTTCTGACAAATAACTGTCCATTCCCCGTATTTCTAAATAAAACCTTGAAATTCCAAAACATAACCGCAGAAAATACTCCGCCAATACCGTATAAAATACCCTTCATCAAAGCAAGATATGGGCTAACCTCCGTTAAATGAAAATCAAAAACGCCTATATGCATTTGAAGATTACCTTTTTCCTGTAAGATTCTAGAATCGATGCTGACAACTGATATAGCCGCTATTACTAGAAATAAACTGACGACAGTAACCCAAAATAACAAGTTCATCACAAAAGAAAGAATAAGATACATATTTGTTTTCTTCATAAAGTAACCTCCTAATGATTTCTAGTAATAATTTACCATGATAGGAAGTTAAAAACAATAAATATTTATTGTTTATCGATAAAAAATTATTGTTTACTATACTTTTCTGTGAATTTTCTCCCATTCTTTCTATGATTCTAGCCATTTTCATTAAGTATTTTACTTATACGGGATATAATTGTAAAATTTAAACAAGTGAAATATTTATTATATTCGTGATAACCAAGGGGGGCGACCATATGAAAAAAGGAAAGGTAATGAACTCATTTTTGGAAGCGGTTTCAGATATCAAGGATGGTTCGGTCATAATCGTGGGTGGCTTCGGACTCTCAGGCATTCCGGAATATTCCATCCAGGCGCTTAAGGAGCAAGGAACTAAAGATTTGACGGTTGTGAGCAATAATTGCGGGGTCGATGACTGGGGACTTGGACTGTTGCTTCAGAATAAGCAGATAAAGAAGATGGTGTCCTCTTATGTGGGAGAAAATAAAATATTTGAACAGCAGTATTTAAGTGGGGCGTTGGAAGTAGAATTGACACCCCAAGGGACATTGGCTGAACGGATTCGGGCTGGTGGAGCGGGCATTCCTGGTTTTTATACAGCGACGGGCGTCGGCACACCTATAGAAGAAGGAAAGGAAACGAAGGTGTTTGACGGCAAGAAATATCTATTAGAAAGGGGAATTGTCGGGGACTTCGCTCTAGTGAAGGCCTGGAAAGCCGACACCCTTGGAAATCTTGTGTACCGCAAGACAGCACGGAACTTTAATCCACTTGCGGCAGCGGCCGGAAAAATAACGATTGCGGAAGTGGAAGAAATCGTGGAGCCAGGTGAGTTGGACCCGGATGAAATTCATACACCAGGCATTTATGTGCAGCGGATCTTGCTTGGCACGAATTATGAAAAGCGGATCGAACGGCGGACGGTTGCACGAGCATAAAACTTTAATGGAATGGGGTGTCTCTATGAAAGATGTACGGTTGGATATTGTAAAAAGGGCGGTTTTGGAAATCGAAGACGGCATGAATGTCAATCTGGGCATTGGTATGCCGACACTCATTGCCAATGAAATTCCGGATGATTTCAATGTGTTGCTTCAATCGGAGAACGGCTTGCTTGGCATTGGTCCGTATCCCGTGGAAGGGGAAGTGGATCCGGATCTGATCAATGCGGGAAAAGAAACGGTCACCGCCGTTCCAGGTGCGGCTTTTTTTGACAGCGCAGAGTCGTTTGCAATGATCCGCGGCGGTCATATCGACCTTGCCATTCTCGGCGGAATGGAAGTGTCCGAAAAAGGTGATTTGGCTAACTGGATGATTCCCGGGAAAATGGTCAAAGGAATGGGCGGTGCGATGGACCTTGTTAACGGGGCCAAGCGGGTGGTTGTGATCATGGAGCATGTGAATAAACACGGAGAGTCGAAGATTAAGAGAGCATGCACCCTGCCATTGACCGGACAGCAGGTGGTACACCGCTTAATTACCGATCTTGCCGTGTTTGACTTCACTCCGGAAGGAATGGTTCTGATCGAAACGCAAGGGGATGTTTCCGTAGAGGAAGTGCAAGAGAAGACGGAAGCACAATTTACTGTCTCGCCAGAATGTTTGGCTAGAAACTAAAAGGTTGGTGTTGTGTTTCATCCTAATTTTCTCTTTGCATGGTAAAGGGGAAATTAGGATGGAGTGTGTAAGAAAAAAATCTTTCGAAAATCATTTGCACAGAATGAAAATCTGTGATATTATTATCTCGAATTAAATATATTTTAATTAAGAGTAATGCGGAACACTGTTTCATTTATTTTTTTGTATAATATCTCGAATTCAAGATAAATTGTAAAATAAAGCACGATAAAAAGGGGAGAAAGTTGATGAACCACATTAAAGGAATTCACCATGTAACAGCCATTACAAGCAGTGCAGAAAAAAACTATGAGTTTTTCACATTCGTATTGGGCATGCGTCTAGTCAAGAAGACGGTGAACCAAGATGATATTCAAACGTACCACTTATTCTTTGCCGATGACAAAGGAAGTGCCGGGACGGATATGACATTCTTCGATTTCCCAGGCATCACAAAAGGGACACATGGTACCAATGAAATCTTCAAGACGGGATTCCGGGTTCCGACGGATGCTTCGCTTGAATATTGGGTCAAACGTTTTGACAAGCTTGATGTAAAACATACCGGCATTCAAGATCTTTTCGGGAAAAAGTCTTTAACATTCGTTGATTTCGACGATCAACAGTATCAATTAGTCTCAGACGAGTTGAATGAGGGAGTGGCTTCGGGTACACCGTGGCAAAATGGGCCCATCCCACTCGAGTTTGCGATTACAGGATTAGGACCGATTCATGTACGGGTTGACCAATTTGACTATTTTAAGGAAGTGCTGGAGAAAGTCATGGCATTCCGTGAGATTGCCAAAGAAGGTTCCTTTCATTTATTCGAAGTTGGTGAAGGTGGGAATGGGGCACAAGTCATCGTGGAACATAATACGGTCTTGCCACGTGGACGCCAAGGCTTCGGTACGGTGCATCATGCGGCATTCCGTGTGGAAGATACGAGCGTATTGAAGGAATGGATCGATCGTATGGAGAGTTTCGGATTTGGTACTTCCGGCTATGTAGACCGTTTCTTCTTTGAATCGCTTTATGCACGGGTCGCACCTGGCATATTGTTTGAATGGGCAACAGACGGCCCAGGATTCATGGGCGATGAGCCATATGAAACAGTAGGTGAAATCCTATCCTTGCCGCCATTTTTAGAACCAAAACGTGAACAAATCGAGAAAATGGTTCGTCCAATCGATACGGTTCGCAGTACGAGGAACTTTGAAAAGGAATACATGTAAGGAGATGACACCCAGTGAGCTTTTTTAAGAAACTATTTGGTCAAAATAATGAACAAGAAAATACAGGGGGTAATGAAATGATGAAAATCGGTATCGTATTAGGTTCAACACGTGAAGGTCGCGTAAGTCCACAAGTAGGAGCATGGGTTAAAGAATTAGCAGACAAACGCGGTGATGCAGAATATGAAATCATCGACATCGCCGATTTTAAGTTACCATTACTAGGTGAAGCAGGAGGAGATGCTTCTGGCGCAGCAGCATGGTCAGCGGCAATCAACGGTTGTGACGGATTCGTATTCATCGTTCAAGAATATAATCACTCCATTACGGGTGCATTGAAAAATGCTTTGGATTACCTACGTGTAGAATGGAACAACAAAGCTGCAGGTATCGTATCTTACGGTTCAGTGGGCGGTGCTCGTGCAGCTGAGCACTTACGTGGTATTTTAGGAGAATTATTAGTAGCGGACGTTCGGGTTCACCCAGCTCTATCCTTATTCACCGATTTTGAAAACGGTACAGTCTTCAAACCAGCTGCTGTACAAGTGGATTCGGTGAACCAAATGCTAGATCAAGTCATCCCTTGGGCGACTGCATTAAAAACCATCCGCTAATTAAAAAGGAAAAACCACAACATGTACATGGAGTACGTGTACATGTTGTGTTCTAAACAAAAGAGAATGTTGAGCAAATAGGTTAAATTAGTTTGTTTGAACTATGTGCTCAGCATTCATCTAAAAAAGGGAGGAAATGAAGATGAAAAAACAGACGGCAGGGATTCACCATATAAGCGCCATTGTCGGCCATCCACAGGAAAATATTGATTTTTATTCAGGTGTACTGGGCTTACGCTTGGTGAAGCAAACGGTAAACTTCGATGATCCTGGCACATATCATTTATACTTTGGTGACGGAGGAGGAAATCCCGGGACCATCATTACCTTTTTCCCTTGGCCAAATGCTCGTCAAGGGAGGATTGGCGATGGACAAGTGGGTGTGACGTCATACGTCGTGCCTACCGGAGCACTAGATTTTTGGGAGAAACGGTTACAGAAAAATGATGTGGAGTTTGAAAAGGTGAAGCGTTTTGGAGAAACCTTTTTACAATTTGACGATCCACATGGGCTTCACCTCGAACTCGTCGCTCGTGAAGCGGGTGAAGAGAATGCTTGGGCAGTCGATGATGTGACAAGGGAAGTGGCGATAAAGGGATTTGGAGGCGCCACCCTTTATTCAAGTGCACCTCATGAAACGGCCGCTACATTAACGGATGTGTTAGGCCTGGAAATGATGGGTGTAGAAGGGGATTACACACGGTTCAAAGCTTCTGCGGACATCGGCAATATCATCGATTTGAAAATGGTCACAGGCGTTCGGGGCACAATAGGTGTCGGTACGGTGCATCATATCGCATGGCGTGCGAACGACAAAGTCGACCACTTGGAATGGCAAGAGCATGCAATGAATCTAGGACAGCACGTGACCGAAGTGAAGGATCGTAACTACTTTGATGCGATTTATTTCCGTGAATCAGGAAAAATCTTATTCGAAATCGCGACAGACCCACCAGGATTCGCGATTGACGAAACTGAGGAAATGATGGGGACGAAACTTATGCTGCCGGCACAATTCGAGCAGCAACGTGAGCACCTCGTTCAATCATTGATTCCCATTCAAGTACCACCCAATAAAGTGAGATGAATAAGGAAGGGGATAATATAGAATGAAACATATCTTTAAGCCAGGGACGAATTCGGATAAACCAGTCTTATTGCTTTTACATGGAACGGGAGGGAATGAAAATGATTTGCTTCCGCTAGCTGACATCGTTGATCCAGAAGCTTCTGTCCTTAGTGTAAGAGGAAATGTATCGGAGAACGGGATGCCCCGATTCTTTAGACGTTTGGCGGAAGGGATATTCGACGAAGAGGATTTGATTTTCCGTACGAATGAACTGAATAGCTTCCTGGATGAAGCGTCCACTACCTATGCATTTAATCGTCAAAATATCATCGCAATCGGGTATTCAAATGGAGCGAATATCGCGGCGAGTCTATTATTCCATTTTACGGATGCCTTGAAGGGTGCAATTTTACATCATCCGATGGTGCCAAGACGTGGAATCGCTTTACCAGATTTAACGGGTACAAACGTCTTCATCGCAGCCGGAGTCAATGACCCGATTTGTCCACAGCAAGAATCCATCGACCTTAAAGAATTACTAGAAGTGGCACATGCCTCGGTTGATGTACAATGGGAGAACCATGGACATCAATTAACGATGAATGAAGTGAATGCCGCGAAACAATGGTATCAAGAAAAATACTAAATAATGATCAATCAAGAAATCCACCTACAAGTTGTATGGTGGATTTTTTTGTGTTGAGCTATTCATTATTACCCTCTATCACCATCTGAAATTATATGCAGAGAGGGTATAAAGTCTTAGTAGTGTTCGTTAATAGATGAGTATTATATCCTGGTTAATCGGGTAATTAGCATAGTTATCCCTATTTATCTCCCTGATTATCTTCCTTATAATTATATAATATGAAAAATATGTAAATTATAACGAGGTGTTTCCTTTGGAGATAGGACAGGAGAAAGCTCTGATTTATTTTTTGCCAAGCACCGTCCCCATTTTCCTACAGAGGGGTGAGCCCTTATGACGATTTTTGAAGCGAAACCATTGAAATCGGCAGTCGAGTCACGTGCCAAGCAATATGAGGACCTATTGGGGCAAGTGGAGACACTGAAAAAGGAATTCCAAGGAATTGTCGATTTGGATGAAGAACTGGCGGGTTCCGGGGCTACAGCCATCAAGAACTTTTACCGGGCACAAGTCATCGGTGCTGATGCCTGGATCGAATTATTCACGACCCAAATCAGCTTTTTAAAAGGCGTTCCGGCGATTTTGGAAGATGCGGACTTATCCGGTGAGACTGTGGTCGAGGTACCTTTTTTAGAAGGAGAAGTGACCCATGGTCTCAACAATGCCAAGTCCATGGTGAACCAGCAGTCCACCGATCTTCAGAAGATTTTTCAGACCATTGATGATATCCTTCCACTAAAGGTGTTCGATCAAGAGGATTTCCATGAGAAAATGGAAAAGGCCGAAAAAGAAAAGAACGATACCATCAACAAAGTGCATGAAGTAGATAATAAATTAGTAGAAGAATACCAAGTGAGCGAAGCCCAGGAAAGCGTGGCCGTTGGCCTTTTCCAGGCATTACTTGAAGCCACGAGTCAGAATGGCACCGTTTCTCCGATGAACTTCAACCAAAGCGCCTTTCAAGCGAGTCAAGCTTATCAAGTGAAGGATGAAGTGGCCGAGAGTATGCAAGGATACCGGGACTTCAAAAAGCAAGAAGAGGAAGCACGGAAACTCGAAAAGGAAATGGAAGAACTCGAGAACCGTTCGGCTTTAGAAAAAGCTTTGGATACAACTAAAACACTTGCAGGAGAAATGACTGGGTATTATGATTTTATGAGAGCAACAACTGGCATTGATCCAGTTACGGGCCGCAAACTGTCAAAATCCGAAAGAATCGCGGCGGGAGCGATGGCTGCTGCTGGGTTCATTCCGGTCATTGGATGGGCAGGTAAGGCTGCCAAAGGAGGAAGTGCGGTCTACAAAACAGCTAAGGGACTCAGCACTGCGGACAAAATTGCAAGCGGAAAGAAATTCATCCCATATAGTAAAGAATATGTGAAAAAGCTAACTGAGAAATCTCAAAATATGATTAAGGATTTGGGAAAGGCCATTGGAAAAGCGGAAGTGCCAACTAGTTTTAAAGTAACCGAAGTAGCGGATTCATCTGGAAATGCTTACAAAAATTTCGCTGTTGATAAGACGACAATAAAGGATCTTGCACAGAAGATTACGTCGAAGAATCAGGCTAGTAAGGCTAATGTTGAGAAGACGTATAATAGACCTTCTGGATTTAGAAAAGGTGTAAGGGATGAGGTTTGGGAAAAAGCTAAGAGTACAGATGGTAATGTTAGAGACCCACTTAATGATACAATTATGAATAAAGATGAGCCTTGGGATATGGGACACAAACCAGGTTATGAATTTAGAAAACACCAACAAAGTGCAATGGAAAGGCGTATCACAAGGAAAGAGTTTTTGGATGAACATAATAACCCAGACCATTATCGTCCAGAATTACCATCCACAAATAGGAGTCATAAGGGAGAAGATTTAACAGATGATTATTTTGGAGATTAAAAATCGGTTATCATTTTGGGAGGTTTACTATGACAGTTACGAAAGAGAATAAAATCATAGCAAGAACAGCTTTAGAAGCATTTGGAGGAAAGCCTAGTGTATCTAAGTATTGGGATGAGAATAATGTTAGCGATGTGGATATATTAGATGCTATAGATAGACCTTATGATGGTATTACCGCATATTCTACTATTGGTTTATCTGATTATTCAATTGGGTACTCAGTAGATGAAAAGCCATTGAGGATAGAAATTGTTGGGGCCAGTGCTACAATATATGAATTTTTCCCTAATATATTATCCACATGTGCCTTCAATATCATTAATACAAAGTTACCTATTTCTCATGGAGAAATATTCAAAGAGGTCATAAAGATGTACTATCCAGATAGTGAAATGGAACATGTGCTATTTATGTCACCTTTTATCTGGGATAAACTTAAGACCATAGATTTCCCAGATAAAAAGGTTACATGGTTACTTGCAGTACCGATATCGACAAAAGAGTTCTTATTCGCTGAGAAAGAAGGATTAGAAGCTCTTGAAACTTTGTTTGAGAAGGAAGAAATAGATATATTCAATGTAGGAAGAAATTCTATATTATAAGTATAATTCGAACCTTGATAAGCTAATGCTTTTCAAGGTTTCTTTTCTTTATAATGAGAGGGCTACTCTTGCCGTCATTATTTAAAGTGACAATTCTGGAAGGGTATCACTACGTACTTATTTTAGTTAATTAAAAAAAAGGTCAGTTTTAGAAATAACATAGTGGAGGACGTATAGCGGGATGGCATAACGTAAAATCTGCTTTAAATAGGTGGTGTAATCTATGTGGCATAGAGTTTTAGAAAGAAATCAGTTTATTTCAAGTTTATATCATGAAGTTCCTAAGCTTATCAATGTACGTATTGTTGGTATTAAGATAACAGATGAAGGTAGAAGAGTATCACTACATTTCAATATGCCAAAATTTGCAGAAAATCCTCCTGCAAAATGGAAAATTTCAGGTTACAATACTGTGTTTGTAGAACTTGACTTTTTTGATATACAAGAGTTGAAAGTTAGTTATAGTAAGGAAAACTTGATGGGGAATATTATTCTTGAAAAAAATGAACAAGATAAATTCAAAGTTCGTATATCTGGCGCAGTGAATATGGAATTGGTGGCGGATATTGGTATCATTCAAACGGTAAGTGGTTACATAGATCATTTACAGGGTGAAAACACTTACTAATAGGATAGAGCAAAGTTTGTGTGTAGCTTAGAGACCTTGAATGGCTAATTAGTCATTCAAGGTTTTTTATTTGTAGACAACATTAAAGAGGCCGCCAATCGGTGGCCTCTTACAGTAATCCTCAAAACGGTAGACATGCTTAAATCAAAATTTGGCCACCTGCACAATTGACTACAGAACCTGTTAATAGCTTACCATTTGTCATGGCAAATACCATTGCCTCAGCGACTTCTTCAGCAGTTGCTGAAATATTAGGTGGTGTCGTTGCACCGATTGCTTGTCCAACTTCTTCTGTGTAAGTAACAGCTGCACTAGCTGAAATGTTTGTTTGCATATTATTTGGCGCTACACCTACCGCGAATATGTTTTTTGACTGATAATCTTGTCCGATTGATTTAGTTAAACCTAGTACAGCATGCTTTGTTGCTGAATACAGCCCATTATATGCCGTTGGTTTAAATGAATTGGATGATACAGTGTTTACAATGGTTCCACCTTCATTTTCAAGCATAACTGGAATTACATATTTAATGCCAAGGAAAACACCTTTTAAATTAATATTCATGATGCGATCGTATTCGTTCCCATCATACTCATGCAATAAACGGAATGGAATCATGATGCCTGCATTATTTAAAAAGTAATGGATTGAACCAAAAGCTTCTACAGCTTTCGTAACATAATTTTGTACATCTGTTTCATTTGAAACGTCTGCTTTCACAAATATTGCTTCCGCACCTAAAGCCTTAGCGTCTGCAGTTGTTTTTGCCCCATCTGCTTCATTATAATCCACTAGTACCAAACGGTAGCCCGATGCAGCTAATTTTAAAGCGGTTGCCCGTCCTAAACCTGTTGCTGCTCCTGTAATCACTACTACATTACTCATATAAACTGCCTCCTTAAAATCGTGTATTTAAACAACACGTGTATGTTAAAGTTATTATAGGACTATACAATATACAACAAACAATCAAAGGTATTATGAAGCATAAACGACAAATAAGAGAAAAATGTATGTTAAGTTAAAAGAGATAGGAGATTAAAATGAATACGAATGATTTACGTGTAATTAAAACCAAAAAATTGCTCAGAGAAATTTTAATCGAAGTCTTACATAAAAAAACGTTTAATGAAATTACCGTGGTGGAAATCTGTAAGTTAGCGAGAATAAATCGCTCGACTTTTTATGCGCATTATATGAACATCGACGAACTTTTTCTAGAACACTTTACTAATTTAATCGAAGAATTGAGAGCTGATTACAATCTAGTATTGGAAAACCTAGATAATCCCATTCATCAAAGTATGACGCCTTTATTCACACATATAGCAAAACATCGAGATTTTTACGATATTTTACTTTCTGAAAATGCTCCTATTAAGTATCTACTCCAATTTAATGATTATTTAGTGCAGTTTCCACTTGAGGTTATCATTCGAAATGTAAGTAAAGACACTGATATTGATCTATTCCTCTCCTTTTGTTCAAGTGCCACAATGGGCATGATTTATCATTGGAAAAAAACGGGTTATAAAAAAACAGCTGAAGAAATGAACTATCAATTAACTAAGTTTTTTGCAAAGGAATATTGATAACAAATTTGGATCTTTGCTTCCATCTCTCTTGAAGGCTGTATAGTGGCAGCCATTCCTGGACAATCTAGTTTAGATTACACACATATCCAGGAGAGGGATGGTTTGATGGACCGCACGATTGGTTACTTACGTGAGATTCTGTCTAATTATACAGATCAAAACCCTGAGGCACAGCACATTTACGATAAGATCAAACATGGCCAATTTCATTCGGAGGAGGAGCTTGTTCGTGAACTTACTGGAAAGGAAACAGATCTTCTGAACCGAATTCTTCCTAAGGAAATGGAGCATGCGAAAGAAGCGATGGATTCAGAACGATTCACGCAATTAAATGAAGTATATGAACTACTGATTACGTGAGAAAAACCTTGTCCATGTTCCCTACTGGACAAGGTTTTCTTGTTTTGCGTCATCAGGTTTATTCATCTAAACTTGTCAGAGAATCCATATGACTGGCAATCATCGAGATGATCGTTCCTGCTTCTTCTTTACTGAACATAAAGTTCGTTTCATCTCTTAAGATTAGGTCATCATCGTCCGTCCAAATACGATTGACCCTCCTTAATAATCCATCACCTGTTTCCTGGACGATTCCGAATTGGTAGGTGACTTCCACTTCATTTTCCTTGAGGTAAGCCGTGACTTCAGGCGTTTCCCACTCTACATCGATTTCGAACACTTCTGAATCATCGTTCCCCTTTGAAGAATAAGACAGCGAACCTGAAACGACTTCCAATTCCTGGTTGTCATCATCAAGCTCATATTCGTATTCATCGTCGTCCCCTTCTATGTAAGCATGAAAGGTTTCATGGACGGCCTCGACGATATCTTCAATATCAGGTAAAAGCACCTTGCTTATCTGCCCAAAATCGATATCGAAGGATTCCATATAGAATTCTTCGCTTTTCGGATCGAAAAACAAGGCACAAAAATTCTCTTCCTCATCTTCATCCAACTCTGTAAAAAATTCGATACGTGGATGTTTTGCTCCTCGCTCCACGGTCATGCTGCCAATTCGATCGTATTTGTCACATATCGATTGTAGATGGTCCTGCAATTCCCCACATACTCTGTCAAACCATTCTAATGACATTTCACCCACATCCTTTCACATCTTATTCTTTACCAGAATGCCAAATTAACTCCATTTTGCCCATATCCAATAAAAGGTATTTATAAGTAGTTAATCAATGGAAGATATTTTATAATAAAGGATAAAATGCTTAGGTGGGGGGGCGTGGCATTGTCAGTATTCAAAAGGATAATGATGGGATTCGTTGTAATGAGTACCCTAGCCGCTTGTGAAGAACAACAAATCCCCATGAGGGATAAGGAACATGCACAAGCAAAGAAACAAGTCGAGGATGTATCTCGAGAGGATGTACCATCCAATAAAGCAGCGAAGTATAACGGAAAGCACCTATATGGAAATTGGATAAAAGGTGAATCCTTTCTGCTAATTGCGAGGGACCAAGTTAGCAACTTTACGATGCAAAGGATTACGAGAAGTGATTATGAGAAAGAACAGCATTTTGAAATCGCCGAACCGGTTGATAACAACCTAACAGGCATCCTCTATAATGAAAATCAGCGAAATAGAACAACAACGTTCACATTAAAATTAAATGAAGATTATACGGAACTAACGATTACCATGCCGAATGAATCCCCGGTAACGTATAAACAAACAGAGATAGAGCCAGAAGAATTCAATCCTACTTATAAATGGCGATAAGAGGAATAACCAGGAACTAAATATCGGTCCAGGTCTCTCCTGATAATAATCGGGCATTTGTCATAACAGCTTTTAAGAAGCAGTCGAAATCCTAGCTGAACAAATGGCTTAACTCTGCTAAAATAAAGAAAGCGACGGCAGAGGGGTGGAGTTTCAACATGTCGATTCAAATTTACATATTAGGTAAGTTGGCTGAAGGAAATAGTTATCCATATAAATTGAAAAAGCTATTATCTGATCCGATTCCGATAGATAAATTTACTGGTATTAGTGAAAGTAAATTATATTATCATTTTGACAAGTTAGCAGATAAGGGGTATATCGAAGTTGTTGAAACCATCAAGGAAGAGAATAGACCAGATAAAAACGTATATCAAATAACAGATCAAGGGCGAGTAGAATTAACAAAACGGATTTATCAAACGTTCGAAAAAGCCATTGAAATGAATGAAATGTATATTGCGCTATCCTATATAAAGCATGTGAAGGTAGATAAGGTACTGGACATTTTAGAGCAAAAAATCGAAAAGCAACGACTAGCATGGGAAACGTACTTAAGCTTTGACCTGGAAATTGATGAACAATCCGAAGCTTATTGGAGTGTGAAATTTATTCAGGAGCATGCTTACAGTCGTGCCCAACATAACGCCGAATGGCTTAAGAAGCTTATCGTAAGCATAAAAGAAAACGCTAGATAATACGTATTAACAAGGGTTGACTATAGATAGACGGAAAAGCAGATGTTGCTTTTTCGTCTTTTTTTTATCAAAAAAATATTTGCTACCATGCTACTTTTCGCACGAAAAAGTTTATATAGAGTGTGAAAGGAGGTGAGCGACATGGCAAACCAAATCAAGTTATCGACGACGCTACGGTTGGATTTTGAAACGGGTCTCAATGAAAAAGGGGAGATCATCTTTAAACGGAAATCATTCTCTAACATTAAGTCCGATGCACTGGCTGATCAACTTTCAGCGACATCCAAAGCAATTGCGAGCGTGCAGAATTACCCAATGGGGGAAGTCACCCGCGTGGATACGAACGCCATCATCGGCTAAGGGATGTAAGAACATATGTCTAAAAAAGGAGGTGACAAGATATGGCTAAATCATTGGAAATGATTTTTGTAACAGGAGAAGGAAAGTCCTCGACAATCTCCGTGGATAACCCAAAAGAACCGGTTAATGGGGAGCAGGTGAAACAAGCCATGCAGCAGATCATCGCGCAAAATGTATTCACGACTTCGTCAGGAGATCTCGCTAGCATCAAGGGAGTACGCGTGGTCGAGCGCAATGTCGAGGACGTGAAAGTGCTGTAAAAATCGGCGAATGTTGAATTAATGGCCGCGAATGTTGAATTATCGACTCTAACGGTTGAATTAATCGTCACGACGGTCGAATTATCGATATGTTTGGTTGAATTAGGCTCATCCTTAAAGGACATGTCCTTTGAGGATGAGCCTTTTTGTGGGATACGACCGGGGATTTCAGTCCAATGGCAACTATTCATGACATACACACAGTAAAAAGACGGAAAAGCAAGTCGCTTTCCGTCTTTTTTTGTAAGAATGTACTTCATTTGTTGAAAAGTTTTGACCATCAGTTTTTTACCGGATATCCTTGCGTGCTATCATTGCCTTTCCTATCAATTACCGGTATGTATGATGTGATGGCTTAAACAAATCTTCATTCGTATAACGAACTAGAGAAAAATGGTCTACATTATAATGTCCATGAAGTGTTTCATTATGGTGAAGGATGATTTGTTCGGCAGATAAGATTTTGGAATCAGTGGTCGAATGTCCATCCCCGACTAGCGTTACATCATACTGATGAATCGTTGCGGTTCTAACGGCAGTATCAATGCAATGTTCCGTCTTACATCCCATAATCACTAGATGCTCGATGTCGTTTTCTTTCAAGTAGGCGTTTAATGGCGTGCCATAGAACGAATTGGTAGCGGCCTTATCAAATATGATGGCAGTGGTAGGCACTATGATATCCTTATGTACCTGGAAACCGGGTCCATCTCCATTCGCAACATCCACATCTCTAATAAAAATGATGGAGACCTTTTCATTTAGCGCTTTTTCGATGACAGTATTGATATTATCGATGATTCTTTTCTTCTCATAAACCTCTTGCTCTGCACTATTTCCTTCTATTAATTCCTGTTGCGCATCGATGATCAGTAGAGCTTGTTTCACATGCTTTCCCCCTATCATAGGACGTTTTTATATAAGTGTATCAAATGTTTCAATTAATAGGGATTAAATTCCAAAAAACAGCATTAATATTGGTAAAATATTCTTAAAGATAGCCAAATGGATTATAATCAATAGATGAAGATTTTAGAATATTCATACCTAGGAGAGGGCATGGGAGGACTAGGAGTGCGTAAATGTAGAAAAATAGTCATGGGGTTGCTTGTGGTTTGTAGTCTTGCTGCGTGTGACGCCCAAAACATGATCCAAGAAGGAAAGTCCCAGGTGCAAGAAACAAAAGAGGGGAAAGACACAGTAAAATCAAATGAGGCACCTTCATATAATTCCCCTACGTACTATGGCAGTCACTTGTACAACCATTGGATATCAAGCGATTCATTTCTCATCATCATGAGGGATGAAAGAAGTACGTACACTCTTCAAAGAATCACGAAAAATGAAGTCGAACCACTAAGGCATTTTGAAATCGTGGAGCCGACCGAATCCACAATAACTGGTATACTTTATAATGAAGAAAAACGGAATCGAACTTCATTTTTCACTTTGAAATTAAATGAAGATAAAAAGGAACTGACCGTAACGATGCCAAATGAAAAGCCGATTACCTACAAAGAAACAGATAAAAACCCAAGGGAGTTTAACCCTAATTATGAGGGGGAAAGCTTTGATTCGCTTGACAATTAAACGAAAAAAGACGGAAAAGCTATCTGCTTCCCGTCTTTTTTGGTTTATAAGAAACGTTTCCTAATACTAGCTGAAGGTAACATGCAGCTTTCTTCTTTTTTTCCGAACCATTTATAACGGTTCCTGGCAATGATATCATAGGCGGCATTCCGAATGGGGCGGGGAACGATGGTAAAGCCAGATAACAGTTTCCACGCCCCTTTCAAATGACGGCATATCCTCAGTGCTGCAGCCGATTTATAGTAGGCCTTACCTTTTTCAATCAAAATGATACTATCTATATCCTCGGGTACCCCATATTTCTTTTGTAACACTTGCCCAGTTGGGCTCTGAAGGGAGGCGAATTGAAACAGTCCCTTTGGGTCGAGCTTAATGATGAACTGGACACTTGAATCACAAAAGTTACATTCCCCATCAAATAATATGATCGGATTCATGTACTTTCCTCCTAAACATTAACGTAGAATCAAGCTCTTCCTTTTCCTTTACCCACCTTGTCGTGGCGGAAACGTTCGCCGTTCCGGCCCTGTTTCTTCGATGCGCTTACTTTTATTTTACTTGAATTCTACTCTATTATGAAAAACTTTTCCTGCCATGCTACTTTTCCCTCGAAAAAGTTTATATAGAGTGTGAAAGGGGGTGAGCGACATGGCAAACCAAATCAAGTTATCGACGACGCTACGATTGGATTTCGAAACGGGCCTCAATGAAAAAGGGGAGATCATCTTTAAACGGAAATCATTCTCTAACATTAAGTCCGATGCACTGGCTGATCAACTTTCAGCGACAGCCAAAGCAATTGCGAGCGTGCAGAATTATCCAATGGGGGAAGTCACCCGCGTGGATACGAACGCTGTCATCGGTTAAGAAATGTAAGAATGCATGTCTAAAAAAAGGGAGGTGAGAAGATATGGCTAAATCATTAGAAATGATTTTCGTAACTGGAGAAGGGAAGTCCTCGACAATCTCCGTGGATAACCCAAAGGAACCGGTTAATGTGGAGCAGGTGAAACAAGCCATGCAGCAAATCATCACGCAAAATGTATTCACGACTTCGTCAGGAGATTTCGCTAGCATTAAGGGAGCACGCGTGGTCGAGCGCAATATCGAGGATATGAAAGTGCTGTAAAATTTGTTGAATGTTGAATAAATGGCCGCGAATGTTGAATTATCGACTCTAACGGTTGAATTAATCGTCATGACGGTTGAATTAACCGGATCCGCGTTCGAATTCCATTAAGATTCAGCAGGCTCATCTTCGAAGGACAAGTCCAGAAGCGGTGAGCCTGCTCTTTCGTAAGAAACTATCAGAAGCGAGGTGAACAAAAGTGGACCAAATCCTGCCGTTTGTCAGCGATATCGGGTTTCCTATCATCGTAACCCTGTATTTGCTTCATCGTATCGAAACAAAGCTGGATACACTGAACGAAACCATAATCGAGCTGCCGGAACGTTTGCGAGAAGGATTCCAGAGCCAGCTCAAAGGATAAAGAAGAGCACGTGGATGAATAATGCATTCACGGTGCTTTATTGAGGGATCATTTATATAAGGAATGTATTTGCTAGCTTCTAGGATTAATACAAGAGAAGTTACTTAGAATTTATCTAATAGACCAGATGATCAGTCCAGTCTTCATTTTCATATATCCTTTATGTTAGTGATTTATAACAGTAAACGCTGAGTGCAATTTATGATAAAATTAAATATCAATAATTTCCAATTGTTCTTTTTATATGAAGTAAAAAAAAAAGAGTTGAGGGCATAGGGGGATTTACTATGAATAAGTTAATGAGGAAGCTACTTACAAAAATAAATGAACAGGACCAGTTTATGCGGGCGTCTTATTACATTATGGGAGGTTTCTTAATTATATTGGTTGGTTACGGAGTGGGTCGGTTGGTGGGATTGATCCTATTTTAAGGTCATTAGTTTTCTTATCAAATGATTTCCTATAAATTTCCCCGCTTCGTTGACTTCCGGCACAGCTCACTAACAACCAGTTCAGGCAAGGTATTACGGCCGATAGCGGCAAATGCTATCGGCTTTGTTTGTGGGGGGAATGTTGAATTATTGCTACGAATGTTGAATTAATGATGCTGAACGTTGAATTAATTGCACGAACGTCGAATTATAGAAATTATGGAAGCAGAGAGCCTTCCTTTTGAAAAAAGTATGATTTTTTAACTCATATGGGATAAAATGGTTTATAAAAGGAGCTGTTTTAATGAGTAATATTGGGATACCGGGAATCATTTTAATTATCATCGTATTTGCACTTATTGCTTTATTCTTCCTATCATTTTCTGCATTTATTAGGAAGTTACTTAAGAATTCAGACAAAAGCCATAATCAAACGAATATAGACAGTAGACTCAATCGAATTGAAGATGAATTGCGCGTCATTAATAAGAAAATGGATAACCGGGATAGTTAATAGGAGCTTTATGAATTTGCAAAAAAGTGAGGAACAAAATGAAGTCTTTACAAGTGATCACGCTTATTATTTTTACACTGTTAATCGTGAACGATTATTTCCCGAATCTATCGCTTGCACGTTCAATTCCCAATGATATTTTGCTATGGGTTATTTTTGGCTTGTTTATCATAAGTTTTCTATTTGATAGGATAAAATCCGCCAATCATAAAGAGAAACTTAAGTCGCAAATTTTATCCCTCATTTATTTTCTCTCATTACTAGCTTTGCTGACCATACTGGGAGGACAGTCCACTGCGGGAATTACAATTGATAGTCCTTTCCTATGGTTGATTCTATTAATGTCGTGTTTGGATATATATTCCCGGTGGAAGAAGTTGAAACAGGAACAAACCTGATAAAATTATAGTAGGACCAATTGTTTGCTATCTTGGGGAATACTAAAAGTCAGGGGAAAATAGCACATATAATAAAATCTTACTCTTCCTATTTAATAATAGAAGGGTAGGGTTTTTTCGTATTTTCATGTATAGAATAGCCCAATCCAGTTAATCATGAGAGTAAGAGAAGGGAGAGGGAAACGGTTCATATTTTAGGGAAAATATAAAGAATGAATACTACTTTTCAAGTTGTTCAATATAATAGAAAAAAGGTGAAGGAGTTGGTTTCGTATGGAGAAGCAATTGCCTATTACACCACTAGAACCCGAGATGATGGAAACGTTGGCAGAAATGGTAATTATCAAGGCGCTCAATGATTATCGGAAAAATCAAATCGAAAAAGAAATCGATCATTCGTTGGTAATCCGTGATAAAAAAGAATTTATCAGATTAACCAATGAATTGAAGAGTCTTTGTTAGATTGGGCTTATGAATCAGGCATTTTAATATTTCTTTATAACGAAGACCAATCCTCTATTGAATTGGTCCTTCGTTTTTCTATATTTGATTGTTCAAGATAGGCGGCCAAATCTTATGCTATGGATAGCTTAAACTACTTTGTGATAAATTATAGAAATATAGCTTTTAATGCCCCATAAATGGTGTAATAAATAATTACAGAAGCAATTCCTTGTAAAACAAGAGCTATTAGGAATAGAACTTTCCTAACAAACCAATTGTATTTTCTGAGTCTTAGATAAATATAGTAACCGGAACCAACGAGAAGGAACATGAACAAGGTGATAAATTTTTGATAAGGACTGCTAGGTTTTTCATAGTTGGCTAAAGAATAAAACCTGGTCATTGTACTTTCCAATAAAAAGATGGTAAAACCATATCCAAGTTGGGTTAGTAGTGAATATAATAATAAAATTCGTATACCTTGAATAATGTCGTGCACAAAATCTGCCTCTTTTCAAAACGAAAGGCCATTCTCTATTGAAGGGCCCTTCGCTTTATACATCTATTAACTTCCTTTATATTGATTGTCCCTGGTAGGCAGCCAAGTCACCAATACCAGCTAAAGTGTCTTCCCATTCAGCATCGTTGGCCAAATGGATATGTACAGGGGTTTTGGTATCTTCCGTATATTCTGCAAGCCATATTCCACGATCAGAAGGTAAAAAGAATAGAATGTTCTCTAAGTATGTTTCTTCTTCATAACTAGTTATACTGAAATTGGAAATGTTGAACAAAGTCCATTCGTAAGTGCGCAGGTCATTAGAGAATAAGTAGAAACTGTCTTCTTCATGCTGAGTAAACTTGGACTTCTTGCGTACTTTATCAATTTTTTTAGGATTACTTAACCAATCAAAACCTTGCTCGGTCAGAGAGAAAGCTTCTTCACCCTCATATTTGTCAAAGGGGATTCCATAATAATCTCTAATAATCACCTGGATTTCAGAAGAGGGGATGGTCGTGAATTCATGAATGATATCTCGATCGATTAAGTGGAAAAGCCATTCATCCCCTTCAAAGTGATGTAGCATTAAAACGGACTTTTGAGGGAAATTCGAGCAGCGAATCATTCGTTTTGAGCCAATATACTTCTCGATGAAACGCTGAGTTTCTTGCGTTAATGGTACTTCGTCTCGAGCTTCTTGCTCCTCACTCCACATGTTTTTCATCATCAATTGGTTTTTCGTCACTTCAAGAATAGCCAACCACTCTTTTTCGGACTTATCCCCAATAGCCGTTTCCGCAATCCCTTTTGCAATCTCATGATGACCGGCAACACTCACCATCAAGGCTAACTCTTCAGTCGTACAGGTTAACAAATGATTCATTATGTCACGTCCTTTTAAGAATTATGGGTATGTATCCGCTTTTTGATAAGTTATATAAAGATAGCTTTCACTATCCCATATAGGATTTTATATATAATCACAGAAGTAACAGCTTGGATAAATAGAGCAATAAGGAAGAAAAATTTTCGAACAAACCAATTGTATTTACGTAGTCTGAGATAAATATAAAAGCCTGCACCCATCATGGCATACATGCAAAAGTTCACGGTTTTCTCATAAAGGTTACTAGGTTGCTCATACGTTCCTAAATGATAATAGTAGCTGATTATAGTGTTTTCGAATAAGAAGATTACAAAGCTAGATTCCCATTGGATTGAGAGGAGATATAGTAATAAAATTCCTATCCATTCAATTATGCTGTATGTCATTATTGTCCTCTTTCAAAAAAATGGAATGTAATCCCTTATAGAAAAATAGCTTTCAATACTCCATAAATGATTTTATAAATAATGATAGAAGCAATTCCTTGTGAAATAAGGGCTATTAAGAATAAAAACTTCCGAATAACCCAATTGTATTTGCTGATTTTAAGGTAAAGGTTGTATCCAATCCCGGTTAAAGTGAACATAATAAAATTAATGGACTTTTGAAAAAGAGTAGAAGGTTCTTCGTAAGTCCCTATAGTGTAAAAATTAATCATCGCTCTTTCTAATAAAAAAATTGAGAGACTGTAGGCAAATTGCGTTATAAGAATACATAATAATAAAAGTCTTATACCTTCTATTATGCTATATATCATGGTTCTCCTCTTTCTGAAATATATAAAAGGTATAAAAAATAAACCAGTTGTTACCTCCTGAACTTAGGAGGTTTACTATACAAACTTTAAAAGTAAGTGTATAGGAAATCACATGCTATCCCATAAATAGTGTAATGAAATATATTTATATAAGAATTATTGCTTCTAGAGTACGAAGCACGGCTATATAAATAATAACGGACACCATTGCTTGTAAAACAAGGGCAATAAGAAATAAAAACTTTCGAACAAACCATTTATAATTTCTAAGTTTAAGGTAAATATGATAACCGGTACCGACGGTAACAAACAAGAAAAGGTTTGCGAACTTATGGAAGGAATTATTAGGTTTTTCATAGGTGGCTAGAGCATAATAATTTATCATAGTACTTTCTAATAAAAAGATTAAAAAACCAAACATAAGTTGAATGGAGAGTAAGTATCCAATTAAATTGCTGATTATTTCCGAAGTTCCTGATGACATTTTCTCCTCTTTCTAAAACTATAGAAAAATAGCTTTCAACGTCCCATAAATGATTTTATAAATAATCACGGAAGCAATTCCTTGTAAAAGAAGAGCTATTAGGAATAGAAGTTTCCTAACAAACCAATTGTATTTCCTGAGTTTAAGATAAATGTGAAATCCAGTACCAATTAAAGTGAACATGAAAAAATTCACGAATTTTTGATATGGGGTACTGGGTCTCTCATAAGTTCCCATAGCATAATAGTTGATCATCGCACTTTCGAATAAGAAAATAGTACAGCCAAATGCAAATTGTGTTGAGAGTATACATGTTATAAAAATCCTGATGCCTTGAATTATATCGTCTACCATGATATTCCTCTTTCCCTTGCTATTATAAAACGTGTTAGAATGGTGACTTTTCTCGTGAAAGATAAAATGAAAATATTTACCTTTTTTGTACTAATTGTTAATTAAACCAACTGGAAATTGAATTTTTAATATTACTACCAATATTATCAATTACTTTACCTGATTTATTGATAATTTTATCAGCAACTTCTCCGACTTTTTCGCCAACATCTTTGATTTGATTACCAAAAGTAGAGCTCACTACACCGCCAACTAAGCCTCCTACCGCTCCACCTACTACAATTCCAACAGGACCACCGATACTACCTATTGTAGCTCCTATTTGTGCACCACCACCAATGGCAGCCATATCTGCTCCAAATCCGAATAAGAATCGTCCTGTCTTTTCTGCATATGATTTATTGGAGTTCTCTGGATTGCTAAATTCACCAAGATTTGAAATGGCAGATATTGGAGTTCCGACCAATGGAATTCTTTTTGCTACGGATGTTAATCCTCTAGCTCCTACTGCTTTACTTAAGAGACCTGTTGTACCATTGGATTTGATTCTTTCAGTTGTTCCCTTAACTAAATATTCACCTGTCAACCGATTTGAGTTTTTCGGGAAACCAGCCAGATGTTTTAACATATGCGAAGGACTTGTGTAAGAAGCAGCAAATTTCTGTAGTTTCTGCATCACTGGGTTAGTAGGTGTGGATCTGGATAAGTCCAAGAGCCATTTCGAAACTTTCGAGCTATGTTTACCTTTTGATGTCCAAGATGGATCTGCTTTGACGGAAAACTCATAATTTCCTTTTAGTTTTTGCCATAGTGTCGGTTTGCTTCCAAAGTAATGAATACTTAATTTTTTCGACAAAAAAATGGTAGATATAGAGGAAGCCGCTTGATATCCTACTAGGAAATTATCGCCAAAACTCATTTTCCCGTTAATATATGCAAAAGGAGAGGTAAGCATTTGTCCAAATGTCATCATATCTCTTGAAGCTACTTGCTTTTCTACTTCTGAAAATGCCGGCTTATCCTTTAATTGATTACCATCATAATATTGTATGCTGAAGTTTCCGCTACTGAATACACCTTGAATTTCAGCGAGATAGTTGTTCATCAACTGTATGTCATCCTCTACGGATGCTAGCTCCTTTGTTTGGCTTGTATCAAATGTACCTAAATTATCAATCGTTTTCTTTATTCTGGACTTAGCTCTTTGATAATGGGTGAGAAATGTCTGGTCATTGAGCTTTTCGATGGCAACGATATCATTTATCTGATCCAGGGTGGTGTTGGTTTCATCCACTAAGTCAATGGTTACATTTTGTGCATTCTTTAAACCTGTCGTGAGTTCACCTTCAAGAAAACTTTGGCGGATAAAACCGTTTGAATCAGACTCCAATTCAGTAGAAGCCTCTTTAAGAGTCGTCAGGACGGCTTCATAGTTTTTAAGAGAAGAGTCATAGAATGATAGGAAAGGGATATGCCAATCTTGATAAAAGGCGCGTATCGCTGAACCACCTTTTCCTTTTAAGGAATCATTGAGATTGGAAAATTCATGAATGACCTTCTCCAGTTCATTAGCCTGTTTCCTTTGGGCTTTTACTTTGCTTAGTAATCCATCTATTCCACTATGTAAAGATTGAGAATGAAGTGTCCTCATTGTATCCTCCATATTCTAATGAGCGTTTATAGAAGTTGAAAGCTGTTGGTCAACCTTTTCTATTTCTTGTATGGCCGTTCGTACGGATTGATTATTAGCTTTTAAGATTTCTTCATAGGTTTGGCCTATCGCTTCTAATTGATGGTTTAGTTCATTGATTTTTTTAACAACGTCTAATTCATTCCCGGCTGCGAAATCTTCCAGCAATTTCGTTTTGAAGGTTTCCATTGTACGATCCATTTTCGAGATGGCTGTTTTTACATCTTCACCATTCACTTTTATTTCTTGACTCAAACCATTCAATCCTTTCGTAGCTTTTCTTGTCTTCGTTTTTCTTCTTCTCTAGCATGTCGTTCGATTTCAGCCGTAATCCTGGTTTCTAATGAAGTAATCTCTGATTGAAGACTCATTATTTTATTTTCGATGGCCGTTATCGCTGCATTCATCTGAGATTGAGATAGATCTTTATAGGCCAATTCAAGACTTTCACGAACATCCGTAAAATCGGTGGCTAGCGTTCCATGCCATGTTTTAGATGATAGGTGTGGGTCCGTCACTAATCTTTCATTTTGAAAAAACTCTCCTTGTAGACTGTCTAATTCGTTTTTGCAGGTTTTTAACTTTTCGACTTGTTGTTTCTTCAAGGTTAATTCGGATTGTAAGTCTGTTAGATAGGACAATACTTTCAGCCCCTTAAGCTTATTGGAATGGTGATAATAGTCACGTTGTTTATATGGTAA
The DNA here is from genome assembly GCF_050277655.1 of Peribacillus sp. NPDC097675. Classification (NCBI taxonomy): domain Bacteria; kingdom Bacillati; phylum Bacillota; class Bacilli; order Caryophanales; family Bacillaceae; genus Peribacillus; species Peribacillus sp. NPDC097675. Next base: position 86,095 of record NZ_JBNNSK010000004.1, on the reverse strand, counting down.
CACGTGGAAAAATTCTTAATAAATGGGTATTTTTTACTGAAATCAATAAGATTGTGGTTATATTTTACTAATAAGTAATTTTTTAAAACTGTTTGATACATCATTCTATTTCTTTGTTCCGAACATGTTTGGTAAAATAGTAATTTTTTGCTATAATAGGAATCTTGAATGAGTAATGGGCAACTAAGAGATGAGGGGTAGTTTTTGAAAAAGTTCATGATCGTGTTATTGGGTGCTGTTTTGTTGGGTGGTTGTGACCTGGTGAATCATACTAAGTCAGAGGCAGTCGATACTGCAGACAATATTATAGAAGAAACAGAGATAGAAGATTCCAAGAAGGAAGTTCAATCGAGTTATACGGCAGCGGACTATATAAAGTCCGTTGAAGGGAACCTTGAGGCGAATTCGGATGCATTGATTGAAAAGCTTAAAGAGGTACAAACCTATAATTTTTTCTCTGAAGTCGAGCTTTTGGATTTTATGGCTGAACGGAATGACTTTCATTTATCCATCACGATGTTTTCCATGGATAGAGGAGCTAATGAGGTCTTTTATGAGGGAAAGGATTCCAACATTTTTTCAGGTAGCATGGGAATTGTAGAAGATGTACCATTTTCCATCGTCTTAGGTAACGAAACAGATGACTTTTGGAATTTTTATGATCAGAACGCTGAAGAGCTGGATACATTAGAGAAGCAGGCAATCACAAAGTGGTTTGCAGAGTGTTGGGAAAAAGCGAATGGAGAAGCGATTGAATTGCCTTCTTATTTTTGTTTTCATGATGAGTATGAATCCTTTGATTTGAAGAAGAAAGAACAGATTTCCGATGATGAGAAATGGGCCGAATGAAACGAAAAAGAAGGTCACCTATGGCGGCCTTCTTTTTGTTTTGGTTTTCTGCTAGAAGTACCATATCAACCCTGCAATGCCTAATGACAGTGCACCTAAAATCCCAGTATACAATGAAATTTTTGTTCTGAACTGTCGATGTTCCCTTGTTTCCGAATGGAAATTAGCTCTTTGCTCAGCTCCGGTAGTCCAGGCACCTATGAATATTCCTGAAAGGCAGATTCCTACCACACCAATAATCATGAATAACTTTAGCATTCATCCCACCCCTTATTCGTCTTAGGTAACTCTACGTTTCAGAAGGTAATTAGTTCCGATTATTTTAAAGAAGTAGAAGGGGTGACTACTTTTTTACAAAGGTCTTTTATCAAGATATTATCCTTTATATTTCTTTTTCCAATAGGCTTAGACAAATGTTGATATTCTCTTCAAAAAGGTTCATGTCTTGTTCGATATTGACGGCATATTGGGTCTTAATGACCTGTAATAAGCTCTCTATCAAAAATACTCGAGGTTTACTGGACATTAATTCCTCTTGAATGAAGTCAATTAGTTCATTTGCTTTCGTCTGATCTTCTCGACAAGGAAGGGAACGGTGTGTAGCCTTTTTTAGAGCCAAGGAGGATTTCATCAAGTCATTATGACATTGATGCATATTGTTTTTAAAAGTTGGTAGCCAAGTATCGATTAATTCTGGATCAAGGATTCGCTCTCCGCATTGGGATACTCCATTGACTAAGTCGACGATTCGATTCATGCAGTAGCGGATGATTTTGATTTCTGATACTGCGACATCTTTGGCTTGAAAACTAAAATAACTCATATGGGCCATCATACCGTTGAAGAGAATAGTGAGATCTAATAAATAGGGTTTTTTACTTTCCCCAAATATATCGAGAAAACGACCTAACATCCAACGAACACTTACTAGTTGTATACGTTTGATGAATTCCTTTAATTCCTCATCGTTGGATACTCGGACTTCCTCAATTAATATGAGTAATTTACTTTGTTTATTCGCCATCATTTGAATCTCTAGCTGTTTAATGAATATTTCAATATCGGCTACATCTTGTCCAATTAATAGTTCTTCACGTTCGAAGCGGACTTTTTTATAGAAGGAACCGAAAATAGCCATAAATAATTCGCCCTTAGAAGGGAAATAATTATAAAATGTACCTTTGGAAATGCCACTGCCATCTAATATATCTTGGATGGAAGTCGCTTGATAGCCTTTTTCGATAAACAACTTATGAGCTGTTTCGATGACATTTTGCTTGCGTTCATTCATCAGATCACCCTTATTTCATTATAATGCCTGTATAAATGTAATCGTATACTATTTTCAATAACAGCACAAACCCAATAATACCGTAATAAATTTTTATTGCAAAATCTGAACGAGGAGTATATTATATATTTTATGCAGAAAGTTAGACTTACCGTATAAGAAAATGAACCAATAGTTTGAATGGAGGAATAGATAAAAAGTGAGTACTACTCAGACAATAGAAAAGAAGCCCCCTTATGGCATATTAGCCATCCTAATGATTGGGGCATTCATATCGATACTTAACTCGACTCTTTTGAATATTGCACTACCATCAATATCAAGAGACCTTGAAATCGAGACAGCAACCGTCCAATGGTTGGCAACAGGATATATGCTGGTGAACGGAATCATGATTCCGACAACTGCCTTCCTAATAAGAAAATACTCGGTACGGAACCTGTTCTTGACAGCGATGCTCCTATTCTCAATCGGAACCATTGTTGCAGGTGCTGCACATGTATTCCCACTTTTATTAGGAGCACGGATGGTTCAGGCAGCTGGTTCAGCCATCATGATGCCATTATTGATGAACGTTCTTTTAACGTCATTCCCTGTTGAAAAGCGTGGATCGGCAATGGGGTTGTTCGGATTAGTCATGATGTTTGCCCCTGCTATCGGACCAACGTTATCAGGATGGATTGTGGAACACTATAACTGGAGAATGCTTTTCCACGTTATCACTCCATTGGCAATCCTTGTACTGGTTCTTGGCTTCTTCAAACTGAAAGACAAGAAAGAAAAAATGGATATTAAAATCGATATCCTTTCAGTCCTTTTATCTAGTTTAGGTTTCGGCGGATTACTTTACGGATTCAGTTCAGCGGGTAGTAAAGGCTGGGATAGTCCTTGGGTGTATGGATCATTAGCAGTCGGTGCTGTTTCACTGATTCTATTCATTGTACGCCAACTTAAAATGGAAACACCGATGCTTGAATTCAGGATTTTCGCACATCCGATGTTTGCCTTATCAGCGACCATCTCCATTGTGTTGAACATGGCAATGTTCTCGGCCATGATTTTGATGCCGATGTATATCCAAACACTTCGTGGCATTTCACCGTTTGATTCAGGCCTATTGATGCTTCCTGGTGCAATCATCATGGCACTCATGTCGCCAATTACAGGTAAGCTTTTTGATAAGTTTGGAGCACGCGTTCTTGCGGCTCTAGGTTTGCTAATCACGGTGGTTACTACCTATTTCTTTAGTCAGTTGTCCATGGAAACAACATACGGAAATATTATGGTTCTTTATTCTGTACGGATGCTAGGGATGTCTATGGCGATGATGCCAATCATGACAAATGGTCTAAACTCGTTACCAGCTCGTATGAATCCACATGGTACTGCGATGAATAACACGCTGAACCAAGTTTCAGGTGCAATCGGAACAGCATTGCTTGTTACGGTCATGTCTAACAGAGCGGAATCAACTGGTAAGGATCTTATGACTGCAGCCATGAGTAAATTGACAAGCCAACCTACAGCTGAATGGATGGCAAAAACACAGGAACAAATTGGGATGCAAGCCATGTTAGATGGCATTAACTTCTCTTTCCTTGTTTCAACCTTCATTGCCGGTTTGGCGCTAGTTTTAACATTGTTCATTAAACGTGCTTGGCCTGCAGAGGAAAAGCGAGTTCAAAAAGAAAAACAATCATCATAATAAAAAAAGCATGAGCATAGCGAACTCCTTTTCGAGTTAGGCTATGGTCATGCTTTTTTTTGCTCAAAATAGACGGAAAATTCAAATAGTAACAAAGGATAATGGTACTTGGCTGTAGAAGATTAGAGTAGTTATTATGGGAAATGGAGAGGATTATATGAGTAAATTCGGTTTGTATGGCAAATTCATCGTGCGAGAAGGGGAACGAGATAACGTGGTGGATATTTTATTAGAAGCAGCAGAATCGATGAGGAATCTAGAGGAATGCGAAATATATCTCGTAAGTGTTTCTGAAGATGAGCTACACACTGTATACGTACATGAAGTATGGAGCAACGAAAAGGCACATCAAGACTCTTTAACACTTGAAGCTACACAGACATTAATAAAACGTGCAAAACCAATGATTACTGGAATGGAGAGGATCAACACCTTGAAAATAAAGGGTGGGAAAGGCGTAATGAACTAAATGTGTGGAAGTAAATGGAGAACATGAATAGCAAGTAGATAATAATTATTCAAGGAGGCGAATCAATGATATATGAAATGACGGTACAAATTCGAGTTGCCGATATAGAAAGAGGACGTCGTTGGTATGAATCTTTTTTGAAACGTAAACCTGACTTTATTCCTCATGAAGGTTTCGTGGAGTGGGAACTCATTCCAGGGAGTTGGCTGCAGGTAGCGGAAGGAACGCCATCAGAAGGAAGTGGACCGTTACGTATAGGGGTAGATAGTATGGAAAAAGAGCGAGAAAGAGTTATTGAAGAACTTGGAGTAGAGTTTTTTGAGATTTATTCAAGAGAGGAGGTTCCAGTGAAGTGGGGACCGTTTAGTGATCCCTGGGGTAATAGTCTGGGCTTCTTTGAATATGTAAGTGAAAAGGAAAAAGCATGAAGTAAAAAGGTTGGAAAATGCACATGTATATTCTAGTAACGTTGGAAAGAAGTTTGGGGTTTTGTAAAGCAGCTAACGGTAAGTATGAGGATGTGCGACGACTGTACCTGTAAATGTTAGGGGATGGGCCTGCTCATTACATGGTTTGTAAAAGAACAGTACCCATCCACATCTCTCTTTTTAAAGTGTAAGCTAAATGAAATTGAATTCATCATTAGTTCATATCAATATGAGGTGAAACCTTGTCAATGTTGAGTTTGGACAATTTCATCCCTTTATAAGATGCTATGCAAGGAACCAAGCATAAGATGGCCATCGGTACGCAATACAGGATGTAGAAGTGCCCTCCTTGTTGTATGAAAGGTAAATAGGCAAGTGCGATGCAAATCAAAGCGGCGATTATGATTAGGAAAATTCCGAATGACTTATGATAAAAAGAATAGACGGCTTCCCTTTCTACCCGTTGTTTGTGTAAAGTCTTTGCGACTTTATCTGTACGGATAAAAAAGTACAAGGAGACTAAGAGAAATACAGCAGAGAACGGTAAAGCTACAGCGAAGTAAGATACATCAAGAATGCTAAGGTAAAAGCTTGTTAAGAAAAACACTTCCGAGACACCTAAAGCAAAACCATAGTTGAAAACGCTTACTTTTGACGGTTGCTTAATCATGGAAATTCCTCCCTCTTTTATATATATATTAAGCTATTTCATACTTGTTCACAAGTTAGACACAATATTTTTTGAAAAATAATCCATTTGGCAGGGGGAGGGTTATAAAGTTTCCTGGGTAATATGTATTTTGAATTTATTTAACTTTCATTTTAGAAATAAGGCACCTCTTTTGAGATCCTATTAAGGCTGTAAATGTGCTTTTGTTGTCGTACAGATTTTGATGTTATTTTATGCGTTATATACGTTTCTTACTTATTAAGGAATGCTTTTAGAAAGAGTTTCATGGTACATAAAAACTCGCCCTCAATAGTTGAAAAGGCGAGTAATTAATTTAATGTTAGCGTGACAATAATAGGATAGTGGTCAGAGCCAGGGGTATAGATGACCTTTGCCTGTGATGTCTTTATCTCTTTCGAAGTGAAAATGTAATCAATTCTTTTGGGAATGCCCTCCGCATCGTACGTATATGCTTCGTTTTGATCGGCGAAAGCGTCATTATAATGAGAGGAAATAGAAAGCAACTCTTTACTCTGAGGCGTTGTATTGAAGTCACCCATCAATACCTTAGGACCTTTTTTTGCATGAGATATCTGAATGATTTCATTCAGTTGAATATGGCGTTCATTAGCAGTTAAGGCAAGGTGAGTATTGTATACGTTAATTTTATAACCTTTAATATCAATAACGATCTCCAATAGTCCGCGTTGCTCAGATTCCCCAATTTTCGTTAATAGGTAATTTTGCGCATGGACAATTGGATAGGCACTTAAAATGGCCGCTCCATACTGTCGACGGTTTTTCCCAGTCTTGAAAGGAGCACGATCGATGTTAGCCATATATATATAATGCATGTTAAGGCGCTGGGCCAACCATTCTGCTTGATCTTCGAAATCACTTCGTTCCGACCATTGGTTGTCCACTTCTTGTAGTCCAATTATTTCAGCGCCCTCAACTTCTACTATTCTCGCAATCCGTTCCATATCCAGAATCCCATCAATGCCGACTCCATGGTGAATATTGAAGGACATAACCTTCACATCCAATGCTTTCTTTTTGGAAAACAACCGTCCAAAAGAGAGACCTCTTCGCAAACTAGTCACTCCTTTCCGTTATTCTTTCTCTCTTAGTATACCTTTTGTTTCCATAATATAAAGCGATTAGGGTTAAACATAAAGTATATTCTTTTTAAAAAATGAACTCGACTCCCCTGAAAGTTGAGTATTAAAGTGGGCGGGTAGTCATTTCATTTTTCTAAAATTCAGGAGAAAAGAAAGTTAGGGTAGCGGTCAATGGAAGATGGTCAGAAGCTAAAGAAGAAATCACTTTTACATTTGATGTTTTTATCCCTTTGGATGTCAGAATGTAATCAATTCTTTTGGGCGTTCCATCATCAGCGTAGTATGTGAATGCATGGATAAGATGAGCAAAGCTATCATGAAAATTAGATAAAAGTAGCTGCATCTCATTACTTTCAGGTGTTGTATTCAAATCTCCCATGATGACTTTCGGTCCTTTTACGTCATGGGAGATAGCGACAATCTCATCCATTTGTAGTTGACGTTCTTCCGTTGTTAAGGAAAGGTGTGTATTATAAACTTCGAGAAGATTGCCTTTTACATTAATTTTAGCCTCTAGTAATCCCCGCTGTTCGGTATTCCCAACCTTCGACAACAAATGATTTTGTGCAGAAATAATGGGGTACTTACTTAAGATGGCTGTGCCATATTGACGACGATGCTCTCTTGCATTAAGAGGATCACGGTCCAAGTTGGCTGCATATGTATAATGCATGTCCAAGCGTTCAGCCAACCATTTTGTCTGGTTTTCGAAATGACTCCGTCCCGACCAATGCTTGTCCACCTCCTGTAACCCTATAATCTCTGCATTCCCCAATTCAATCGTGTTCGCAATCCGTTCCATGTCCAAAACTCCGTCAATTCCGACGGCATGGTGGATATTGAAGGATAATACCTGTACATCCACTAGTTTTTTGTTGAAGTGCGATAGCTCCTCGGCATAGGTATAACTTGTAGGGACCATGCCCATGGTTCCTACAAGCAAAAGCAGACTCCCAATAAAACCAATTACTTTCCCCAATCTAATCACTCCTTTTCGACTTATCATAAGGGATCTTTGTGAAGGTTATATTAATCAATTATAAATTCCTATCAATAAGTTATATCCTTTGATTGTTTGAAAAATTTTATGAGCATCTGTTTGAAATAAGGCTAATAACGGGATAGCGTTTGTTGAATAAAAAGTAGAGATTAAGGTGAACAGACAAGATGTGTCCATTGGAGCGACTGGTCCAGGTGGAATGACAGTTTTCCTTGAAACAGATCAATCCATTGGAAATCTGGATTTTCTTAGTTTAGGTACTTCTTCAGCAAGTTTTGTACGAAACACATTAGTTGTTCCTCAGGATGCCACCATTACAGGTTTGGTCTTAAATATCCGTGATAATGCTTTAGGAACCGGAAACATAGCATCCGCTGAGATATTTATAAGCACGAATTGTGGTTTTGGTACTCCTGAAGCAACGGGTATCATTGCCTCAATAACGGGGCCGAATTCAGCGGTAACCCCGAATTGTTGTGCATTTGCAGCCGCTGATTTTGCAGTGGAGCAGTGTGATTTAATAACAGTCAGAATCACCACTGGTGGTGGAGCATTTGCTGGAGGTGTAGCAGCAACTATTTTACTCTCTACTACTACCCCGTAGGAAAAATAACTTAAAACATATAATCCTCCTCAAGGTTGTCTCGAAGTGGTATCCACTGAGAGGAACCTTTTTTTACGTTACCCCTTTACACAAGACTCCTCGACTCATATTTTCCATTTGATTTCGAAAAAGGCAAAAGCAGAATATTAAAGAATTCAAGAGATTGTGCGGGGTAACAGGCAACCAAAGAACTCCCTTGTATAGAGTTTTTCCTTTATACAAATAGTATGAGGAAAGTGGGAGGAAGGAGGCAAGGAATTCAATGGCAAAAAAAATCGTGATAGGAGCACTACTTGTATGTCTCTTATATGTCCTTTATGCATTGGCTACAGCGGTTGTTCTGTTCTATTTTCCGTTGGAGAAAAAAGGGGATATGCCAACTAATGATGTGAGTGAATTTATGGGGAGGGGAAATTCTTCAGATCGGGTTCTGTTGCTTGAAGATGGTTACGAGTCAGGACGTGCTCGCATCCAAATGATTCAGGAAGCGGAAGAATCCATTGATATTGCCTATTATTCTATCGCAAAAGGTAAATCAACAGAGCTCATTCTGGGTGCCCTTATCGAAGCAGCTGATCGTGGTGTCAAGGTCCGAATCCTTGTGGATGGGATTTGTCATGGCCTTCGCTTTAAAATGAGTGATGTCCGTTATGCTTTGGCGTCGCACGATAATATTGAATTAAGGTATTATGAATCGTTTAAGATATTCCAGCCATGGACATGGAACAACAGGCTTCATGATAAAATCATGCTGGCAGATGGCAGGCTGGGTATTATTGGTGGACGAAATATAGCCGATAAATATTTAGCAAAAAAACCACCAAAGAACTTTGTTCATGATCGGGATGTCATCATCTTCAATGAAGACCAAGGAGAAGAAAGTGCAAACGCTCAAATGAAAGAGTATATAGATGAATTATGGCATCATCCCTATACGAGCAATCCTTTCTCTGACCTTTCAAAAAGACAGGTTGCAAAAGGGGAAGAGGAAAAGAAAAAGTTATCCAGTCAATATAACAAGGCCATTAAAGCCAATGAGAATTTTGTTACCCCTTCGATTAAATGGAGTGCAATAACGACTCCCACAAAACGAGTGAGCTTTATCCGAAATCCAATCGGACGGTTCAAGAAACAACCTGTTGTCTGGCAATCGCTTATTGATTTAGGAACGGAAGCAGAACAGTCCGTCTTGATGCAGTGTCCGTATGTGATACCTACAAAAGAGATGAAGAAGTATGTACCAGATAACATGAATTCGGCTGCCGATTGGACAATGCTCACGAATTCCGTAAAATCCACTCCCAATGTTTTTGCCTTTTCTGGCTACTTGGATACGAGAGAAGATATCGTACAGACTGGTGTACGACTTTATGAATATGCGGATCACTACTCCTTACATGCCAAATCGGTCGTCTATGATCAACGGATCAGTGCAGTTGGTTCCTTCAACCTGGATCCACGATCATCATTTTTAAGTACAGACTCGATGGTCGTCATTGATAGCGAGGATTTCGCACAACAGCTGACAGAGGCCATAGATAACAAAATCAGTAGCAGCACACTTGTTGCGGATAATAAAGAGAAGATAGAGACACCAAAAGATGAGAAAAAGGACAAGTCGTATAAGGCTATCTTATTAAATACCCTTTCAAAAATAGCGATATTTTGGAGAGCATTGGTTTGATTTATTTTCTATAAAAAGTAACTCCATTAAACTTCTTCCATTTCGATTGTGATATTCTATTGTAATATCATTAGAAATTTCATTCGTTTTAGGAGGATATATTGAATGGAGCAACAAAAGGTAGCTGTTCAAAAGAACTCATTATTTTTATTTTTTTTCACGTTGGGCATCGTCCTTGTTGCCTTCAATTTGCGTCCAGCCATCACTTCGGTCGGACCATTAGTTGGCGTGATTCAGGCAGACCTTGGGCTTTCCCATTGGAGTGCAGGCTTGTTGATGAGTTTTCCGTTAATTACGTTTGCCATCATGTCGCCTATCGTTCCGAAAATCGCCAATCGGTTGACGAATGAGAAGACTTTATTGCTCGGGTTGTTCGTTCTGTTAATTGGGATATGCATTCGGTCACTTTCGATAACGATATTCCTATTTCTGGGGACCATTCTTGTGGGGATGGGAATATCCATCGGAAATGTTCTTTTACCAGTCATCATCAAGGATAAATTCCCGCAGAAATTCGGTCTGATGACCAGCGTATATTCCACTTCCATGGGGTTGATTGCTTCTCTTGCTTCCGGGCTGAGCGTTCCACTAGCAATTGGGTTGAACCTTGGTTGGCAAGGGGGATTAATCGTCTGGGGGATTCCATCGATACTGGCCATCGTGGTTTGGATATACCTTCTCAGGTTGAATGAGGGCAAAGGAAACCCAATAAGAAGTGTCAGTTTAAGTGCAACGAAAATCTGGCGTTCCCCACTTGCTTGGCAAATCGCCTTATACATGGGATTTCAATCTTTTTTATTTTATGTGACGATTGCGTGGTTACCTGAAGTCTTAATTAATCATGGACTAAGCAGGGAGACTGCTGGATGGTTACTTTCGTTCACCCAATTGGTTGGGCTGCCATCCAGTTTCTTCATTCCTGTAATTGCTACACGACTTAAATCTCAGGTTTGGCTAGCTTTTGGGCTGGGATTATGCTCAATCATCGGATATACAGGGTTATGGCTTGGTTCTTCTTTTTCCATTCTGATTGTCAGTATCACGTTAATTGGAATCGCACTGGGAGGGAATTTTCCACTCGCACTAAGTTATATCGGCATTCGCGCTCGGAATGCGAGTCAAGCCGCCGAGCTATCCGGAATGGCCCAATCAACTGGGTACCTACTTGCCGCCGTTGGGCCGATATTCATTGGATTCTTGTTTGATTTGGCTCAAGAGTGGACCATTCCGCTAACTGCACTCATCCTCATATCTGTATTGCTCATGATATTTGGCATGATGTCCGGACGAGACCGGCATGTGGCTTGAAGCAAATGAAAAGGCAGCAATCTTGTGATTGCTGCCTTTGCCTCTAATTAGCCAACCCTTTACATCAATTATGAGCTTTCTCCAGAGCTAACCTTAGCCCAAAACCGATCAGGATTGTACCCGTAATTCCTTCAAAAACCATTTGGGTCCGCGGTTTTTTCATGAAAGCACTGATCTGGTTAAGCAAGTAGATGTAGAAGAAGAACCATAGTGCAGTCAAAATGGTGTAAGTAGCCCCCATCAATAGAAATGGCAGGAATGTATCATGTCCAGGATTCACGAACTGTGGTAGAAATGTAAGAAAGAACACGGCCACTTTCGGATTGAGCAAATTGGTCAGGAACCCCTGTTTAAAGCAAGACTTGTTTTCGTATTTATACTCGGCCGGCATTTCATCCGTTGCTGCCACTTCCCTATTCCTCAAACCCCATAATGTCTTAATTCCTAGATAAATTAAGTACACGGCACCAGCATATTTAAAAATGGAAAATAATAAGGAGGATTTAACGATAATCGCTGATAGCCCTAAAACAGCGGCCGTTGTATGAATGAGAAGGGCACAACACGTACCAAACATCGTTTGTAGACCTCCCGTTTTCCCGACCAAAAAGGTGTTCTTAGTTGCGATCGCCGTATCGGGACCGGGTAATAGTATGAGAAGAATGCACATCATGATAAATACATAAAAGTTTTCCATGTTAACACCACCAAATTTATTTTGATTATTCTGATAAAATTATTATTTACTGTACCACAAATTTCCTGAAAGTGGATAGGGCCTACGAAATTTTTATATTACCTTATAACTATGGTCCTATAATTTGCTATACTTTATCTATACTGATTGATTGAAGACTGTCCATCGGGCCAAAGGAGAAGTGAACCATGCAAACTTTACAACCTGTATCGAAACATATCGTCTATCTGACGAGAGTAGAGGAAACCGATCGCCCGATTCTAACTGCTGTTTCCGGAACAAAGAAAACACTCGTCATTGACGCGGGTAATTCCGTTTCACATGCGCAACTGTTTCATGATGAATTGCTGAAGGCCAATCTGAGCGGGGACATGCTTGTTCTTACCCATTCACATTGGGACCATGTATTTGGGCTGGAAACTGTCGATATTCCTGTGATATGCGAGAAGGGAACGTACAGGAACATTAAAGAGATGCAGCCGCTTTCCTGGGATGATCATTCCCTTGATCAGCGGGTAAAGGAAGGGATCGAGATTCCATTTTGTGCCGACGCCATCAAGTTGGAGTTCGGTACAGAAAGGGACATTTCCCTGAAGCTTCCTGATATTGTTTTTGAAAAGTCGCTAACCATTGATTTGGGGGATATAACATGCATCGTAGAACACGTAGGTGGGGATCATGCCGCTGATTCTTGTATTGTGTATGTACCTGAGGAAAAGACCTTAATATTGGGCGATTGCCTGTATGCCAACCTCTATGCGGATAAATGGAATTACACGGCTGAAAAGGCATTGAAGCTTGTTGAGAAGATCGAAGCCTATCATGCCGAAACGTATATCCTTTCCCATCATGATCAGCCATGCACGAAACAGGAGATGGAGCAGGAGTTCAAGTTATTTAAGGATTGTGCCAATCTTGTCGGCAAACATCAGGGGAACCAAGAATTGATGGAGCAAGAGTTGGCCATAAAGCTAAACCGCAATTTAACCGAAGATGAGCTAGACACGGTGGGCCTTTTTGTGAATGGCTTTACTAAGTGAAGGAGTAGGTAATTTTAATAAAACAAAAAAGTCGAATTCCTGTAACAGGAGTCGACTTTTTCGTGCCTTATTCTGCTTTCACCATAATCTCCTTCTTCCCATAAATCCGGTAAAGAATCAGTGCGAACACCATTCCGACGAATGAGATGGAAGAAATCGAAAGATAAAGGACTTTCCCTCCAAACGCTCCGTATATAGCTCCCCCTATATAAGAAGCAAGGATTCCCGAAACTCCAAAGAACAGCAAGGCCAATATCGTCTGCCCTGTGGCACGCCATTCTGCCGGCACGATCCGGTACAGATACTGTATGGCAGCCGAGTAGAAAATAGGGAATGTCAACAGTTGCATGATCTGCAAGTAAGCTAACAGGTGCGGATCGGTCAGCCAGGCCGAGACGAAATACCGGATAAAGAAAAATGCGGCCGCGAAGGAGATGATGATGATTTCCTTACCCTTCCGAAGCCACCAGAAGCTTAGTGCGAACACGACAATTTCGCTACCGGCTGCCAAGAACCAAGTGAGGCCTACAAGTGTGGTGCTTCCTCCCAGTTCTCGAATGTACACACCTAGGAACGTATCGTTCATCCTGGCTGGGACGGCACAAATGAAGACCAGTAACAGGAATAGTAGGGTCTCTTTATTGCTAAAAAAGTGCTTGAGTGTTTTCATCGTAACGGGCTTTCCAGAGACGGGTGCGTCTGGCATCATCCAGATGATCACAAAACCGATAAAACCAATACCAGAAAAGAGCCATGCCAGACTGTTCGCACCGAAATGGGACATCACATACCCCGTGATCAGTGAGATGACAGCATACCCTAACGCGCCATATGTACGGATAGATCCATAACTGATTCCATTCGATTCAGCAATCGTAAAATTGAGGCTTTCCGTCAGTGGGTCAATCGGCATCAGGAAGAAATATAATAGCATTGCAAATAGAATCAATAGAAGATAGCTTCCCGAATCGTATAGAAAATAACCGAGGATGCTTGAGAAAAGAATCAACAGCAACAGGACTTTACGAATCGTCTTCGTCTTGTCACTGATCATGCCCCATAAAGGCTGGGTAATCAACGTCACAAACCCTCCTGTCCCAATGATAAAGCCGATTTGGCCTGGTGACAGTCCCTGATCGTCTAGATAGACTGGTAGAAAAGGAATGAAAATGGCAAGTAAACCAAAGTATAAAAAGTTGAAGCCTCTCAGTAATCCTAATGTTCTCATAAAATGTATAGTACCCCACAATTTCTATAGATTGATGGAACTCAACTTTATTATTGTAACATTTCCTGAATTATTTGAAATCTATAGATTACTATTTTCCTATTTTACCAGGTAAAATATGTGAGTGTTTTTTAATCATTTAATACTTTTGATGGGTGTGCGTGATATAATTAACGACAGAAAATGAGGTAGGGAGTTGGGGGTTTGGATCAAGATACAAAAGTTATTCAGGAGTTACAGGAACTTAAACAAAAGGTTGCATCTCTTGAAGACTTATTACTTGCCGAAAGAAAAGAGAAAGTAGGCCCCGGACGTACCTTTATGGATGCCATTTTATCGTTATTATTCGGATTGTTTGTCGTAGGACCGGTTGTCGTAGCGGTTATTGGGGTTTTAATGATTGTTATATCGTGGTTAGAGTAGGGGTTACATACCTTTTTTTAAGTTGTCTTCTTAAAACTTTTTCTTGGATAGGGTTTTGTCCGCCAAGAATAAAGATTTTAACCTAATCATAGCTTTAAAAACGGTAGGAATTAAGAAATGGTTCATATAGGATGGATCAGGGTAAAAACCTGTTATAAAAATACTAATATATAAAAACGGAGTAAGCTATGAAAAAAACCATGAAAAATCTTTACCCATTGAGTTATTTATTATTGTTTGTCGTTACTAGTGTCATTTACTCAGTCATTAACCAAATACCGAGTGATGTAGTTGAAGTCACGACGAAGATAGATGATGGAATTCCCTTTATCAAGGAATTTATTTTCCCCTATTTACTTTGGTATCCATTTATATATGGTTTGCTGATTTATTATTGCTTTGTCGATCGAAAGCAATATTTCGTTGCGATAAGTAGTTTAGTAACAGGGAAACTGATTTGCTTTGTTGTGTATATTTTTTGGCAAACGACAGTGCCACGTCCAATAGTGACGGGGGATGATATCTTTGCTAATCTGATTCGTTTCATCTACATGCATGATCAGCCGGTCAACTGTTTGCCGAGTATCCATGTAATGACGACGTTTATCATGATGATTATCGTTTATAACAGGAAAGAGGATCACAAGTGGGAGTACATGAGTGTGACGGTTATGGGAGCGCTTATTATCCTATCCACTTTATTCACGAAACAGCATGCCATTTTGGATGCTTTGGCGGGTATCCTTGTTGCTTGCGGTGTATATGCTGCGGCCCAGTATATGTTCAGCGGTAGAAAGGGTTTTCAGGCGCACCACTTTCGGGCAGAACGTTTGAAAAAAAGAATGAAAAATAGCGACCTATAAAAAATAGTAAGGACTGTCTCATAAGGGCAGTCCTTTTTTGGTAGTATGCAAGCTATCGGGGGAGTTATCCTAAATGAAGTTGTTTTTTTGCGCCTCGCCTATATAATTCTTTGCAAAGGTCTTTGTATTGGAGAATTGATAAATTTCCACTTAAGTATTCTTTTTGAATATAATCTAATAACTCATCTGCATGAAAAGGCTTTTGGCGTGTCTCTTGAATATAGTGCAAAATTAAAACTTCTATTGTCAGTTTGCTCACCTTACATTTCTTTTGGATTTTTTACTTTAATAATATAACATGGAAAATAAAGTAAGTTATGTTTTTAGAAAATTTAAACTACCGACATTATCATACAATTACAGACAAGAGAGTCGAGGTATCGAGAAAATGAAGGTGCGGAAGGTCGATCAATTTGTTTTTGTAGGAGTGAGGGGAGAGTGCTGCATACTAAAAAACCACCTCAAAATGAGATGGTCCAATTTACTTATTCTAATGGTCACTATGTTTAATGGGAGAATAACCTTTTTTCCAATCTGTAGGGCCTTCTTCACTCGGAATGAATTTATTCCAGTAATCCCCGGACTTCTTATCAAAGATGACCATATTATTATCATTTACGGGCACTAGTTCATATCGATCTTCATGGTTTATTCCCTTTGAATCATCTTCTAATGCAACTCTTAGAAATAAACCGAGGATCGTGAAACCTATTATGATGGCCACCGCAATGATGATTGAGGAACTTTTTTTCATACTCAACCTCCGTATCCATTATCTAACAATTATTATATAACTTTTCTTCTCTAGAAAGTGAATTTTCTTTTAAAAAGGTTAACGGAAAAACAAAACCCCCATCTCGTTGCTGAGATGGGGGTTAAGGAATTACATTTCAGTATCTAGTTTTACAGATGTTTCGTTATATTGTTCTTTATCCAGGTCGTGCGTAATTTTACTAGTCAGCACACCTGAAGTCATGCTTCCGCTAACATTCAAGGCGGTTCTACCCATGTCGATCAATGGTTCAACCGAGATCAATAGTCCTGCCAATGCTACCGGTAAGTCCATTGCAGAAAGGACGAGGATGGCTGCGAATGTTGCACCACCACCGACACCTGCCACTCCAAACGAACTGATGGCCACAATCAAGATCAATGTGGCGATAAAGGATGGAGATAGCGGATCGATTCCGACTGTCGGTGCAATCATGACGGCCAGCATGGCTGGATAGATACCGGCACAACCATTTTGTCCGATGGATAACCCGAATGATCCGGCAAAGTTGGCAATCCCTTCAGAGACACCTAGTTGCTTTTGCGTTTGGATGTTCATTGGTAATGCACCTGCACTTGACCTAGCTGTGAAAGCGAACGATAAGACAGGGAATGCTTTTCTGAAATAGGTGATTGGATTCAATCCTGCAATCGTCAGTAATAGCAGATGAATCAAGAACATCACGATAAGGGCTACGTAAGAAGCTCCCACGAATTTACCCAATTTAAGGATGGCATCAAGGTCACTTGTAGCGACGGTAGTTGTCATGATTGCCAAGATCCCATAAGGAGTTAAGCGTAAAATCAATGTCACTACACGCATAATGATGCTATGCAGGGCATCGACGATTTTAGAGAAAAACTCAGCGTGTTCCGGCTGTTTTCTTTTAACCCCTAGATAGGCGATTCCAAGAAATGCGGCAAAGATAACCACAGAAATCGTCGAAGTCGAACGAGCACCCGTTAAATCAAGGAACGGATTGGCTGGGATTAGCTCGATGATTTGTTGCGGCATGGACATTTTATCTTCGATAGAACCTGTTTTTTCCGTAATTTCAACTCCGCGACTCGTTTCCGCGTCCCCTTGTTCAATTTGAACGGCTTCTAAATTGAAGACGGTAGCGGATGTAATACCGATGGCTGCCGCAATAGCAGTCGTACCAAGTAAAATCCCGATGATCAAGACACTGATTTTACCGATATTGCTTGTAAGTTTCAATCTCGTAAACGCCGACAAAATCGAAATGAATACGAGTGGCATAACGATCATTTGTAGAAATTTAACATAACCAGAACCTACGATGCTAAACCAATCGGCAGATTTGACAATCGCTACCGATCCAGGTTCATAAAAGTACTGCATCAGCAGACCGAACACAATCCCTAACCCAAGTGCAGTGAACACCCTTTTTGTAAAGGAAATATGTTTTTTGTTCATATAAAACAGAACGCCCAATAGGACAATCATTATGGCGATATTCAAGAAAACATAACCAATCATTTTAATCCTCTCCAATTCCTATTAATCTACTCTGAATAATAAATACTAGGAGTATGATACATCATTTATTACTTTTTTACCAGCGAAAAATAGTATGAATTAAAGATATTTTTTGGAAACATAGGAATTTAGGGTTTTTGATGAAGATTGGAATGGATTTATACAGGCTTTTTGCAGGATTGAAATGCAAGAAGAGGGAGAATGAATAAGGCTTATGTGATGGTAAAAGAACTAGAGAACGAAAAAAGCTTGAAGTGCATTGCACTTTAAGCTTTAGTTGCCACGTCATGGCATCATTTCGTTTACCAAATACAGATTATAAAGTGCAGGAACCAACAATCCAAGGGCTAAGGAAATAACGGCCGCTAATTTATACTGTCTGATAATGCGCTCATCCCCTGACTTTAAGCTTTGGAAGAAAGTAAGGGTGAAATAAAAGCCAAGGATGAATAATATCGTAGAAAGAATGCCTAACCAGTTACCTGTCCCCATTAATGTAGAGAGATTATCCATTTATACATCTCCTAGATGGATTGAATTATTTTTTAGCACTCAGCTTTGAGAAGCGAGCGAACGGAACTGTGTACCTGACAAAAGAAGTCACAAGCCATTCCTATTATGCATATAAAGATCGGCCGGTTCCGATTTCTTATGGTGTAGAAACTCCATACAAAATATTTCTGTAGGATACGAGCTGGGAAGACGTTTTTCAAATTATGATGACGAATGAGATGTTGATGTATTACCTTGTCTGTTTTATTACGGTAGCCATGATCTATGTGTTCATATGCTGGAGACGCTATAAAAAGACAGGTTCGTACTTTTCTTAAAAGGGTATTCCCCCACTTTCTAAGTGAGGGGATTTTTGACTTGATACTTTTTTAAGCGGTACTGAAGGCTTTGGCGGCTAATATTCAAGGCCCTCGCCGCTTGTGAGATATTTTGGTTATGTTCTTTTAACACTTTTTCCAAATAAAGCTTCTCTGTATGCGCGATATAATCATCGAGAGGGAGCGTTCCCGCGGGAGGGAGGGAATCCACTATGCGTCTTGGTTCCGCTTCTTCCAAATGAGCCTTCTTTTTGAAGAGGGAGGGAAGGTGCGAAATTTCTATGCTTTTATCACCAGGTTCTAGCAAATTCATGGCTCCTTCGATGATATGTTCAAGCTCCCTTACGTTTCCAGACCACTCATATTCATAAAAAAGATTGTAGACCTCTTCACTGATTCCTTCGATATCCATTTCGAACAGCGCATTGAATTTTTCAATAAAGGACTGAGCGAGCAATGAAATGTCGTCTTTTCGTTCACGGAGCGGCGGAATGAATAAAGACACCACACTTAAACGGTAATAAAGATCCTTCCGTAAGCGCCCGCTTGAAATCGCATCAATGGGGTCTTCGTTAATCGTAGCGATGACACGAACGTCAATCTTCTTATCTTTCGTATCACCTACCCGACGAATCGTCCTTTCTTGAAGGGTCCGCAATAATTTCGCCTGCAAGCTCGGGTTCAAGGAATTGATTTCATCAAGAAGAATGGTACCGCCTTCTGCTTGTTCAAACAGTCCTGGCCGTTCAATCGATCCCGTGAAGGCTCCTTTCTTCGTTCCAAAAAGGATTCCTTCTATCAAACTATCAGGTAGTGCTGCGCAGTTTTGACTGATGAATGGATGGTTCGAGCGGCTGCTTCCATTATGGATGCTTTGTGCAAAAAGTTCCTTACCGGTCCCGGTTTCCCCGACAATGAGAATCGAGGAAGAGGTTCTTGTGGAACGCTTGCTCTTTTCGATGACCTCCAAGAAATTCTCACTGACCCCTAAGATGCTGTCGAAGGTATATCGGGTGTCTCCCTTGTTTAATATATTATCTCGAATGATCCTTTCAAGATTAGTGATATCCTTGGCGACCTCGATGGCCCCAATAATCTTTTGCTCTGTGTCAAATATCGGATACGTATTGTTGATGGTGGAAATTTGCTGACCGAGGCTATTGAAGTAGGTCTGTTTCGAGTTTTCGGTTACTTTCCCGGAGTGAAGGGCCCTGATCAGGGTACTTTCCGTTTCTTCTTTAAATTTAAATATATCGTGAATCTTTTCCCCCAATACATCTTCTGAAGGCATTCCCTCAATTTCGGCCATCTTTTTGTTATAGACAATTGTCAGGCCTTTTCTATCTATAATATGAATACCTGTATCGATCACATCCACGAGCGAATAAAGAATCGGTTGAAAACCATCCATCTTCATAAGTTGGTTAAAATCCATGATGCACCCCCCCTTAGGTTTTTCCTTTGTTTGAGACAATTGTAAAGTAAATCCAATATTGGTGCAATTGTTTATTGCACCGCAAGTGTATTTTGCATAAAAGTGCCGAATACCTTTGCATGCTCAGTGAGATTAATGGCGTACGGACCTGTTTTGTAAGGAGTAAGAGTTTTGGCATGAAACTTGCAAATTAACTAATCATAGAAGAAAAACGACATCTTGTAGTAAGGATACGAACACTTTTACTCATTATTAGCGGAAAACCGCTTCATTCATAGGAGGAATCGACATGAAGACTGTTACAGAAAAGGTAATCGAACAAACCGAACAATATGGGGCCAATAATTATAATCCACTTCCCATCGTCATTTCGAAGGCAGAGGGAGTCTGGGTGGAAGACCCTGAAGGAAACAAATATATGGATATGCTTAGTGCGTATTCTGCCGTGAACCAGGGTCATAGGCACCCAAAAATCATTCAAGCGCTAAAAGATCAAGCGGACCGTGTAACATTGACTTCCCGGGCGTTCCATAGTGACCAACTGGGTCCGTGGTATGAAAAGGTGGCAAGGCTTACCCAAAAGGACATGGCTCTTCCGATGAATACGGGGGCGGAAGCGGTTGAAACAGCCATCAAGGCTGTTAGACGTTGGGGCTACGACGTAAAAGGAATCGCTGAAGACCAAGCGGAAATCATCGCCTGTATCGGCAATTTCCATGGCCGGACGATGACAGCCGTTTCATTATCTTCTGATGAGGAATATAGAAGGGGATTCGGACCGATGCTGCCAGGAATCAAGTTGATTCCCTATGGAGACCTTGAGGCATTGAAAGCGGCCATCACCCCGCAAACTGCCGGATTCCTAATCGAACCGATCCAAGGGGAAGCGGGCATCATCATTCCACCAGCTGGTTTCCTAAAAGCAGCGTATGATTTGTGTAAAGAAAACCATGTCTTATTCGTTTCGGATGAAATTCAATCGGGCCTTGGCCGTTCAGGTAAAACATTCGCATCCGATTGGGATCATGTTGTTCCTGATATGTACATTCTGGGCAAAGCGCTTGGCGGCGGGGTTTTCCCGATTTCTTGCGTAGCTGCCAATCGTGAAATCCTAGGTGTCTTCAACCCTGGTTCACACGGTTCGACATTTGGCGGCAATCCCTTGGCATGTGCGGTTTCCATCGCTTCCTTAGAGATTCTTGAAGATGAGAAACTTGCGGAACGTTCGTTGGAATTAGGCGAATACTTTAAAGAGAGCTTGAAGGAAATCAATAACCCGAAGATTAAAGATATACGTGGAAAAGGCCTTTTCATCGGAGTCGAATTAACAGAAGAAGCAAGGCCGTATTGTGAAAAATTAAAAGAAGAAAATATACTGTGTAAAGAAACGCATGATACCGTAATCCGGTTTGCTCCTCCATTAGTGATAACGAAAGAAGAACTGGATTGGGCGATCGCACGTATTAAGAAAGTTTTATCCTAATCTCCTAGGGGCATGTCTATTTCGTGCAGGCCTCGAAGAATAACTGGTCCATTAATGAAAAAGGGTATTCCAAAGATGAGATATATTTTGGGATGCTCTTTTTTAGTTGATTAATAAGTTGGTTGATTTATTTGATGAATAATCGGAAAATTAGGATAACTTCATAAAAGGGAGAGAGATAGAATGACCAGTGACATCATTTATGTGAACGCAAAGATCTTCACAGCTAATCCAGAACAGCCTTTTGCAAGTGCTATGGTTATTCGTGATGGACGCATTCACTGGATTGGGGAAGAAGATGAAACGGAGGCGATGGAGGGGGAAAGAGTAGACCTTCAGGGACGGCGCATGTTGCCGGGCCTCATCGATGCGCATATGCATCCGTTATATCTAGCTAGCTCTTCCAAGCAAATTCCTTGTATGCCACCGGATGTCGAATCAATTGAGGATTTAATAACAGAAGTGCGTAAAGCAAGGAAAATACAAGACCCAGAGAGTTGGATAGAAGGCTGGGGGTATGATGAAGGGAAATTGGCTGACCGCCGTTCGCCTTCTCGCTGGGATTTAGATAAAGCCACAACAAAAAGTCCCGTTATCATCACGCGCACCTGTACCCACATTGTTGTGGTGAATAGTAAGGCGCTGGAGCTTGCAGGAATAAATAAAGGCACAAAAGATCCAGTTGGAGGAAAAATCGACAGAGATTCAGATGGGGAGCCGACGGGGGTTTTGCGGGAAAATGCTAAGGATTTAGTCATGAAAATCATGCCGGTTCAAACGATTGAACATGATAGTAACGCGCTTGCAGATTTAAGCCCGAAATTACTTTCACATGGAATTACGGCCATTACGGACTTGATGGCAAAGAAAAACCCTGTGGATTACTTGGACCTATATAATGCTGCCACCGATAAAGGTATGAAGCAACGTGCAGTGCTTTACTACATATGGGGAAATATTAAGGATGACCCGATTTTAAAAAAGAACAATACGAATAGAGAACATGCCAATCATGTTGGAGGCATTAAATTATTCGCTGATGGCAGTGTGTCAGGTCAAACGGCATGGGTCAATCCGTCTTTTTTAGGGGGAAACGAGAACTTTGGAATTCCGATGACCACTAAAGAGGAGCTGTTACGTGCAGGGGAAGCGGCCGAGAAACATCAGATACAATTGGTTATACATGCAATGGGTGAGCAGGCAATCGATTTAATTGTCGATACCTTTAATGGGAAAAAGGGCTGGATTGATGATGGTCCCTCCATCAGAATTGAGCATGCAGCGATGCCGTCTAAGAAGGCTCTACAACATGCAGGTGAAATAGGAATCGCATTTGTCCCGCAACCGATCTTTCTATACGCTGAAATTGAATCGTACCTTACTAATCTTGGAGCTGAGCGCATGAAGCAAACGTATCCAATTCAATCGATGATGGATGCGGGTATCATGGTGGCCTTCTCATCTGATGCACCTGCAACGGCGTGGGCGGATCCTGTCAATCCGTTTGTGGGAATGATGGCGGCTGTCACGCGTATGGCTCATGATGGAACAGATACAGGACAGGAACAACGTGTAGATGTTGAAACGGCCATTATGCTTTATACAAAAGCGGCACAGGAAGTTACGCGCATCCCGGATGTTGGGCAGCTTGCACCGGGTTATCATGCGGACTTTATTATCCTAGACCGAGACATTTTGGCCATCATGCCTGAAGAAATAGGGGAAGTTCGGGTTGAAGAAACATATATGGCCGGTAAGAAGGTCTTTCAAAAAGAAACAGCAGTGTGATGTTAAAAAAGAGGAAAGGGTCCGATTGAAACCGATAAAAGATTGATAGAGCTATTGTACAATGCTCTATACTAGGGGCTTCCTCTCTGGAAGCCCCTTTTTATTAGGTGAAAGGTAATCAAGGAGGATGAAATTCTTAAAATTCTATATAAAATGGATGGGTGCTTTCATCCAAACAGCATTCAATTCTTTGTCTGAAATTCTTGAAAGTCACCATTTCAAAAGCTTGCTCAATAGGATAGTAGCCTACTTCTAAACTCTCTGGTGAAGTTGTCAATGTTCCTCCAATTGCTTTAGCCAAGAATAGTGTATTACAGATGGAGTCTGTTACATTTTGGAATATGCCACAAAATTTCATCACTTCAATGTCGATGCCTGTTTCTTCTTTCGTTTCTCTTTTAGCGGCTTCTTTCAAGGACTCCCCTTCTTCGACTTGTCCCCCGGGCATTTCCCAACCTCTCCTGGGCCCTTTGATTAATAGGATCTCCCCTTGTTCATTCGTTACAATCGTTGCTGCTGAGACTATGTGTTTTGGTGGTGTAAAGACTTTCTGCATGCCATGTTCCAATCGACTTCCCCATTTCTTTTATTTATTAGTCTATCTGTTTCCCAATCATTCTTTCTTCATAATACCATTAAATGTAAATTAATACCTTTTAGAGGGGGCCACTCAAAAATAAAACATCGAATAAATGAAACAATATACCTATATATAACATTGGGGATAAAATCTTATGTAAGAATAATTATGGTAGAATAAATTAATAACCCAAATTAAGTAACATCAGTATGTTTTATGAATTTTATTGGGACAGATTACATATTCATTAAATAGTACTATGTAAAAAGGAGGAGTGTCATTCAACTATGAAAATCTCAGAATTAAAAAGGGAAGCAAGGCTTTCTCTGAAAGGCAACTGGGGAACGGCCGTAGCACTTTCGTTAATCATTTTCTTGCTTAACATGGTCCTGCCTACCGTCATTGAAGTGATTTTTAGTGGTGGGTGGTCAGAATCTAACCAGGATATGGAACCAGTAGGGGTATCAATATTCAATATGCTTTTATCGATTGCATTAATTCCGTTGTCAATAGGTATTTACTGGTATTACCTTGACCTGGTTAGAATGGAAAGTACCTCGTTCGAGAAATCATTCTCCATCTATACCAACGGTAAAACTTTTATAAAGGTGATCATCGCTTCAATTGTGCAAGGTATATTTGTATTTTTATGGTCTTTATTATTTCTCATACCGGGGATCATCAAAAGTCTGGCCTATTCTCAATTATTTTTCCTATTAAGGGATCATCCCCAATTATCGACGCTCGAAGCCATTACAGAGAGCCGGAAAAGGATGAACGGCCTTAAGGGGAAGTATTTCCTTATGATTTTAAGCTTTATAGGATGGGGATTTCTTTGTTTATTCACGGTAGGCATCGGCTTCATATGGTTGATACCGTATGTTGGGACAACAATGGCTGCCTTTTACAATGAATTAATTGCCTCACAAGATGATAATCAAATAGTAGAATAATTTCTTAGCCGGTAGCGAAATCGCTGCCGGTTTTTTTTGTTATGGAACTTGGCGTGAAGGTAATTTTTTCTTTAGTGGGTAGAAAGTGGTGGTAAGGATGGTTCATGGTCTGTCTTAGACATTTATCTTATAATGGGTTGGTTGTACAGTAAAGGTAAATTAAGAGATTGATTGATGGAAAAATGACGATTCTATAGCACCTTTTTGGTAGATATTATGAAAAGATAGGGGAGTCGATATCATGAATGAAGTTATTGCAGTAAAAGAAATACCACAATTTAAGACCCGTACGGAAGAATTTAGCCCGTATGAATGGTGCAAAAAGATGTTAGAGAGAGAGTCCATCATGTATCACGAAGGAACGGATACGTGGAATGCCTTTAAATATGAACATGTTAAGCTGGTGCTCAGCGATTACAAAAACTTTTCGAGTGTAAGGAAACGTACCACGATTTCGGTTGGTGCGGATAGTAAAGAAGGGGCCATCCCAGATAAAATTAACTTAATCGGTGTGGATCCACCCTCCCATAGAAAGCACCGCTCACTATTGGCGGCAGCCTTCACACCGAGGAGTCTACAAAACTGGGAGCCTCGCATTCAAGAAATCGTGAATGAACTGATTGAGGACATAGGGGGCTCCGAAATGGATATTGTCCAATCATTGACAAGCCCTCTTCCAATCATTATCATGTCCGACTTGATGGGCGTACCTTCAAAGGATCGTTTGCTTTTCAAAAAATGGGTGGATATTTTATTTCTTCCCTATGAAAAGGAAAAAGAAGAAGAGGTCAATAAAAAGAAGCAAATAGCAGCAAAGGAATACTATGAGTACATCTATCCAATTGTCGTGCAAAAACGTTTGAATCCAGCCGATGATATCATCTCGGATTTGTTACAGGCGGAAGTGGATGGAGAAACATTCACAGATGATGAAGTGGTACGGACGACGATGTTGATATTGGGAGCGGGAGTGGAAACAACCAGTCACTTGCTGGCCAACACGTTCTATTCGCTATTGTATGATGACCCTACAGTTTATGAAGAACTTCATCAAAATCCTGAGTTGGTTCCACAAGCTGTCGAAGAAATGCTGCGGTACCGGTTTAATTTAGTTAAACTGGATCGTACGGTTAAAGAGGATAACGATCTATTGGGAGTGGAACTCAAGAAAGGCGATGTCGTGGTCGTTTGGATGAGCGCCGCGAATTTGGATGAAGCCATGTTCGAAGATCCGTTCAAAGTGAATATCCATCGTCCTAATAATAAGAAACATCTATCGTTTGGGAATGGCGTGCATTTCTGCTTAGGGGCACCGCTTGCCCGACTTGAAGCGAAGATCGCCCTCACGACATTCGTGAAGAAATATGCCCGCATTGAACCGGTTGATTCTTTCTCTTTAGAAGACAAGTTGACCGATGCAGCGACCGGACAAGCATTAACATCCTTGCCGATGATGGGGTATAAAGCCTGAGGAAATAAGGGACTGTCAAAATGACAGTTCCTTATTTTGTATTATACGGAATAGTTGTGAAACGGAATGCTGTTTCATTCGTATACGTACATAGTGCATCCATCTTATGGGAGGGGGTAAAGTAAAGACGTTCTAAGGCTGTTCGGAAAAAGGAATGCATAAGTGAGTGGTTTAGAGCACTGTAAAGAGTGACTGAAAATGGGAGGTCTTCTTTTGGAAAAGGAAGCTGTCGTTGTAAGAAAGGAAAGAAAGTCTAAGTCTTATAAAATAGGGATGGTGCTTCTGATTTTGGCGTTACTCACTTGGATCATTCCAGTAGTGGCGCCATTTACACCGTTTTCTACAAACACAAAGACAATTGTCGTTGCAGGAGCGATCATTATTGCTGAAGTCATGTTTTGGGTAGGGGCCATTTTGGTCGGGAAAGAAGTAGCAGCCAAATTCAAGGGGTACCTCAATCCTAAAAACTGGAGGAAAATTAAGCGAGAAGGTGAAAATCATCGAAAATGAACGGCTGAAAATATTTAGTGAGGACCGAAACCATATAGGTGAGGCAACGAGGGAAGAAGTGCATCGGCTTGGACATTGGCATGAGGTGTTTCATTGCTGGTTCATCAGTCGGGAAGAGGAAGTCGATTATCTTTATCTTCAACATCGATGTTCATTGAAAAAGGACTACCCGGATTTGTTGGATATCACGGCTGCAGGGCATTTACTGGCCGATGAAACAGTACATGACGGTGTAAGGGAAATTAAAGAAGAGTTAGGCATAACAATACCTTTTGATGAGTTGCTTTCATTAGGAGTGATTGAAGACTGCGCGACAATGGAGAATTTCATCGATAAGGAACTGGTTCATCTATTCTTATATAAAAGCTCCAACCCCTTAGGTGATTTCATCTTGCAAAAGGAAGAAGTCTCGGGAATCGTCAAGGTTAAACTGGAGGAATTTGAACAGCTATGGTTCGGTCCTTTAGATAAGGTGCATATTCAAGGGTTTGAGATCAATCATTTAGATGAGCGGGTTATGATTGATCAATATGTGGGGAGAAATCGCTTTGTGCCGCATGAAACTTCCTACTATGAAAGCCTGATCAGATCCATTAAGAATGTATTATTAAATTAAGAAGAGTGCAGGATGTGGTTGTTTTTGTCGAAAAATCGATATATGGAGGTTTTTCGACGAAACAAACACTTCTAAGGAAGATATATTTTAATTTTAAAAGATAAACTCGCTCCTTAGGTAGATATATCTCCGCCCTGATTGTTCCGCGCCTCTAATTGCAGCAAGAACTGTTTCATCTTCATGCCACCACGGTATCCGGTCATGCTGCCATTCTTCCCGATGACTCGGTGGCATGGGACGGTGATCAGCACCGGATTGGCACCAATCGCTGTTCCCACCGCACGAACCGCAGTAGGTTTTTGAATGATCTTGGCAATATCGGAATAAGAAGACGTTTTCCCGTACGGAATCTGATTCAATGCTTCCCAAATGGCTAGTTGAAAAGCAGTTCCATGCACATCGATGGGTAAGGAGAACGTTCGCCGTGTCCCTGCGAAATATTCATGCAGTTCATCAACATAAGGGTGTAAAGCTACCTCATCTTCCAAAAGAATAGCCTGAGGGAAGCGTTTTTGCACCCAATTTTCCAGTTCAGCATAGGACTGGCCAGGTGAACCGACATAACAAAGACCTTTCGTCGTTTTCGCTATATATAATTGCCACTTGTCGCATGTTAAAATTGTCCACTTAACGGTTTCTACCATATTCATCCTCCTATTTGTTAAAATCCCAATATCATTCTCTTCTTAGTATACAAGAAACCGTTCAAAAACTTAAAACTAGACTGTATAAAAGCAAGACCATAAGAAAATTTACATACGCTAAAAAACAAACGGCAGTATAGAACGAAGAAATTAGTATCAGGGGAAGAGTCTTACGGACTTCGGTTTTTTTTACTAATTAGCGGATGGTTGGTCTTTCATATTCATAGGGAGGAAGAGATGGTAAAATAAAATAACTATTATGAAAATAAAGGAAACTTGAGGATGAGAGTAAAAATGAAACGTGTATCATTAGTAACCAAGATTCTTGGGTTGGTCTTATCGTTAAGTTTATTTTTAGTTCTCCTCTTAACTTCTTGCTTTGCCTATATGGAGGGTATGCAAATAGCAGAGGATAAAGGCAATTTGGCTATGGAGTTATCCAGGACGATTAGCTTTATGCCGTCAATTGAGGAATCCTTTGAATTGGAGAATCCTTCTGAAGTCATTCAGCCCATCGTTGAAAAGATTCGCAAGAAAACGGGGGCCGAATTCATCGTTGTGGGAAATGCAGCCGGTATTCGCTACTCTCATCCGCAAGTATCTGAAATCGGAAAACCCATGGAGGGCGGAGATAATGGCCGGGCGTTAGAGAAGGGCGAATACTATACCTCCGAAGCAGCCGGTTCCCTAGGTCTTTCCATTCGGGGAAAGTCCCCGATATTCGATAGAGAAGGCAACATAATTGGGATAGTATCCGTCGGTTTTTTAGTGGAAGATGTTCGCCATCAAATCTTTAAAGCCTTATCCACTGAGATAATCATCTCTTTGGTTGCCATTATGATATCAGTTCTTGGCAGTTATATGCTGGCTAGGAGTATAAGAAAAGATACGTTCGGATTAGAGCCCTTTGAGATTGCTAATCTATATAAAGAGAAAAATGCTGTGCTCCATTCGGTAAAAGAAGGGATCATCGCCATTGACCAAAATGGATTGATTACATCCATGAATCAACAGGCAAAGAAAATTCTACATATTCGAGAATCGGTTCGGCATTTAAAAGTGGATGGATTATTTCCTTCTAGCTATTTATTTGAAGTGTTGAAATCCGGAAAGCCACAAAGGGATAAGGAAATATTTTGGAAAGAAAAATCGATTATTGTGAATTGTACCCCGATTTTTGATGATAATGGTGGTGTGAGTGGTGTGGTCGCTTCGTTCCGCGATCGAACGGAAATAGAAGAGATGATAAACACATTATCAGAAGTGAAAATGCATTCGGAGGATTTAAGGGCGCAAACCCATGAATTTGCCAATAAGCTTTATGTACTTTCGGGATTGCTTCAGTTAGGTGAATATGAAGAAGCCATAGAGATGATTC
Source organism: Peribacillus sp. NPDC097675 (assembly GCF_050277655.1). Classification (NCBI taxonomy): domain Bacteria; kingdom Bacillati; phylum Bacillota; class Bacilli; order Caryophanales; family Bacillaceae; genus Peribacillus; species Peribacillus sp. NPDC097675. The sequence continues at coordinate 56,755 of NZ_JBNNSK010000004.1, read as the reverse complement.
AAAGTGAAACATCAGAATTGAAGTCTCTCAACCGTGTTGTGTTCGATCAGATAAAGGATGCGAAGATGCAGGCCCTTTTACTAGGAAAGCTGGGAAAAGCCTCAGAAAAGAAAATTAACTTTGAGATAGATTCACAAAGTTACTTAGAGAAATTACCGGACCATATTAAACTATCACAACTAACCTTGATTTTAGGCAATATTATAGATAATGCCTTTGAAGCAGTTTTTGATGGGAAAGAGCCTAAGGTGAAATTTTTCACCACGGATATTGGGAATGATTTGATTTTTGAGGTGTGCGACAATGGAAAGGGAATTGGAGAAGAAAATATTGCCCACCTATTTGATCGTGGTTTTACCTCGAAAATGGGTGAAAGTCCAAGGGGCTACGGGCTCTATAACGCTGATCAAGTGGTCAAGGAATTGGGAGGCATCATTGAATTTCAAAACGAGGAAGAAAATACTGTATTCACCGTTTATCTTCCCAAGGTACAGAGAGGAGAGGAAGAGGGTTGAAAATAAAAGTAATCATAGCGGAAGATGATTTTCGTGTAGCATCCATCCATGAAAAATTCTTAAAAAACTTTGCAGAAATAGAAGTGGTAGGAAAAGCACTGAATGCAAAGCAGACCATGGAAATGTTGAAGGAAAGTAACCCTGACTTGCTTCTTCTTGATGTATATATGCCAGATCAGCTGGGTACCGATTTGCTTCCACTTATTCGTCAAGAACATCCGAATGTGGATATTATCATGATTACGGCAGCCACCGAAAAAAGCCAATTTAGAATGGCACTTCACTATGGGGTAGAGAATTATTTGATTAAACCAGTTGAAATGAAACGATTCAACGAAGTGATTGAAGAGTATCTCAAGAAATCCAACCTTATGCAATCCACAGAAGAATTAGATCAGGGTTTTGTCGATCATATTTTTAAAACTGGGTTATCGAGCCCAAGCCTTAGTACGGTTCCGCTATTGCCAAAGGGAATCGATGAGATCACGTTAACGAAGGTGATGGAGGTTCTTGAATCGACAGAGGCGGGGTTGTCGGCCGAGCAAGCGAGCCTGCAAATAGGCGCATCAAGGACTACAGCCAGGCGCTATCTGGAATACTTGATATCTGTCCATGAATGTAAAGCGGAAGTCGTGTATGGAGTGGTGGGAAGACCAGAACGCAGGTATTATAAAATTAAGGGAAGTACATGAATGCATCCTTCCAAGAGGATGTTTTTTGTTTTCCTCTTGAGTTGTTCCGTGAACACAATGAACAAAATCACCATAATGGTTTTAAAACACAATATATTGAAAACGCTTACAATTAAGAATCCATCGATTACAATGTATCTAATTAGAAGATAAGGAGTGATGGATGTGCTCGCTTTATTAGGGTATTTGATGATTATTGTATTCATGCTATTAATAATGACAGGTAGACTATCGGCAATGATTGCTTTGATCGTCGTACCAAGTGTCTTTGCACTTATTGGCGGTTTTGGAAGTGATATGGGTTCTATGGCGTTGGAAGGAATTAAGAGTGTCGCCCCAACAGGCATCATGATTCTGTTTGCCATTCTCTTCTTCGGTATCTTGATCGATGCAGGCGTTTTCAATCCTATTATCAGGACCATCCTTAAAGTCGTTAAAGGAGATCCGGTGAAAATAGCAATCGGTACCGCTGTCTTGGCATTGCTTATATCATTAGATGGAGACGGCACCACTACATACATGATCACGATTTCAGCTATGCTTCCGTTATATAAAAGGATCGGCATGAAACCTCTCGTATTAGCGGGGATTGCTGTTTCAGCTTCTGGAGTCATGAACCTTCTTCCATGGGGAGGTCCGACGGCAAGGGTGATGACCGCGTTAGATCTTGAAATGTCGGAAGTCTTCACGCCTGTCATTCCTGCTATGGTGGGAGGAGTGCTCTTCGTCCTTTTCATGGCATATTGCTTCGGTAGAAAAGAAAGAAAAAGAATTGGAATTATAGACGTGGACTATCATGCTGACTCTCCACATGCAGCTGCCACTGAAGATGCACACCTTAAGCGTCCGAAATTAATTATTTTTAATTACGTATTGACGTTGGCTGTCCTAGTGGCACTCATCAGTGAATTTATGCCTTCGGTGGTTCTGTTCATGGTCGGGTTTGCAATCGCGATTACGATTAACTATCCGAAAATCAGTGATCAAAAAGCACGGGTGGCGAATTATGCCGACAATGCCTTGTCTGTCGTTTCCATGATATTTGCAGCAGGTGTTTTCACTGGCATCCTATCTGGTACAGAAATGGTGGACGCTATGGCAAACACGTTAATCCAGCATATCCCAGATGCAATGGGTTCACACTTTGCCGTCATCACGGCCATCATAAGCGCGCCTTTTACCTTCTTCATGTCCAATGACGCCTTTTACTATGGAGTGCTTCCATTACTTGCAAAAGCAGGGGCTGCTTATGGAATTGATCCAGCCTTGATTGGCAGAGCTTCACTATTAGGGTTACCGGTTCATCTATTAAGTCCACTTGTTCCATCTACCTATCTATTGGTTGGGATGGTAGGAGAAGATTTTGGAGCCCTACAGCGCACATTCCTGAAATGGGCTTGTGGATCGACGATTGTCATGATTGTGGTGTGTCTATTCTTGGGAATCATTCCGCTATAGTATCAGCTTATTAGACTACTATATATCCTTCCAAAGCACCATGGGAAATTCCATGGTGCTTTGGATCGTTCTAAAAACCATCTTGACAACAATAAGTTACTAAAATATAATAACTTACATAAAGTAACTAAAAAAGACTAAAAAATGAATAGGGTAACACATCGTTTTAGGACTGATTTTTATCGAATTGCTTGTTGCCCTTACGGCGATACTAGGCATGAATACGAAGCATACCCTGTAAATTTTTACAAAATATGAAGAAGAGAGGTGTATGGATATGAGTGAATTTCATCGAAAACCCGTAACGTACGTTGGAGAAGTTAGTATTAATGTCCTGAATCTAGAGAATGCCCTGATATTTTATGAAGAGGTGATTGGGTTCCGGATATTGAATAAAACGGAGCGTAAAGCCGTGTTAACGACAGATGGTAAAACCCCTTTATTAACGCTTGTACAGCCGGGAGATGTGATTCCAAAAGAAGGACGCACCTCAGGGTTATATCATTTTGCCCTTTTACTGCCGACACGTGCGGACTTAGCGGTCTTTTTACGGCACTTGCTTGCCACCCAATATCCTTTTGGTGCTGCGGATCATGGGGTAAGTGAAGCCCTCTATATTACAGATCCCGATGGAAATGGCATTGAGGTGTACTATGACCGTCCTTCGTTAGAATGGGAATGGACGAATGGGGAAGTAAAAATGGTGACAGAGCAGTTAGACGGAAATAGCATTCTGGCAGAAAGTGATGCCGCATGGAGTGGTTTGTCCGCGGGAACATTGATGGGGCATATTCATCTGCATGTGGCCAACCTCCAAGATACAGAGGAATTTTATGTATCGGGACTTGGATTCAAGATTGTAACCCGTTACGATGGGGCACTCTTCACCTCAACGGGAGGGTATCATCATCATATCGGTTTGAACATATGGAATGGCATCGGTGCACCGACACCTAAGAAAAACAGTGTTGGGCTAAACTGGTTTACCCTTGTTTATGCAGACGAAGCGGCGCGAAATAAAGTGATCGGACAGCTGAAAGAAATGGGTGCTAAGGTATCTTTAGAAGGTGAAGAGTATATAGTCACTGATCCCTCAGGCAATGAAATTCATTTAGTGATCTTATAGGATGATAATGTTGAAGGTATCGTAGGTTCCACAACAGCATTTAGAACTTTAAAAAAAAACACTTTATCTTAATTTCAGGATAAAGTGTTTTTTTATATCCGATAAATTACCATAGGGGAACTGTACGAAAATCATCTAAAGGAAAAAGGACTTTCGGTAGAAGGTCCTTTTTTTATGCATGAAGGGAAATTAACTTAGAATAAGAAAAATATGGCTGGGCTAAAATAAAACGAATCGAAAAGGGAATGAGGTTCGGTCAATGGTTTCTTTTTTCAAACAAAACGGACAAAAGAAAAAAAGTCAGAAGGAAATTCAAGATACTGAAAAGCCAACGGAGAATGAAAAACAAGAATACCTTTGTTCTTCCATATCGGCAAACCTGGAATACCTGAAGCAAAAGACAGGAAATAGCGCGGATATCAGTAGTAGGACGTTATCTATCAGTCAAGATCCACTAATAAAAGTCGTAATTGTCTATGTACAGGGTTTAATCGACAATCCGACCGTTACGGACTTTCTAATTGAGTCGATTATGAATCACCCCGAATTACACGTGAAGCTTAGTGCGGATGAAGCGCTGGATATGATTTCTGATGACGTGGTTTCTCTCGATGGTGTCACAACCGTACAGGATTGGAAATCTTTATTCCTATCTCTGCTATCAGGCCAAACGATTATTTTCATTGATGGTATCAGTAAAGCGCTGGCTGCCAACACACAAGGTGGAGAAAAGCGTGGGATACAGGAACCGAGCACACACCTGGCCGTCCGGGGTTCTAAAGAAGGCTTCACTGAATCAAACGAAACCAATATCGCCATGGTCCGCCGGATTATTAATAGCCCGGATTTATGGGTGGAATCCATGAAAATTGGTACGGTGACGAATACGGATGTTTCCATCATGTATTTAAATGGCATTGCGGAGGATAAAGTCGTCAAAGAGGTACGAAAACGTTTAAAAGATATTCGAATCGATAGCATTCTTGAATCGGGCTATATTGAACAATTGATTGAAGATCAAGCCATGACTCCGTTTCCAACGATCATTAATACAGAAAGACCGGATATGGTCGCTGGAAATCTCCTTGAGGGGAGAGTAGCCATTCTCGTTAACGGAACGCCTTTTGTACTATTAGTTCCTGCATTATTTATACAGTTCTTTCAATCGGTCGAAGACTATTATAATCGATTTGATATAGGATCAGCCACACGCTTTTTGCGTATTGTCGTCTTTTTGATTTCCTTGGTCGGTCCGGCCCTCTATATAGGGGCAACAACGTTCAACCAGGAGATGATACCCACACAGCTGCTTATTGCCATTGCAGCACAACGGGAAACTGTGCCTTTTCCAGCCTTCATTGAAGCGCTGATCATGGAAATTGCATTTGAAATCTTACGGGAAGCAGGACTTCGCATGCCCAAGGCAATTGGTTCGACCATATCCATCGTGGGAGCGCTGGTGATTGGGCAGGCGGCGGTTCAAGCGGGAGTGGTCTCGCCGGCCATGGTCATTATCGTGTCCATAACAGCCATCGCCAGTTTTGCGACACCGTCTTATTCCATTGCCATTTCTGCACGGTTACTCCGGTTTGGGTTCATGCTAAGCGCGGCCGTACTTGGGATTTATGGCATAATCTTGGCCCTTTTCCTCCTTATCGTGCATTTATGCAGTTTGCGTTCGTTCGGCGTTCCTTATATGTCACCCCTTGCACCTTTCATTCCGTCTGAAGTAGGCGATTCAATATTGAGAAAACCATTTTGGGCAATGGATAAACGTCCTAAATCGGTTAGCGACTCCCAAAATCTGACTAGAGAAGGGAAAAGTCAAAAGCCACAACCTCCTCAATCACGAGGAATGAAGATGGCTAGGAAGAACAAAGGTGATAACAATGAACCGTCGTAAGAAGTTGCTCTTATTTCTAATGGTAATTGCCACAACCTTTACTTCTGGTTGTTGGGATAAGCAAGAGTTAAATGAGATAGCTCTTGTCTCGGCAATCGGCCTTGATAAAGGGAAGGACGGAAAGTTAATGGGCTCTTACCAAATTATCAATCCTGGCAATGTTGCCGGAGCGTTACAAGGAGGGGGAAGCGGGGAAAAGCCAACCATAACGGTTCTGTCTTCTACGGGAAACAATGTGCTGGAGTTGGATAAGTCTGCTTCTAGCAAGAGTTCGAGATATATGTATTTGCCACATGCGAACTTGCTTGTCATAAGTGAGGAACTGGCCAGAGAAAAAGGCATAGAAACCTTTCTGGATGCCTTTGACAGATCGACCAACTTCCGTTCAACAGCGAGGCTCGTGATTGCCCGGGATGTAAAGGCAAAGGATATAGTCGAAACGCTGACTTCGATTGATAAAGTGTCGGCCGATAAGGTGATTAAAACTATAGAGTCTACGGAAGAAAATATAGGAGAAAGTATCAGTGTGAATATACAAGAACTCATCAAGAACCTCGTCAATCCGGGGAAGGAGCCAGTTATCGGCGGTATTACCATTAAGAATAATGATGAAAAGAAAAGGAACGTGGAAGTTTTATCTTCTACTGTCAACCTTGCTAATCCTAAAACCGCCGGGATAGCCATTTTTAAAAAGGGAAAGTTAGTGGACTGGGTCGATGGAGAAAAAGCACAGGGAACATTATGGGCTCTTAATAAAATGAAAACCGTCAATGTGAATATTGATTGGAATAATAAAAAAGATGCGATAAGTTATCGAGCTGTCCGTCAAAAAACAAAGGTAAAGGTAAAAATGATCAACGGTAAGCCTGAAATTATCATAAAGGTTATGGCAGAAGGAGATCTGCAAGAGGCAACAGCCCCCCTTAACCTTAAAGATACGCAAGTGCTCATGGATATAGAAAAGAAACTTTCAGATAAAATCAAGAACCAGATAAAAGAATCGGTTGTTTTAGCCCAAAAAAATAAAGCGGATATTTTTGGTTTTGGTGACATGGTCCATCAAAACTACCCAAAAGAATGGAGGGAAATGAAAGAAGAATGGAATGATGATTTTTTCCCTGCTATTGAAGTGGATATCCAGGTAGAGACGTATATCCGCCGAACAGGCTTACGGAATAAACCTTTTCTTTCGGATTTTTTGAAAACGAACAATAAATGAAAGGAAGTGAAACCTTCTTGGAAAAGGCGAAAATCAGCGCTTACCAGCTATTCGTCCTCATGGTGTTGTTTGAAATTGGCACGGCACAGCTTTTCCCTCTCGGAAAAGATGCTAAACAGGACGCGTGGATTGTTACACTCCTTGCAATGGCTGGCGGATGTGTCTTGTATTTAATCTATTATGCTTTATACAAATATTATCCGGATAAACAGTTGACTGAATTTATTGAAGACATATTAGGAAAGTTCTTCGGAAAGATTGTAGCCTTCTTGTATATCCTCTATTTTGTGAACCTTGCATCCATTGTATTGCGGGATTTTGGAGAGACGTTGCTGACTTTCGCCTATACAAATATCCCAATATTTTGTGCGAATGCTGTCATGATTTTAATTGTGGTGTATATGGTTCATAAAGGAATTGAAGTGATGGCGAGAACGGGAGAACTTCTATTTGTTATTGCATTTTTACTTGCCATCGGATTTATCATATTAGTGGTCATTTCTGGGTTTATCCATCTATACAATTTAAAGCCGGTACTTGAAAGCGGTGCAACAGAAGTGATGAAAACCGCCTTTACAAAAACGATATTCTTTCCTTTTGGAGAAATAGTTGTTTTTTTAATGATTTTTCCGTATATAAGTAAGCCTGGTAAGTTAGTCAAGACTAGCTTACTATCTTTAATACTAAGTGGCTTATTCCTAACACTTACCGTGCTCTTGAATATAACGGTACTCGGGGTTGATTATACAGAGCGCTCCCAATATCCGCTGCTTACTCTCGTGCAGTCCATTGAGTTAGCGGGATTTATTGAACGACTTGATATTTATTTTTTACTTGTGCTTATGATTGGCGGGTTCTTTAAGCTGGGTGTGTTCCTCTATGCAGCAGTCACGGGTGCCGCCACTCTTTTCAACATTCAAGAATCCTCTCGCTTGGTCTATCCTATGGGGATAGTGGTTTTACTGTTATCCATGGTAATTGCAAGCAGTTATGCGGAACACAATGAGGAAGTGATAGAATGGCTACCCATGTACGTGCATTTTCCCTTTCAAGTCATTTTTCCAATCATCCTATTAATCATTGCTTATTTTAAAAAACGAAAAAAAAAATAAGACTAGCTAGCCTTTGGAGTGTGATTTCATGAAAATCATAGGTGTTTCCATTTCCATCTTTGTCATCCTAACCGGTTATAGTATAGTGAGTAATATCTTTTCTGGATTGAATTTGGATAGGTCCATCACCCATATCTTTAATCCATTTAAGGTGGAGGATAAGGTAGAATTTTTTCTTTTTTGTACCCTTCTGTTTTTCTTTTTTGCGGGACCGCTCCTATCATTTATCCAAAAAAGAAGGAAAGGAAGTAATGAAAATTAAAAATGAAAACAATACTAATCCATGCAAATTCTCTTTGTTTTGAAGGGAATTTGCCTTTTTTATATTCTCTTATATTATGGTACGATTGATAGACGAGTTTTAAGATCTTGATTTTAAAGGCGCATGTCCCCAGGAAGGAGAAAGGCAATGAATATCAAGTTGAATCAAAACCTCATAAAAGATATGTGCGGTACGGTCTCCTTCAAAAGAGGGGACGCTTTTTATCGTGCTAAAAAAGTGCTATTTGATACATATGGTCCTAGTGGCTGCAAAGCGACGGTTGTTGGAGTGGAAGATTTTCATGTCACGATTGAAGTGGATAAGACCGGGGGCTTCCGTACGGAGTGCAGCTGTCCTACACTCGCATCCTTTTCAAAGGATTGCCAGCATATTGCGGCCGTTTTACTAGCGGTCTATCATCATCAACGCCAAGGGACCGTTCCTATTTCTAAACCGGAGTCGAACCCGTTGCTGACGGAGGGATTGCTGAACCTTTTCAATCATCAACCCACAAGATCAAGCGGCCATCAGCTTCACTTTGAGAACAGGGAAGTGCTTGTTACGGAGTTTATATGTAAACCGGTGATGGTCTCTAAAGGACAATATATGTTCGGAATCGAGATGAAGATTGGTTCCATTGATGTGCCGAATATCCGCGACTTCCTAAAGCAGGTGAGAGCGGGAAAACGCGCCAATGTGTCCCTTTCTTTTCAGTATGATCCGGGCCTTCAATGTTTTCAAAAAGAAAATGATGAAGTCATTCAGCAGCTGATCACGGTCATTTCTGACGAAAAGGTCTATTTGGATGCTTCCGGTCAATCGGATTATACCAAGGTTCATTCCTTATTGCTTTTGCCGCCCTCTTCTTGGAATAAGCTTGTTCCGCTCCTGGTCCAAGCTCCTTTAGTGAAACTTTGGCATGAGGGGACAATCACGGACGGATTGCACATATCGGAAGGACTTTTGCCGCTCCAGTTTGATTTTACCAAAACAGAAAGTAAGGGTTATCAGCTGAAAATCAAGGGTCTGGATTCAGTTCTTGTGCTGAATGCCTATGACTCGGTATTAGTCGATGGGAAATTGGTCCCATTGAAAAAAGAAGACTGCCGGCGCCTTATCGAGTTAGCATCGATGCTGGAGACTTCCGGTACGAACCGAATCCGGATTGCTCAGGATCAACTGGATTTATTCCTTGAAAAAGTGGTCCCAGGCTTGAAGAGAATAGGTGTTGTCCATATTTCAGAAACAATTACCGAGCAGTTTGTGAAGACACCCTTGATAGCCAAGTTATACTTGGATCGTGTCAATAATAAATTGCTGGCAGGACTCGAATTCCACTATGGCAATATTGTGCTGAATCCCTTGGAAAGTCGGGAAAGCAAGGCGGTGCCTTTGCTTATTAGGGATATGCAAAAGGAAAATGTGATTCTCACATTAATGGAAGATAGCCAGTTCGCCAAGAATGAAGGAGGCTATTTCTTACATAATGAAGAACTGGAATACAATTTTTTGTATCATGGAGTTCCCAGGCTTCAAAAGCTTCTCCAGCTTTATGCGACCACTGCCGTTAGAAATCGGATCTCAAGGGGGAATCCCCCTCCAATGGTAAGGGTGAAGATCAAGAAGGAGCGGACCAATTGGCTGGAATTCAAGTTTGAAATGGATGGAATTCCTGAAAAGCAGATACGCGAGATACTCGAGGCACTAGAAGAAAAGCGGAAGTATTATCGCCTGCGAAACGGGTCACTGATGTCCTTGGAAACAAGGGAATTTGAAGAAATCAATCGATTCTTGAACGCCCTTCCCGTTCAACATGAAGATTTGGAAAGCGGTCTGAATGTACCGCTTGTCCAGGGGTTTCAACTGCTTGACTCTGCAGATGATGGTACATTCTCAATGGAGGAGTCGTTCCGTCAGTTCTTGGAGAACATCCGCAACCCGGATAATCTCGAGTTCGAGTTGCCGGAGCGTTTGCAGCCGATACTGCGGGATTACCAAAGAAACGGCTATAAGTGGATGAAGAGTCTTGCGGGGTACGGGTTTGGAGGAATTCTGGCCGATGATATGGGCCTTGGTAAAACGCTGCAAAGCATTGCATTCATCCTTTCCGAATTATCTAACATCCGTCAAAGGAAGCTTCCCGTCCTTATCGTCTGTCCCTCTTCGTTGACGTATAACTGGCTCAGTGAATTCATGAAATTTGCCCCGGAAATACAAGCCGTTGTCATCGACGGGAATAAAACGGAGCGATCCAAGCTACAGAAGGATATAGGGGAAGTAGATGCGGTGATCACTTCATATCCGCTATTGCGCAAGGATATTCTCTGGTACGAAAAACAAGAATTTCACACGATCTTTTTCGATGAAGCCCAGGCATTCAAGAATCCTATTACGCAAACGGCCCGTTCTGTTAAGAAACTCAAGGGGGACCATCGCTTCGCCCTCACTGGCACTCCTGTGGAAAACTCTTTGGAGGAACTATGGTCGATTTTTCACGTCGTCTTTCCTAAACTCTTCATGGGACTTAAGGAATATAGCAATCTCTCACGAAAACAGATTGCTCGCAGGATCCGACCATTCTTACTCCGCCGCTTGAAAGAAGAAGTGCTTGCTGAGCTCCCGGAAAAAATCGAGACGATGGAGTCGGTGGAACTGCTTCCTGATCAGAAAAAACTGTATGCGGCTTACTTGGCCAAACTACGTGAGGACACGTTGAAACACTTGGACAAAGATACCCTCAAGAAAAATCGGATCAGGATTCTTGCCGGTTTGACCCGGCTCCGGCAGATTTGTTGTCACCCTGCTCTGTTTGTGGACGGCTATAAAGGGAGCTCGGCAAAATATGAACAGCTGATGCAAATTCTAGAGGAATCAAAGCTTTCTGGGAGAAGGGTACTGATCTTCTCACAATTCACGAAAATGCTTCAGATCATTGGCAGGGATTTAGCGCTTCAAGGACAGCCATTTTTCTATCTGGATGGACAGACGCCATCAAAAGACCGTGTCGAGATATGCAATCGTTTCAATGCAGGGGAACGTGATGTCTTTCTCATTTCATTGAAAGCAGGGGGTACAGGACTCAATCTAACGGGTGCGGATACCGTAATTTTATATGACCTTTGGTGGAACCCAGCCGTCGAGGAGCAAGCGGCGGACCGGGCGCACCGCATGGGCCAGAAGAGTGTGGTCCAGGTCATCAAGCTAGTGGCACAGGGCACGATCGAAGAAAAAATGAATGAATTGCAGGAGAAAAAAAGAAACCTGATTGAAGAAATCATTGATTCAAAAAATCAGTCTTCTTCTACACTTACTGAAGAAGACATCAAGGAAATACTGATGATATAGAGAGGGAAGATAGGGCCTTGACCTACTCCTAAAAGAATTAAAATAACCAAACGGCCGTCAAAGGATGAACTCTCTTGATGGCCGTTTTTTCATTCAAATGATGGGAAGTGTAGGTCTGAAAATACCATCGATTAGGAAGAGTTATTTTATGGGTTAATATGGTAAAAATATGGATAGAAACGCCGATATAAAAAAGAAAACGATTCTGGAGGTCACATGACTATAAAGATTCTACTTGTCTTATGTTCCTTATCTCTGTTACCTGGCAACGTTTTTGCTAGCGGCCAGTCCGGACAGTTCTATCCACCATCTCATTCGGATTTCTATAACAAGAAGTTTTCAGGGAGGATTTTTAAGTAAAGAAAAAAAGGTGGAATTTAATCAATTAGATATGAAGGTAATCGGTGAAGGGAAATCCTTATGCGTTACGTTCAAGAAAAAGAAAAAGTGAACAAACAAAAACCCTATCGTAAAATAGGGTCAAATCGATTTCTTCATGCCGCATTCTCTGCATGTACGAATATATACATAATCCTTAACGGAACTTTTGAACTGAGCATTGCCGCAATTGTCACAACGACCACTGACTATGTCAGGATACTCTGCATAATCATAAATGATTGTGGTGTCATATACCTTTTTTTCTTTAGGAGTATCTTCAGACAAAGTAAATCACCTTCATTTAGTTATTTAACATACTTATCATACCAAAACGGAATCAGGAAACAAACCCATCCATGATATATTTTTGTACGGTTAAAAATATCGCCCAAGCCACGATACCAAGTGGAATGGCTAGTACTAAATGAAGCGAGTGCTTTAATGAAATATAGATCACAAGGAGCATGATGGCTGTTGCCGGAAACCCTGCCAGAACGCCAAGTGTGAATGTGTTGATGTTTCGAGTGGGTTCTCCTTGAACCGTTAACCAAATGATACTTAGAATACTGATTAAAGGTAGTGCAGCCACGATTCCCCCATATAAAGGAAATCTTCTAGCCAGTTCGGTTACGATTCCTATAATGGCGGCTGAACTGATTATTTTTATGAACAAATACATTCAAGTAGATACCTCGCTTAATAAACGGAATGCTGCTTTTATCTGTTCCCTTTCGGAAACTGATAATTTGCTAAGGGCATTTTGTAGTTTTTCTTCATCCAATTCCGTGTTCTGTTTTAAGACCGCTAAACCGCCATCCGTTAGATGTAAATACACTTTACGCTGGTCAGCTTCAGATCTTTCTTTAATCACCCACCCATGCTGGACTAATTTTTTCACATGCTCAGAAGCCGTATTTTGAGAAATGGATAATTGCTCAGCGATATCGCGGATCATGACATACCGCCTTTTTTGAATCGTTTGCAAAATCCGGACACTTTGATGGGAAACCGCTTCTTGATGCAGTGGATGTAGATGGTAATAGATGTTGGTGAAGTAGGAATTGATATCTGAAATCATGATAACACCACCTTATTGAATCGTTTAAAGCGATTATATCGTAAAATACGATATAAAAGCAAATGAGGGCTCCAATGCCCATTTTTCCAAATCTCCGCTTTTGACACGTAACGTTTCTAGCATCTATGTCTTAAAATATCAAAGGGTTCAGGATAGATGACCATCTAGAAATGAGGTATAACCATGACACTTGAGTATAATGTTAGGAAGAATGTTCTTCACCTTACGGATAAGGAAAAACGAAAGTATATCCATGCTGTCTTAGCTTTAAAGGAAAAAGGAGTGTACGATCGGTATGTGGCGTGGCACGCTGCAGGTGGTGGCTTTCAAACACCTCCTGGAGGCGATAGGTCTGCTGAAGAACCTGCACATCAACATGGTAATCCCAGTGCGAAGAATGTCGCAGAAAACTTACATGGAAGCCACAGAGATCACAGAAGTGCAGCGCATATGGGACCGGCGTTTCTGCCATGGCATCGCGATTTCCTTTGGCGCTTTGAACGAGATCTAAAGAAGATTGACCCAAGTGTCACCATTCCTTATTGGGATTGGGCTGCAGATTCGGAACTGGAAGATCCCTCAACGTCCCCGATATGGGACAATGATTTCATGGGAGGTAACGGGAATAGGAGAAGGGATTTCCTCGTCACCGAGGGACCTTTCGCGGTTGGACAGTGGGAAGTGATCGACGAACAGGGGAATCCTGCAGGGGGCTTAAAACGTAACTTTGCGGCAAGTGAACCGGTGGCCACCTTGCCTACGAAAGAAGATGTGAGCGAAGTGCTGAAGGTCACTCCATATGATTCTCCTCCATGGGATACAACAAGCAATCCAAGTTTCCGCAATCAACTTGAAGGATTTATAGATGGACCACAATTGCATAATCGTGTGCATGGGTGGGTTGGAGGACATATGGGTTCTGTACCGACCTCGCCGAACGATCCCGTCTTCTTTTTACATCATGCGAATATTGACCGGATATGGGTGATGTGGAAAATCCTTAACCGGAATGAAAGGTATATGCCTAGAAGAGGAGGGCCATTCAGCCATAATTTACATGACCCCATGTTCCCGTGGGACACAACTCCTAAAGACATGATCAACCATCGGAAGCTCGGGTATATTTACGATATGGAGCGGAAGTCCTTAAAAAGCGGAAAGGGACACGGCCATTAACCTTCACTTCAAAGAACTTTTTCGTGAAATTTAAAAATATGAATAAGATAGAAGGAAGCTATCGGTAGCTTCCTTCTTTAAAGTATCGAATTTTAGGCGCTTGCAGTGGTTGTACCGGATTTCCTTTCTTTACGGTGTGACACGTAACTATGCAAAATCATCCCAATAATCACAATGAAGATTCCTAACCAGGATAAGGGAGAGGGAATCGGAAGTGATAAAAGTAACAATTCCCCTGCTAGCGCAAATAGGACTTCCATTGATTGTGTCGCTTCAACGGCTGCTAATTTCTGCATATCCCCACGTACCATATCGGTGGCCTTGAAAAATAGGACCGTAGCGATGACGCCTGAAACAAGGGCTACCAAAAGTGATTGGAAACTCTGCATGTTCGTTGGCGGTCCAACTGTTAAAAAGCCGTATAAAGAAAGTAAGAGCCAAAACGGAAGACTTGCCAAGGTCATGCCCAACACCCGTTGGTAAGCATCCAAACGCCCTCGAGAAACATCCATCATCTTACGATTTCCAAGTGGGTAAGCAAAGGAAGCGATAAGGACGGGAACGACACCTAATAAGAGGTTGCTAAACGTAATGTGCTTCGTGTGCTCCACTTGCATCAAAACGATTCCAAGCAGAATAACCAAGGACATGCTAAGACCTTTCAAGGAAATCTTTCCTCTTTGGCTGAGAAGTCCATCCTTCCTTTCAACGCTTTCAAAAAAAAGCGGAGCGAGTAAGGCACCGGATATGATCGTGATTTGCCAAGTCCCGGCAATCAACCAACCAGGTGAGTAAGCGGAAGCATAGCATAATGGCGCATAGAATAATCCAAACCCCACAAAACTCCAAAGTAGCCAGGTGCCGGGTTGTTCTTTCATCACGTGTATGAGGGGACGAAGGTTTTTCCTGCAAAGGACGATACATAGAAGAAAAGGAACCATAAAGATATATCGCAGTGAAGCACTCCAAATCCAGCTTCCCCCAGCCAATTCCATTGATTGATTGAGAACGAAAGTAAACGCAAAAAAGAGAGCGGAACAAACCCCTAGTAAAATCGGTCGCAGACGACTCACCTCTATCTGTTTTTTTCCATCAACCATATAATTTCGGCTGCATAGCAAAGGGTTCATTAAACCTTTATACCTCGGTTGCAATCGAAGTACTGAAACGTAATTCTTTGTTAAATTGTTTACTAGTTACCAAATAAGATCAACAATGCTTTATTAAAAATAAAGAATTGCTTATATTCGACAAAATACGACAATGTGTAAATGTTGGTATATTTGAAGATAATTTCAATGAAATTATACTAATATTTAAGAAATGATAAAAAATACCCCCATAAAACCTGTAAAAGTACTATTATATCAATATTTATTTCGTATTTTTCGAATCTTCTAACAGAAGGTAGATAATATATTAAGATACGGTAATTGACGAAATTGGGAAGGGGTGGTATCTTTAAAAAGAGAAAAGAATGTCGAATTTTGACGAAAATAATAATGCATAATAAATAGTGAGGTAATGACAAATGAAATCTACAGGTATTGTACGTAAAGTTGACGAATTAGGCCGGGTGGTAATTCCAATTGAATTACGCCGTACATTAGGAATAAAAGAGAAAGATGCTTTGGAAATCTATGTAGAACAAGAGCGCATCATTCTTCAAAAATATAAACCAAACATGACTTGCCAAGTAACAGGTGAAACATCTGATGATAATATGAAACTTGCTGGTGGTAAGTTAATTCTTAGCCAAGAAGGCGCAGAACTTCTAATTAAAGAAATTCAAGCTAGCCTTGAAACAGCAAAATAATAGTTCTTAAGTGAAAAAGTGCAACGGGAGGAAATTACCTGTTGCACTTTTTTTCTTTTTTCTATTAATCTCCCAATTTCTTATTCGAGATTGCCATACTCTTAAGTTAATCGTTTGGATTGATTATGGCCAATACCTGGTGATCTTCCCAGCGACCATGTATCTTAACACTTTGTTTGGCGATTCCTTCTTTTTGAAAACCGGCTTTTTCCAAAACCCGTATGGAACCTATGTTATGTGGCATGACGCCAGCCTCAATCCTATGTAATCCAATCGTTTCAAATGCATATTCCACCAACAGTTTAGCTGCTTCTGTAGTGTAACCTTTCCCATTGTTTTTTTGGTCTAAGTAATAACCCATAGTGGCACTTTGAAGGGGTCCGCGAATAACATGAAACAGGCTGATCGTACCTATTAACTCATGATTGGTATTCAGGAAGATACCAAACTCGTAACTACTATTTCCTTTTGATTTTTGTCCCGAGGTTATGATTTCCTTTTGTTTTTCTAAAGTATAGTAGGTAGCTGGCTGGTCTATCGAAAATGGTTCAAAGAACTGCTTATTTTCCACAAGCAATTGTAGTAAATTTTCAGCATCTGATAGTATAAGTGGTCTTATATATATATGATTACTGGATAACACGATTGACCTCCTTCATATAATGGAATATATTTCATTATACACTATCATGATAATAGCAAAGACAAAGATAACCAGGGAAGTGAAACGGAGGGATACTTATGAAATTGGAACGATTGATTTCGATGATTTACAAACTGTTGAACAATGAAGTTCTGTCCGCTTCGATGCTAGCCGAGGAGTTTCATGTTTCCACTAGAACCATCTATAGGGATATTGATGTAATTTGTGCTGCGGGTTTTCCCGTCCTATCATTTCAAGGAAATAAAGGTGGATTTGGAATGATCGACGGATACAAAATGGATAAAAGCTTGCTCGGTTCGTATGATGTCGATTCCCTGATCACCGTACTCAGAAGTCTCTCCACTGTGTTTGAAGACGAGCGTGTTCAGGGGACGATTGAACGACTGCAAACGGTTGGAACTGAGAATCAGACTCCGAGTCTAGCGATGGATTTTAAAACACTCCGTACGGATCCCGATGTGCTTCGTCATTTGCGCACGGGCATTACGGAGTGTAAAGTCGTCCGTTTTGATTACATCAATGCAAATAATGAATATACAACCCGTGAGATGGAACCGGTGCAGCTACATTTTAAATATGGAAATTGGTACATTTATGGATTTTGCCGAAGACGGAGGGATTATCGAGAGTTCCGACTATCCCGGATGATGAATTTCTTCCTGACAGAGGGAACCTTTCAGCCGCATGACGAGTTGCCAAAAGAGACTAGAACAGTAAAAAGCGGATGGCAAGGTCAGGTGAGGGATGTAGTGTTTAGGATAGGTCCGAAGGCGTTAGCGGAGGCGATGGATCATTTTCACCAGGCGGAAAAGCAATTACATGACGATGGAAGTATGATCATGCGTATTCCTGTATATCAGCCGTTGGAAGCGCGATGGCTTTGGTCATTTCTCTTGAGTTTGGGCAGTGGGGTTGAAGTACTTGAGCCTCTTGAACTGCGAGGAATCTTAAAAGAACAACTTCAAAATGCACTGAAAATTTATGAAGAAGTATGACAGACTGTTGTCATACTTCTTTTTATATACTTACAACAGATTCAAAAACAAACCCATGAAAAGTGAAAAGGAGACGATCTAAATGAATCATCCAGTACAAATGTCCAACTATAATGCGTGGGCTACTCAAACACTCTTGGAAAGAATCAAGGAACTCCCATCCTCGGTAATGCAACAAGAAGTGAACACATCATTTTCCACCATCGGCGAAGCGTTCGCTCATGTCTATGCAATTGAGAAGTGTTGGCTTCAGATTATGAGCGGTACCAGTATGTCAAAGGCGATCGAAGCGTGCCTTCCACTTCAGCAAGAAACCTTGAGATACTCTGCCGAAGAATTCATGGTGGTCTTCAGTGAGTTAGCGGAGCAATACAAAGCATGGTTCCGAAGCCAAGACGACTTGGAACAAACCATTGTGCTTGAGAATCCGTACGTCGGAACGCGTAGTACACGATTATCTGAAATTGCGTTCCATGTGGTCAACCACGGCACCTACCACCGGGGTAATATTTCGACCATGTTGCGCCAGTTGGGCCACGCCTCCACCATGAATGACTATTCGTTTTTTTGGTATCAGGAACCTGTGAAATCCATTTAATTAAAAAAAGGTCGACATTTCTGAGAACAGAGAAGTCGACCTTTTTACTCTTCATACTAGAAAGGAGAAGATATTTTTATCTATGGAAATTGAAAATCTAATTACCGTAAATTCGAGAGAAGATTTGCGGATTTGGCTACAGGAAAATGGCATGACTGAAAAATTTTGTTGGGTAGTGGTTAGTATGACGCCAAAGTCAGATACGTTGCTATATTTGGACGCGGTTGAAGAATCGCTGTGCTTTGGATGGATAGATGGAGTCAAAAAGAAAATATCTGAAACTGAACTTGCGCAGAGACTATCTCCTAGAAGCAAAGGAAGTTCATGGACTGAATTGAATAAAGAACGTGTCCGTCGTCTCGAAAAGTTGGGGTTAATGAGAGATGAAGGAAGAAAGGTACTTCCAGATATGGATTACGATTCATTTACAAAAGATAAGATGATAGAGCAAAAACTAAAAGAGGAAGAACAAGTATATGAGAATTTCAAAGCATTTTCACCTCTTTATAAAAGAGTCCGAATCGACACGATACAAAGCAATAAAAATCAGCCGGAATTATTTAAGCGTAGATTAGACAAATTTTTATCAAACACAAGTTATCAAACACAAGAGATAATAAAATGTACGGTCAATGGCATGATAATGGGCGCCTTCTGGATTATTAAGCTAATTCGGATAAATTTTAAAGCC
Source organism: Peribacillus sp. NPDC097675 (assembly GCF_050277655.1). NCBI lineage: Bacteria > Bacillati > Bacillota > Bacilli > Caryophanales > Bacillaceae > Peribacillus > Peribacillus sp. NPDC097675. The sequence goes on along the minus strand of NZ_JBNNSK010000004.1, from coordinate 37,724 downwards.
TGTACCTAAATCAATAGAAAAGGATTCATCTTAAGTCCATTTATGGCTATCCGGTCAAAGAGTCCGTGAAGAAATAAAAAATCCTTATTTCGACCATATGAAAGATAGTGACATACTTAAGGGGCCGAGAATGGCCCCTTATATTCTATGGAAATATTAGATGGAATAGTGATAAAAGTAATTCGATTCTTTTACAAAGCCAAACCTTTCGTAAAGCCTTTGTGCTTTGGCATTTTCCTTCCCCGTCTCAAGCGATACCCCTTTTGCACCCGTTTCCTCAGCGAAAGTGATCGCTGCCTGTAACAACTTCTCACCCAAACCTTTTTTGCGTGCGCTTTCCTTCACGAATAAATCGTTTAAGATCCATGTCCGTTGCATGCCTATTGATGAAAAAGAGGGATATAATTGGACAAACCCCAACGAATTCTCTTCATCTAAGGCAATAAAAACGACCGATTCCTCGTTCCTCAGCCTTTCTCTTAAAAATTCATTTGCCCCTTCAAGATTGGAGGGTTGTTCATAAAACACCCTGTATAAGTCAAATAACTCGCTCAGTGAATGAAGCTCATTTAATGTGGCTTTTTGTACGAACATAGTAGAAACCTCCGTTTGTAGTTCTGAATAGTCTGATTTTATCATTTATGAAGGGCAATTGCTCTTTTTTTATTAGAGGAGTGCATGAATCATTTACTGCTCTGGTTTGATGAAAGAGCCACTTCCTCTTTAATGAATTGTCGGAATTTAGGATTGGTTAAAACTTGAAGTTGGAAATCATTTAAACTTCGAGCGAGCTTTTCTTGATTCGATGGAGATAGATTATCCGTGAAAATGGCAAGCTCTGTCCTGTTGCCATCTTTGTCTGTTGCATACATGGCCTTAGTCAGGACAAAAGCAGTAGAACCTCCCTTTTGACCAGCATGCAAAAGCCATTTGCGATTGTTTGGATTTTTCATTAATTGCTCCATGACTGGATCGAGGTGTTTGTGAACATTTTGATCAAGATCTATTTTGTTATTCAGGATCTTCATGATAGACACATAGTTTTTTGTGGTAGACCTGGACAAACGGTCGGACCAGACTCTTTGAAAATCAAGACTCATGATTTTCATAGCTTCTTTCTTTTCTTGTTCGGTAGGTGCTTTATTTTTCCACTTCTCGTTAATGGCGAGAGCCCAACCCCGGTACTCTGCAACGTCCATATTAATCATGGCCTGTAACGTTTCTTTTTTCGTCAAATTCTTTTCTTTCATCAACGTGCTAGGTATGAACAGAGAACTGTAGATGGGATACAATGGATCATGATTGGTAATTCCCAAACTTTTTGGAACGGAATTGATGTGATCAAGCCCGAGCAGGTTCATCAAGTAATCTGTATTTGCGTTCGAGCTATAAGCGATCATTCCATCCACGACTTCACGTAAGGGTACGATATCACTGTCTTTTCCTAACTGAGAAAGCCAGGCTTCATGTGCGCCACCATCTGTTTTCGGTATGTAAAGTTTTGCGAGGTCCGCTAATTTCACTTCTTGCTTCGGATCAATGATGCCTTCTGCAGCTTGCTGAGCATATTCAATTGCGATAATGATTTTTACGGTGCTCGCTAACGGAAGCTTTACGTTGGGATTCACCTCAACTAATGTCTCATCATTATGATTGATGAATAAAGATACGTCATTGCTAGAGATATTGTTTTTTATGAACTGAACGATATATTCAGGTGTTGCCTCATTCCTACCCTTCATAAACTTCCAGAAGCCAATCCCTGCAACCAGACTTGGAACTAATAACTTTCCACGATTATATAAAATATTCTTTTTCAAAGAATAAACCCCCAGTATTTTCCTTTTTATGTATATACGGCTGATAATAGGGAAGGTTTCATTTTTTATTGATAGAGAGAAATGGAGGAGGTAACAGTGGGACGGCAGGATGTATTTTCTATCTTTATAATAAGAAGAAAAGACCAGAAGAGAATGAATTAGGAGAGTTCACTGCTCTTTGCAGGTCAGAAACTTCAATGAAAATGCCGGCCACAGTTGAGTGGACCGGCATAATCTGTTATACGCGTAGACCCCCGTTAATTTGAACGATGGAGCCATTCATATAAGAGGCTTCATCAGATGCAAGGAAGGATACAACGTTGGCGATTTCATCCGATTCTGCTGGGCGACCGAGTGGACCGAGCGAAGCAAAACGATCGTAGTTACTGTAATCTATATCCATTTCCTTAGCATGATTGGCCGTCATATTGGTGGAAACAGCGCCGGGTGCGATTGCGTTAATTCTGATGCCGTAGCGTCCGTATTCGTTCGCTGCTGTTTTCGTCAAGCCGATGACTGCATGCTTACTTGCTGAATAAAGGCTATTGCCGTATTCACTATAGAGACCCGCATTTGATGCCGAATTGATGATGCAACCGGATTTTTGCTCGAGCATAATCGGGATGACTAGTTTCATGCCTAGGAAGACACCGCGTACATTAATGCCTATCACACGGTCGAACGTTTCGAGTGTTTGTTCAGCAAGCGGTGCAGGCTTCTCGAGGATTCCTGCATTATTATGGAAAACATCGATACGGCCAAATTGTTTGATGGTTGTATCAATTACATTCTGCATGTCGCTTTCCACGGTAACATTTGCTTTTACGAAAATTCCTTCACCGCCGGATTGCTTCACCTTATCTAGGGCTGCCTGTCCCGCTTTTTCATCAAAATCCACAAGGACTATTGTGTAGTCTTTTGTGGCTAATTTAAGACTGACAGAGAGGCCGATTCCTCCAGCTGCTCCTGTTATTACTGCTATTTTTTGAGTCATGGGTAAGGTCTCCTTTTTTTATTTGGTATGATGCTATTATTCGAAGAAAGCGTGAAATTATCCCGTAGCCGTTGGAAGTATGAGCGATCAATCCTCCTAGCCAATTCGTCTTGGGATGAATCTCCTGTCTCTATAATGGCTAATATACGCAGTTATCGGAAAACCTGCAAATATAATGGATGGATGTGGGTAGTTAAAAGTGAAGTTAGAAGATACGATGAGGGAACTTTAAATTATTGAATAATAAGGAAGGAAACCATCTTTGTGGTTTCCTTCCTTTTATTACTGTAAGGGTGACACTAATGGGTTTGGATTATTGATGACAAAACCATTGTCTTGAAAATCAATTTCCGTATGATCCGTATAACGGGCATCAGAAGGATTCATTAAAATCTGTATGCCATCTACGACATATACTTTTTCTAGTTCGGTTTTGTAAAGCGCCAGGTTCAAAGAATAGTTCATCTGATTGCAACAGGAACTGGTTACCCCGTACCGTAAAAATGTTTCCTCTTCCATATTCTGCTGCATATCCCTAATGACTTCCTGGGCCTTTTTTGTGATGGTTATCAAGTCGTTCACTCCTATACTTTAGACACTGCTTTATAAGTAATAGCAGTCATACATTCACTCTATCATGTTAGAAAGCGAAAGTAATAACATTACCTCTTGAATGGACAAAGATTCCATAAGATTTTCCAGCTTACAGACTGTTTGTAAGGGAATTCCATACGGATACATTCAGGACCATCCTTACTGTTTTTAGGATATGCCCATCAAAGTCATCGTCAAACTCGGAAACAACTTCGAAACCCTTAGCTCTGTAAAAAGCTGTACCCACTTCATTTTCCTTTTCCACATTTATAAAAAGTTCTTTCATTCCTATTGAATGTTTGATACCGGCCTGTAATAAGGCTGTACCCATTCCTTTCCCTTGATATTCCGGATAAAAGTAAATAGCCGCCAGTTCCGCTTCGCCACTTTCCTTAACAGGTGAAAAATTAGCAAAGCCCACAATCTGTTCCGCCACTTCGGACACGTAAATGAAAGATTTTTCTACCCTTTTTTTCATCATGTCGTCACTATAGGCGTACTGTAGGAAACTCTCTTGAATATCAATGGGGATAATGCCTTCATATGTACTATGCCAACTTGTCCTTGCGACGTGCTGTACTTGTGGTATGTCGTCTACTTCCATGTTGCGAATGGTGAACTCCATTTTTCTCATCCTTTCTTGTTTACAGTTATTTCTAAAAATTATACCAGTCTTTCTTTTTCTGAACAGTAGAAAATTCAATTTAGTAGGTATCTAACTAAGAATCTTAAACTAGACTTTTTTCGACAATGGACATGATTACTAGAAGGACAATGGCACAATTCCGTATGTGTAGGGAAGTGTCCCGCTCCTTATACCTATTGGTGAATATATATATAAGTATCGGACAAGTAGGGTCCAATGGCTCAAGGCCCAAAAAGGGGAGAACAATATGCAATTCGAAATTGGATTGACTATTTTTGTGTTCGTCATGACGATGATAGTCATATTATGGAGGCCACGAGGGCTAAATGAAGCATGGCCAGCTTCATTTGGCGCGGGAATCATCTTACTTACTGGCATAGTATCAACAGAAGATTTAATAGATATTATCGGTAAAATCGGTGGCGCATCCATCACCATCATGGCAACGATTGTCATGGCTGTCATTTTGGAAAGCTTCGGTTTCTTTCATTGGGCGGCCGCCAGACTTGCCACCCTGGCTAAAGGATCCGGATATCGTCTATATTGGTATATTCAACTATTATGCTTTTTGATGACCTTATTATTTAATAATGATGGAAGTATCATGATTACGACTCCCATTTTAATCTTACTTTTAAAAAACTTTCGACTGAAAAAACATGAAGCCATCCCATATCTTTTGAGTGGAGCCCTCATTGCAACTGCCTCTAGTGCGCCTATTGGAGTCAGTAACATCGTAAATTTAATTGCCTTGAAGATTGTTGGCATGACGCTTTATATGCACACAGCCATGATGTTCGTACCTGCAACGTTAGGGCTGCTATTCATGTCCTGTTTGATGTTTTTGGTAGTAAGAAAAAAATTACCTAAAAGATTGCCTAGCCTTCCTTATGATATTGAGGAAAAATTCTTCATTAAGAATTTCCATCCGCTAAAAGGAAAAATGACCGTTGAAACAAAACGCCAACGTACAAAATTCATGTTCAAGGTATTAATCTATGTCTTCATGGTGCGATGTTTCATTTTTGTAGCTTCTTACCTATCGATCCCTATAGAATGGGTCGCCGTTATGGGGTCATTATCTTTACTGGTGTGGAGGTGGTATCATCTTCGGACAAGTCCAATTGATATATTGAAAAAGACTCCCTGGCACATTCTTATATTTGCATTCTCTATGTATATCATCATTTACGGCCTTCAGAATGTAGGACTTACTGCATTCCTTGTTCAAATATTTGAACCGATTTTAAACAAAGGCCTACTAAGTGCGAGTATTGTAATGGGTGGCTTAGTTTCCGTCCTATCAAATATCTTCAATAATCATCCTGCCTTAATGATTGGTACCATCACTTTAACAGAACTTGGACTAGATCCCATTACGCTAAAAACCATTTATCTAGCCAGTATAGTTGGGAGTGATATGGGTGCGTTGTTATTGCCTATTGGCACTCTTGCTTCCCTAATCTGGATGCACATCTTAAAACAAAATAAAATCAAAATAAGATGGAAAGAGTATTTACACGTAACCCTACTGGTCATCCCGCTGGCTACAGTGGTTACACTACTTTTCTTATACTATTGGGTACAATTGGTTTTTAACTAATCTATCCCTTGGGGGAGTTAATTATGAATGATACGAGTACATTGCTAGGTAAACAGATTGATCTTCAACTATCAGGTGATAAATGGTTTACAGGGATTCTTACAGACTTTGGTTCTGATATTCTTGTGTTATTTAACGGAAAGCAATTTCTCTATTTTCCGATGCTTCATGTGCATAGGTTCCATTTGAGTATAGATATAGATTCGGACATATTGCCTCCTCTAGGATTCTATATAGCGGCAGACAATATAACGATTTCCTATCGTAAAGCATTAATGAATGCCAAAGGGGTATTTTCTGAAATCCATGTAACAGGGCATAACTCGCTACATGGTTATATTACGAATGTTTTTAACGATTACTTTACCTTTTATTCTCCTGTTTATAAGTTCATGTACATTTCTCTCCATCACCTTAAATGGCTTACCCCATATACCCAGAACGAGACACCTTACACACTTAGCCATGAACAACTCCACATGTCCCCCAAAACGTCACCATTCTATCGAACACTAGCAGATCAGTTGAAAAAAAGTGAAGGGAAACTCGTTGTCTTTGATGGCGGAATGAGTCCAGAGAGAATAGGGTTACTTAAAAAGGTGGACAATGACTTTGTGGAAGTAGTGACGGCAAAAGGAAATCGTGTGTTTTTAAAACTTTCACATGTTAAAACAGTATATTTGCCATAGATGATTGTACAGAAAGGGATTCATTTTAGAAATCTCCCCTTTTTGCACAGTCTTTTTCTTGTTGGCCTATTTCATTATTATCTAACAAAAACTAATATGTCTAAACACCTAGGTGTTTGGACTCTTTTGGTTGCTTCAGAAGATATATGAGTATAATATCCTATTTCAAATGTGACATTTTTGTTAAAAAAGGGAATTTTTTTGTGACCTTTTTGTCATATATAGGCTAAAGGTTACATATGTATTACCGATATTATGATTGTAAGTAAGGAAAAAGACTTATGCATAAACATTATATATATGATTTACATTAATCTGGAAATGCCTTTGGGCATGTATTTCCAGTCATAAAGGAATGGTTAAAGTGAGAAGAAATTTATTAGTCAGTACGGCGCTATTTTTACTAGTCATGGTTGGATTAACATTTTCACCTGGTATTAAAGTTCAAGCAGCCGATCGCATTCATACAGTTTCCTCACAAGAAACGGTAGAATCCATCGCTTCAATGTATGGCATAACGTCAGACCAATTAATGAAAACGAATGGTTTACCGAATAGCCGGTTATATGTAGGTCAAAAGCTTAAAGTCATACAAAAAACGTACACTCCATCCATATACCAGTGGGCGGAGAGAGGAAAACAAATTGCCAACTATGCAGAAACATTCGTTGGTTTCAAAAAAACGGCGGGGGAAGAATCACCTTCTAAAGGCTTCGATTCGAGTGGATTGGTTTATTGGGCTCTTTCTCAACAGAACGTTGCCTCTGACCGCTTAACCGTAGATGGATATTATAAGCTTGGGATGGACACATCAGCTCCTAAAGCAGGGGATATCATCTTTTTCCTAGAAAAAGATACGTCAAAAGTCGTGACAGCAGGAATCTATCTTGGAAAAGACCGATTCGTGAATTCTGGGTATGGATCAGAAACCGTTCAAATAAGAAACAGCACGGAAAAGTATTTTATGAAATATCAAGTTGTTTATAAAACGTATACACCTAAAGGGGAACATATTGTACAACCGGGTGAAACGCTAAATAGCATTTCTGAAAATTACAGCATTCACATGAATTCCATAAAAAAACGTAATGCTCTACCGACCTCTGAGGTAATGGAGGGGCAATATCTTCAAATATACAGCGATCTTTTATTTCCGTTTTATGAAGGGCAAGATCCAGCATATGATAAAGCCTTTGATGTAATTAGATACGCTTATACGTTACGCGGATTCACGTATGTTTTCAGCGGGGCCGACCCGGTTAATGGAATGGATTGCAGTGGATTGATTTATTGGGCCATGAAAGAGCAAGGAATTTCTGTTAAACGTAGTTCGGCCGCTACCTACTTTGAGTGGATGCCGGCTATCTCCGAACCAAAAGCAGGGGATCTGGTATTCTTTAGGAATACAGGTTCAAGGGAAGGTGTAACTCACGTAGGTATCTATCTTGGAAATGGCCGTTTTATTCATACAACCGAGAAAGCTGGTGTTCATATATCTGACCTTTCTTCAGGATATTTCGCCCAAAAGTTCGAGAGCTACGGACGTGTGCAACTCATCATGAATTAGAACCATAGACTTTTAAATATAAAAACTACCTGATCGTAATGGACCAGGTAGTTTTTTACTTTAGAAATAAAAGAGGTAACATGGTATTCATTTTCTATGAAGTTGCGTCTAGGAAAGGGAGGGAGGCCAGTTTCATAACAGCAAAATCCCTGATGATACAATGAGAGTGGGGGATTAGTCGTAAAAGCCCGTAGAAGCTCTCCTAAGGGGCCGGAAAGTAACCTCTATAAAAAATATAGCTTGATAGATAGAAAGGCGCTCCTGAGCTATATGGAGCGTATGTTGAGTTCAGCAATACTAGAGAACATCTAGAATTGCTTTTCTATACTCCATTGTGGCTTCTTCTAAGGCGCCGACAAATCGATTTAAAGTTTCTGTTTGATTATGCCTGTTTTTACTCCTAGGGTCATCATTAAGAAAAAAACGATTCCGTAACTTTCTTGATAATTCCAATTGCACCCCGGCTCCGGTTTTGCAACGATTTGTAATGTTGAATTCATTCATCCCCAATAGATGAGGTGGGGCATCAGCTGTTTGAAAACCAGCATCGTTTAAGGCTATTTGTATGAGTTGTTTATAAAGTTGATTCTTGCCACCGATATAAACTAACTCTTCGTGTGATGAACGATAACCATGGATGGACAAGATTGTGTTTGCTGTATTGGCCATAAGTATGGCGATTGGTTCATCAAAGGCAGTGGAGGTAATATGTAACTTACCATTATCCCTGCGTTTTAGACCTTCGAATAGATAGGTACTTGCATTCAGCCTTTCTCCTAAGATCGTGGCAACTTCACTAGTGCCTGGTTCAATGTTACCGCCATGGATAGCCAATATGGCTATCTCCGGTTTTCGATGATACGATATGATGCTATAATCGGAGTTTTCTTGTTCGTTTTGGTGTAGTTCTGCAAAATTTGCATATCCGTTCTCCTCCATGATTTCCTCCTCGCATATTATCTATTTATGTAAAAAACTTAGCTTATCTTAGTATTATAACCGAAGAACCTAGTAACCTAGGAAAAGGACGAGAAACAAAAAACGGATTGAACCTTAATCAGGTTCGATCCGTTTTTCCATTACTCTTGGGTATTTGTATATTGTTCGATTTTCTTTTGTTCATCAGGAGTCAATGTTTCAGTCCGTTTGAACGTGTTCATTGTGAACAGTAGGGCTGCAATTAGTATAACGGGCATGGCCCAGCTTACTATCTTTTTGAATATTTTCATTTTCTCGTCCCCTTATAAATCCATAAAAATTGATATGTTTTCTCAAGATGTATAGGCTTGTCTTTATTGCTGTGCTTGCCAGCTGCCTAATCTACGTGGGTCGGCTGCTCCCGATAAGCGACCGTTCTTTTCATTTCTAGAAAGTACCTGTACGCCACCATAAAAAACGGGGGAGACTTTTTGTACGACTTTGTATCCTGCTTCTTCCAATGCAGCGGTTATTTCATCCGTAGACCGGTATTCTGTATACACAGTATTGCCATCAAAGACGAATCGGTAACGGTCAATGATGTTTTGAAACGTATCTTCCCCATGTACATAGGCAAACAGCACTTGCATAAGAACTTGGGGTATCCGATCTCCACCAGGAGAACCGATTCCAATGGTGGATTCCCCTTGTTTCTTAAGTACGGTTGGGGATGTGAAGGTTCTAGGACGTTTATGCTCATCAATGGCATTCAGGCCTGAGCGGAAATTCTTCATTTGATCATTTAAGAAAAAGCCATTCGTATAGTCACCAGAACCAAAGAAATTGCTGAGAGTGTTGGTCGTCGAAACGACCGTTCCATATTTGTCCATGACGACGAAGTGTGTCGTGCTCTCATGCTCTTCTGACTCGAACTCTTCGTTTGACCACTCACCTTCATTTATCTCTTCTTTCAGATTTTTCAGGTGGAGGGGAGAGAGTAATTGTTCAGCTTTGTTAGCACTGATTCCGTCCCCGGTATAGCTAATTCGATCTTTATATGAAGCGTTGGTAATGGCTCCGAGTAATTTCATGTAATCAGCTTTATTCGAAACATTGCTTAAGTTCGTTTCTTCTGCGAGCTTCAACATTTCAAGGACCGTAACCCCTGAAAATGGAGGAGGGGCAGTCAAAACATCATACCCGGCAAATGTACCTTGAACCGGTGCTCGTTCTTTCACTTCATAATGCTTTAAATCCTTTAAGTCGATGTCTGTTTTTCTTTTGATATCCCTTGCGATGTCCCCTTTATAAAAGGCATCAGGCCCTTTACGCTGAATCAGTTTCATTGTGTCGGCAAGTTCTTCTTGTTTTAAGATTTCTCCTGCCTCTATTGTATCGTCATCAGGATAAAACAAGAGAGTTTCTTTTGAAGAAACTCTTGCTTTGGCTGCCATTAAACGGGAGGATAACATTTTATCCACTTCAAATCCGTCTTCAGCCAGGTCGATGGCTGGCTGAAGGAGATCTTCCATCGGAATGGTTCCATATTTATCATGGACAGTCTGCATCCCGGCTACAAAACCGGGAACACCTGTATTATGTTTTAATTTTGTACTTTCCGGAGCGCTTTCTCGATAATCGATAAAATTAGCATCTTCAGATTCAGGTACAATTAGCATTCCGCCACCACCACCGATTCCAGAACCAAAGGGCTCTGTTACACCCAATACATAGGAAATGGCAATCGACGCATCGGCCGCTGTTCCGCCGTTATCCAGAATCTCCATCCCTACTTCTACTGCGATAGGGTTGGAAGAGCTAACTCCATAAGATTTATTTGATTTTTTATTGGGATCATTCGTATCATTCGTGTCAGAAAGAGGGTCAGTATTTGAACATCCTGCTATAAAAATGAGCAAACAGAGGGAAAGGAGCACTTTCCGTGTGAAAGGATAAACCACTGATTGATCGCCTCTTTTCGATGTGCCTTCTAAGATGTATGTCTACTAACTATAGTTTTGCTAGCTTGTGAGACTCTTATTCACGCGATATCTAGTTGTACGCTCGTGCATATTGATTATTGATTATTGGTTTCTTGGGTAACATTATCTTCTTGCTTTATTTTCTTTTCTTTGGCTGCTTTTGCTTCTTTCGCTGCCTTTGCCTCTTTTAATGCAGTTTCTTCTTGTTCACGTTCTTTCTTATGATCGAAAACACGTTGATGATCCAATTTAATTTCAATCTTATCATCTTTCTTAGCCCATTGCACGTTGTCGCTTGTTTCCTTCGTCAATGAACGGAAAATACGTGATATATCACTAGAAGAGGTGGCTGGTCTTGGTGTGGCTTCCTTAATCTGCAATGGAAGTACATCAACAGTCGCTTTTCCGTCATCAGTTAAATGGTATTGTACCATCGCTGAATCTTTTGTACGGGTCCAACCTTGGTCAAATATAAAGTTACCTAAGCTGTAGAAAATCAATCCATCTTTATACACGTCGAACGATTGAACCACGTGGGGGTGATGGCCAATGATGATATCAGCGCCAGCATCGATCACGGCTTTGGCTAATTCAGTTTGTCGACCCGTTGCGGATGTAGCATATTCTTGTCCCCAGTGCATGTTAACTACAACTAAGTCTGCATTGCCTTTCTTCGGATCCTTAGCGTTACCGATCATTTCGAATAATAGATCAGGATTAGAATTCAATAACCCTGCTTGATTGTTCTTGGCTACCCCGTTTTTACCATATACATCGGTAAAGCCGAGAGTAGCGACGCGTACACCTTTAACGTCTTGATAGTTAATGTTTTCTTTCGCTTTTGTAATATTCGAACCGACGCCTACATAATCCATATCTTTATTCTCGAATTGCTTAATCGTATCGGTCAATCCTTGTTCTTCAAAGTCCATCATATGGTTATTAGCTAGGTTCATGACGGAGAAACCTGCATTTTTGACTGCTTCAATACCGTTTCCATAAGAGTTTAAACGAATGGCCGTGTCAGCTTCTTCGTATCTGGAAACATCCTTTGCTAGGGCAGGGTGTTCATAGTTTCCGCTAACGTAGTCTGAAGCATTAAAATATGGCTTCATGTAACGGAAGAGGTAATCGAAACCATGTTTGTCTGTGACCTCTTCTACATAACGGCCCATCATGATATCTCCGACCATTGACATTGTAATAGTATCGTTTGGTTTTGACGCGACAACTTCCACGTCTTTCGTCCGTGCCAACCAAGAAGTAAAGACTAAAACGATAATCAAGATTGGAAGAACAATAGCTGTATATTTGAGATTCTTTCTTTTCGTCCGCTTTGTAAAGATAAGTGTTTTTTCTCTTAAATTTAAAGTACGTTTCATTTTATCCACCTCAGAATAGGTAATACACGTTCATTAAACCGAAAGTTACTCCGGATAATAAAAGCGTGCTGCCGAGTGTAAGTGGCATTCCTTGTCTTTGGATGGCATTAGCGATCAAGCCAGGGACGATTATACCAATACCACGGAATTCATAGATCTCAAAAGGCATGATGGGATAGAAGAAATCTAAAACAAGTTTTAAACATATCCCCGTTATCATCATCGCAGCAAACTTTCTTCTTCCGTATAAGATAACCCATCTTGAAAGTCCGTGTGCGACAATGAAATAAGTTAAGATACTTACTATAATGATAACAAGCATGACTTGCCATTGATCAAATACTAATGCCAAATAACCTGGCACAATAAGTCCGGCGGGCACAACACCCGTTTTTTCTGAAAAAATAAGGCTCAGTGTTACCCCTAGTACTAGGGCCACGTATAAATCCGATCCAAACATTAAGGTTCCTCCTACTTAACTCGCTTTTTGCTTCGTTTTAGTTTTCATAATTGCATCAATTAAAGGTTCTGCTGCTCCATGAATATTACCGACACCATATACGATACGGTTTTTCATGACTGGACGGAGTTTGGCAACGATTTCTTCTGTTGACCATTCTTCCAAATCCCAATATTCTACTGTATCCAGTTTTCCTTGCTCAAATGCTTTCGTTATAGGTGATGTAGTTTCACCTATAGCAATGACGATTTCTGATTTTATGTAAGGCAGTACATCTCTAGCAAATTGTTCTGTACGGTCTACACGGTCAGGACGACAGTTCATGATTACGATAGGGGCTTCTGTACTGTATCCGAATGTGCTTACACGCTCCCAAATGTTTAACGTAGATGACGCATCATTAGCGGCAAATCCATTAACGAAGAAAGTGGGTTGAACAGCGTCTCCGAATTTAGTGATACGCATGGCACCTGGATCTGGATGTGCATTCAACATGCCACGGAATGCAGTTTTCTCATCAATGCCCAAAGCTTCTGCCACAGCCAAAGCTAGAGAGGCATTATCAGGAAATACCATATAATCAAATTCACGAAGGAATTTTTCTGAAATTCTTGAATTATCCGCTACGATCACTTTTGTATTACGTTGTTTGGCAATTTCTTTGTAATATTCCAAATGTTCGCCTTCGATTGTTATTAAATGACCATTATATGGAATGGTTGCAGTAAAAGCTTCTGCAACTTGATCTAATGTTGGCCCCATGACATCCATGTGATCTTCAAGAACATTTACGATAACGCCAATGTTTGCTTGGATCATTTTATTTTGGAAGATTAGTTGATAGTCAGGCTGAACAGCCATACACTCACAAACTAGTGCTTCAGTTCCTAAGTCAGCAACTTCTTTTACTACGCGACGTTGTTCCCCGATGTTCGGTCCTTCTGGACGTCGTTTAATCGGTTTTTCTTTGTCCGTAAACCAATAGATCATTCTTGCTGATGTTCCGGTTGTTTTACCAATTGTCTTGTACTCAGCTTCCTTGATCACACCTGTAATAAGACGCGTTACAGTGGATTTCCCTCGAATTCCATTAACGTTGACACGTACAGGAATGGAGTCGAGACGCTTTTGATGGCGTTTTTGTTCGACGATTCCATAGGCAAGCAAAAATAATGCACAAATAAATATCGGTGCCATTTTTTAACCTCTCTTTATTTATATATTTGATTTACTGAATACACACTACATGATTTTAAACCTACTAAGCAACAGTAAATTTTTATATTCTAGAATACCTTTTTTTCGCCTTTTACAATATTATCTATATATGAGTGCCATAATCACTAAGGTAGTTTCAGTTTCTTCAATAAAATTATAACTAGAAATACCTAATGATAATCTTAATGGGCAGGGAATAAAGAAGTAAATTCCTAATAAAATCCATTTATTGAACAGTTTATAGTTGACAAACAGGTAGTCATGCCTATAACCTATTAGCTATTTTTGAATAGTTATTTAGTAGTGGAAAGGTACGTATATTAGGGTTATCTAATTGTAAATACCCAGTTGAGTCATCGGTTTATAACATTAAATGGAAGAATCGGAGTTTGCTTTCATGAGATGATTCTATTTACCCCCTTTGTCTATGATGATTAAAGTTGGATAAAAATGGGCTGAAGCACACACTGATTTTTTTTGTTTTTTTTGGCCAAAAAGTCTATTTATACCCTTGGGGCTATACAATTTAAAAATTGATTATTCTAGTTTTTGGGTGCCGATGACTAGTTTCTTCTATTAATATAGTGTTAATGTGAGATAAAACAAAAAAGCTCAGAATAAAATTCTGAGCTTTCGGATGATACTATTTTTAAAAATATAAGGGTTAAGGTTCTAATGTATCTTTACTAACGAATGCTAGGGACTATTTTACGACTGTATTCAACTAGATTTCTTTCTGTCAGAAACCATTGGTCGTGCGTCCTTTTTGCCACCATCTATCACATAAAGCATAGGTGCTAATCTTCTGTTCCCTTTATTGGCAGAATTCATCTTCAAGTAATTTTCATATTCGTTGCGAAAGAATTCTTCTTGGGCTTTCCCTTCGTTTAACTTTGCTATGAATTTGAAAAATCGTTTCATATGAATTCCTCCTTGTTTTGGTTAAAAAGTATTAGGTTAATAGTAACATACTTTAGGTGGAAAATAACATTTTATTATAAAAAAAGTAATAAAAATTATAATAAGTGGTTATTTAGAATTAGGTTTAGATTATAAATTATGATTTTGCTAATGTGTGAGATCTTTCCGTGTCTTTAGAAAGTCTCCAGTTAATCGGGTATCGTCATGAGAGTAATTAAGAGTTGGTATGGTTCAGATGTTTTTAAAAGCGTGCTAACACTTCTAGAGAGGAAGTAGTAATTCTACTGTTTTCTGATATAAATATTACTGGAGTAATATTTATTATACGTTGAATATTCAAAAAATAAAAGCGAAAATGAGTTTTTTCTCTCTGTAGAAGATTCATTTTTATTCTTTATTTGTTCTATGCTGTTATTAGTTTATTCCCCATATTCATGGTAGTGAAACAATTTTAATGAAGAGGAAATAATTGTTATAGGGAAGAGGAGGAGATATATAGATAAAAAAACTTCCTACAATTACATGTAGGAAGTTGATTCTCATCTCATAATCTGAACTTTTTAACTTGATCTGTTAGCTGTTCAGCCGATATAGAAAGTTCACTGGCATGGTTGGTGATTTCATCCATTGAAGAGCTGGATTGCTGCGCTGAGGCTGAAACTTGTTCAATCCCTGCTGCTGATTCTTCTGACACAGCAGCGATGTCTTCGACGGCTTGGTTAATTTTTTTGCTATTGGTAGAGATATAGTGTAAGTCATTGGTTATAGCTTGTAGTTTTGTGTTCATGGCTCCGACTGACTGGTTGATTGTTTCAAATGTTTGGCCCGTGATGGTAATTTGTTTGGTGCCTTCATCTACTTGTGTATAACCCTCTTCCAAGGAATGGACGACGGTTTTTGAACCAGTTTGAATAGCTGTTACGATTCCTGTAATATCCCCAACAGAGTCTGTAACTTGTTCAGCGAGTTTCCGTACCTCTTCAGCGACGACGGCAAATCCTTTTCCATGTTCGCCTGCGCGTGCAGCCTCGATGGCTGCATTTAAGGCAAGTAAATTGGTTTGATTGGAAATGTCTTGTATAACCTGAACAAGCTGTGAAATTTCCTGAGATTGCGAATCAAGGCCTTTTACTTCCTCTACGGCCTGTTTGACGATACCGTCAATCGTTTGCATTTGCTGCACCGAATTGTTCATTAACGTCATTCCTTCCTTGGTCAAGGATAGGATTTCGGTGGAAGTTTGGGTAATTTCTTCTCCTTCTAGATGAGCCTTCTGAATTTTGCTTGAGAATTTTTCCATCATACGGACAATTTCGGATGCCTGGTTGGCTTGTGACTCCGAACCTTCCGATAGTTCGTACATGGTGGTTGCTATCTGACTGCTTCCTTGTTGAACTTCATGTGCCGATTGGGTCAGCTCTTCGCTTTTGCTCGTAACGGATTCAGAAACATTCAACATGTTTTCAATGATTTCGCGAAGGTTTCTCTGCATTTCGTTGGCTGAAAGCGTCAATTCCCCGAGTTCATCTTGTGTTGTCTGTTTAAGTGGTTCGTGGTTCAGTTCACCATTCTCCACTAACTTCATTCTATCGCGAATTTTTAGAAGGGGTTTTGTAATGAGATTGGCAGTAATAAGAGCAAAGCTAATTCCGGCTATGATGGTAATAACGGTTAAAATAATACTCGTCTTTTTAACGGATTCGCCACTGCTGACAATGTTCTCACCAGAATCAGCGATCAATTTTTCTCGTTCGGAAGCGAGCTCCTTAAAACCAGCCATTACTTCAATGCTGATGGGTGCCACTTCATTTAATAATATTTGTTTAGCTTGCTTTACATCTCCTTGCTCATACTGAGTAAAGACGCGTTCTTCAAGCATGGTTCTCCAATCTATACTTTTTTCAATCAATTTCTTCGTTCTTTCAGAATTAGATATAGCCAAGAGTTCGTCCTGAAGGATTTTGCTATCTTCAGTATAAGCTAGGAAATCTTCTTTATATTTTTTATCCCCAAATAAAATATAGCCCCTAGCCATTGCCACTCTTTGTGACATGTTATATAGTAATTGCTCATCTTTGATAAGAAGAGGTAACTCGTGGTCGATAATATCTCTAGAATTGGTAAGAGACTTATTGCTACTGTAAATACTGTAGGCCCCCAAGATGATACATAAAGAAATGACTAACATAAATGTAATCAATATCTTTGTTTTAATTCGTTTCAAGTAGATGTCCCCTTTTTCGGTATAGTAGTTTACCTTTTGTATATCGGAAAAGGTAAAGAATATATTAAGTTTAACAATGAAAAAAATAAGGAAATAGTGTAATTGGGAATATCATTTTAAAATGGATATTTATTGATAACCCAATAAGATATACGTTATGATTACTTTAGCAATAAAGATATTCTGCTTAAGGCGGAAGAGGTTCTAGCTACCCTCTTAAAAAAACTAAGGAGAAGCAGCACTCTATTCTTAGGGTGCTGTTTTTTTCTGTGAAAAGGAGTTTTACCCAAATGATGAAGAAAGAAAAGGCAGTAGTGGTGTTTAGCGGAGGACAGGACAGTACCACCTGTTTGTTCTGGGCAATGGAGAGATTTGATGAAGTGGAAGTGGTGACGTTTGATTATAATCAGCGGCACAGCTTGGAAATTGAATGCGCACGGGACATTGCTAAGGAGCTGGGGATTCCCCATCATGTTCTGGATATGTCCTTGTTGAATCAATTGGCACCTAATGCATTGACCAGGAGGGATATTGCCGTTGTGGATGGAGTAGACGGGGAGTTACCGTCAACATTTGTTCCGGGGAGGAATTTACTGTTCATGTCGTTTGCAGGAGTGCTTGCAAGCCAAATTGGAGCGAAGCATATTGTAACTGGGGTTTGTGAAACGGATTTCAGTGGATATCCTGACTGCCGCGATGTGTTCATTAAATCATTGAATGTTACTTTGAATCTCTCGATGGACCAGAACTTTGTGATAGATACGCCGCTTATGTGGCTGAATAAAGAAGAAACGTGGGAAATGGCGGACAAACTCGGAGCATTCGATTTCGTTCGTGAAAAGACGCTCACTTGTTATAACGGAATCATGGCTGATGGCTGTGGACAGTGCCCGGCTTGCAAGCTTCGAAAAAATGGTTTGGATGACTATCTGAGTAGACGGCAGGTGAGTCTATAATGTATGGTTTCAAGATTGTCGATAAGCTTCAAAAAATAGAACAGGACATTCATCGTAATCAATTGAACTATCATCAAAGACGGGTGTTAGTGAGCAAGGAATTCACGTTTGATGCAGCTCATCATCTTCATGATTATGAAGGGAAATGCAAGAATCTGCATGGCCACACCTATAAAGTCATTTTCGGTGTAAGTGGCTTTAATGACTCCCGCGGATTGATGATTGACTTTGGTGAACTGAAAGGGATCTGGAAAAATGAAATCGAAATCCATCTTGATCACCGCTACTTGAATGAAACATTGCCACTTATGAATACAACCGCTGAAAATATCGTCGTCTGGATTTATGAAAAAATGGCGCATTCCCTAAAGAACAAGGATGTTAAAGGGGCCCGCGTCGAATTTGTCCGGCTATACGAAACACCGACGAGTTATGCCGAAGCAAGAAGGGAGTGGATGGATTGTGAGTAAACTTCCTGTGATGGAAATTTTCGGACCGACCATTCAAGGGGAAGGAATGGTCATCGGACAGAAAACGATGTTTGTCAGGACAGCCGGGTGCGATTATTCCTGCGTCTGGTGTGATTCCGCCTTTACCTGGGATGGCACAGGAAAGGGAGATATCATCCCCATGACGGCTAAAGAAATTTGGACAGAGCTAAAAGCGAAGGGAGGAAAGGGTTTTTCTTTTGTGACGATATCGGGAGGCAATCCCGGTCTGCTGAAAAATCTCGACGGCTTGATTGTGCTTTTAAAAGAGAAAAACATCAAAATCGCCGTTGAAACGCAAGGGAGTCGTTGGCAGGATTGGTTTCACGATATTGATGAATTGACGATTTCTCCCAAGCCACCAAGTTCAAAGATGAAAACCGATTTTGAAGTACTCGATCAAATCATACAAGAGCTAACCGATAAAAGGCACGACAACCAATTCTCATTGAAGGTTGTCGTCTTTGATAAGGTTGATTATCTGTATGCAAAGAACGTACATAAGCGGTATCCCAATGTTCCTTTTTACTTGCAGGTGGGTAACGATGATAGTACGACGACAGATGACCGGCAGTTAATCAGTGATCTTTTGAAAAAATACGAACGTTTAATTAATCAGGTAATAGCAGACAACGAACTGAATGATGTGAAGGTGCTACCCCAATTGCATACGTATATATGGGGAAACAAACGGGGCGTGTAAGAAAAAAGCAGTGTGAAAGGATTCACACTGCTTTTTTCTTCGATTATGGAGAGGTGATTGGAAACGAAGGAATTTCCATTCATTCCAATGCAAAGCGGAGGTAAAGCTTCAAATCATCTATAGGTGACTACCAACTTTCAGGCGGAAGGGAATAAGCCTTACGTTTTTTATGATATGGAGGATTCAATGAGGGAAAAATACCGCTTTTCTTCTTATTGTATATTCCTCCATTATCGATTCGTCCTGATTCACGTTTTCCTTCCGTATAACACAACGAAATTAAAGTACTTATATAAACAATCGACATCCTGAAACCCGCTTTGTTGCAACCATTGAATTTGATCTTCAAGTGTGGACATTTTATCAAGCTTCGTCCGTTCGTGGGCAGCTTCCACTTCATCCAACGTCAGTCCGCTACTATTGATTTTATTCGCCCAATCTTCTTTATAAAGTGACTCGATATGGGCGGTTTGACCATGCACTTGATCGGCGTTCACGAACATTCCACTAGGCTTTAAGGCATCGTATAGACAATTAAAGAGATTCCTTTTCTCATCGTCCGTTAAATGATGGATGGATAAGGAGGAGATGATGAAGTCATACTTCCTATCGAAAACATAATCCGTATAGTCGGCTATTAAATACTCGACATCACTTTCACTTTTGAAGCGGTCTTTTGCAATTTTCATCATTTTCTCGGAAATATCGATTAGAGTCAGTTTTGCTTTTGGGAATTTTTCTTTTAGAAAGGATGAAAACAGTCCGGTGCCTGCACCAATGTCCAATACATGGGGTTTTTCATTTTTCGTATCGAGAACCGTAATGGGTATTGAGTAGAAGTCGTCAAAGCACGGAATAAGCTTACGCCGTTGCTCATCATATTGAGAGGCATGCTCATTGAAGCTTTCTCTTAGGTAATGCCTTGTCATCTTATTCCCCCCCTTAAATATCTTTCTGTTAGTATAAAACATTTGTAATATAATGGATAGTTTAGGAGGGTGTTTTTTAATGTTAGAAAAGAAGGAGGAAAGATTAAAACCCCCGCTGATTAGCGAGGATTTTCGTCAAAGGTAGGTGTACGTAGTTTTACTGCTTAACTAATAAATGAGCAATGCTTTCTTCGAGTTTAGAGAATCCATCTGATAACTCTTGTATGTCATGTTGTTGATTGGATACTAATGTAAGTGAATCTTCGAGACTTCCTTTGTTATTCTCTGTGGAATGTCGGTTAATTTCTACCCCTACGCTAACTTCTTTCATCAGCCCTTGAACATCCAAGATAAAAGTTTGTAAGTCTTTAGTCTGGTGGGTAATATTTTTCATGTTGGTATTTACCGTTGAGAAGATCCCTTTCACTTCAACCATACCCTGCGTATTATTTTCTATCGATTGTTGAGACCGGGAAATGGTTTCAGATACTTGATTGATCTTGGAACGGATGCTCATCAATAGACTAGCGATGGATTCGGTCGAGAGTTTAGAGGATTCAGCTAATTTCCTTACTTCCTCGGCTACGACAGCGAAGCCTTTGCCCTGTTCGCCCGCTCTTACCGCTTCGATGGAGGCATTTAAAGCGAGAAGGTTTGTTTGCTTGGAAATGTTTCCGATACTCTGACTGATCTTTTCGATGGATTCCGTTTCTTCCGTCAGTTCTTTCATTAGATGTACCGTATGATGAATGTCACCGTTGAAAGACTTTAGGTCGCTTTCTAGTAAATCGATACGCTGGACACTTTGCTTCGTCGCTACATTCGTAGACTCCACATTTTTGTGCATGTCGGCTATAGAATGTGTCATATCCTCGACTCGACTATTTGTAGAGGACATGCCTTCGTGAACCTGATTGGAATTCTCCACTTGTAAATCGAAGCTACCAAGCATCTCGTCCAACAGAGCGACAATTTCTGTACTACGCAGGTTAGTCTCGTCTGTCGCTTGATTCAATTCCTGTTGATAGCCCTTAACGGTGGTGACTGACCGGTTCACTCCATTCAGAATTCCTTGCAATTTTTCTTTCGATTCAATGGCTTCAGCCTTTTGCATTACCATTTCCTTATGTAATTTGTTATTAAAAAGGGAATGGAGAGCGGACGTGGCCGACACCATGCAAAAGGTGAGCAAGAAATATATTAAGTCCATCGTATCGGTTGTATGGAAAATAAGCTCACCTTGTGTAAAGAAATAATAGGAAACGGTGAAGAGCGTAATAACAATCGTGCATATGTTGATAATCTTGTCTTGGTATATGCCCATCACAGCCACATAAAAATACAAACTCATAATATTGATAAGATGAGGATCAAGGGCAATGATGATGAACATCGAGACTCCTATGATGATGAAATTGAAATATTTCGTAAAAGATGCCATTTTTTCTTTCCATTGAGGCCGGTTCGATATATAAGCTAATGGGCCAAGTATACATAGGAGAATGCCAAGGACCGTTGCCACAAGTATAAAAGGTATGCCAACGATTAAATTTAATAACTGAATGGCTGTAACCACACCTGCGAAAAAGAGAACGACCCAATTGTTTCTTCTTATCATTAGCATTTCACCTTGCATTCAGTACACCTTCTTTCGCTTCCATAACAGGAGATAACCATTCATATTTTTGCAGGTGTTTGTTATCATACACTTCTTTTAGATTGAAAACGGTGGGAATGGTATAGGCACCTTTGTAGAAAATTTCTCCCGCGACTTGAAGGGTAGGGATATGGTAAGAATGCGATAGGGAACGAAACACTTTAGGGTCAGTAAGAGCGACTAAATGGGTAACATTGTGCTTCTCCGCATAATCAATAATGGCACAAAATACATGTTTACCTAGCCTGCCTCGATATGGAGGCAAGACCGCTAAGCTATCGAGTTCCATTACCTTCATGTCGTCTGTTATCACGTCTTCAAATAGTTTTTTGATAAGGGGAGCAGTATCCATACCATAGGGGATGAATTCATAGGTTCCTCCCGGAAGTCCATCATCCGCAATCATTAAAAATAGATCAGACCCCTCTTTGGCAGCTTCGATTTCGAACCCCATTTCATCCCAAGCCGTGTTTTTAATCTGATGGAACGTCTCAAACTCTTCGGACGTTCTAACTTTCTTGTATACGAAGTATTCGTCTTCAAATGTACTCAAACTAGCTCTCCCTTTCTTATACTCTTATATAGTGCAAGGCCTATTTTTCGACATTCGTCCTATTAATAGGTCCATCCTATTGTGAATATCGACCTAAAAAGATAAATATTTACACTTTTTACTTGATTAGTAATGATTATTGTCGAAATCTTTGCAAAAAATTAGAGTTCAGTCCGAAAATACATGTTTTTAGTTAATTTGAAAATTATTGATTTACCTCCACATTCAGGATAAGATTAAGAAGGAAAATAATAAATCCGCTTAAGGTGGAAGAGGTTCTAGCTACCCTCTCAAAAAAACTAAGGAGAACAGCACTCTTTCTTAGGGTGCTGTTTTTTCCTGTATAAGGAGATTGGAAGAAATGACCAGAATTTTATTGTATTTGCTATCCATCGTCACCGCAAATGTGGTCACAGCAGCTTTTTTACCATTACAACTTGGTGTGTTCATCATTCCGATGGGAACATTGTTCATCGGAGGGACTTTCATCTTTCGTGACTTGGTTCAAAATAAATTTGGTAGGGCAAAGACCTATCTTTGCATTATCACAGCACTGATTTTATCAGCAAGTGTATCATTCTTATTAGGGGACACATTATTGATCGTATTTGCTTCTGCGCTATCCTTCGTGGTGGCGGAAACGGCAGATACGGAGATATACACCCGGTTAAAGTTACCCTTGAGCTGGCGGGTGTTTTACTCCGGGGTTGTTGGAGGTTTATTGGATTCCGCGATTTTCGTCGTTATTGGGCTTAGTCCATTGGGGGCGAATATTTTGCCTTGGTCTGCAGTACCGGCAGCCATTTTTGGACAGATCTTCGTTAAAACGATCATTCAGTCTATCGGTGCTGTGCTATTGGGTAAAATTCATGTAAGACTCGAAAAACGGTTAAGTACGGGAGGGAATGCGCTCGATGGATGATGCAAAAAAAGAAGCAGACAAATGCTATTGCTTGGAGGCCTTTCGCGAGAAATATGGTCCGCAAGTCCAGGGAGAATGCCTGAAGTTTTCATGTGCCAATTACAGAAAGCATAATCCGGATAAGCGAGAATCGTGAGTATGCATGTGGTCGTAACCATAAGAAAACCCCGTTGTCCTAACGGGGTTTTCTTATGGTTGTTAGTTCTTTAACCAGGTTAGCATCCGAATCAATTCAAAAGGTTCATACCAGGTTACCCATAATAAAAGGATAAAGAGTGAGGCAACAGAAAAGAATTTCATACTGCCTTTTTCTTTTACGCCTATGGCGATAAAACTAAGAATGGCTCCCACGACTAATGCTACTATGAAACCAAACAAGAAATAGCCCTGAGTAAAGGTATTTAAGAAATGTAATCCAACCCCAATTATTCCAATGCTGCTAAAAGCGATAGATAACCTACTATATTTCATCAAACCCCTCCTTATTTATTCATTTGGGGTAAGATAATTTCCTTTGGAGCATCTCCATCGATGCCCACTTTATATAGGTGATACTGCGGATCACTTACACCGAATTTTTTATCTACCATGAAGTACACGGTCTTGGAGTCGCTACTAAAGACAGGGCGTTCGGTGTATTCATTTAAGTGTGTGAGCTGTTTTTCGGTCTTGGTTTCAAGGTCATACGTATAAAGCTCATATATGAAAGTATCCCCTGATCCCTCGTTTGAGATAGATTGGAAAACCATCGTTTTTTCATCCGGTCCCATTATAAAATCGAACACATCGACCTCTCTTTCAGGATCGGAGACGGTTTCAATTTTTTTATTCTTGAATTCGATTTTAAAGATTCGTTGATGCGTTTCGAAAATTTCATCAGCCGTTTTAGCATTGTCATCATCGTCCGTTTGATAATATGCGGCTTTTCCGTTCCCAGCGATATTTAGAGAACTGAGACCATATTTTTTGAACGTGGTCAATTGGGTAGACTCATTCTTATCGAAATCAAACTCATAGATATCGAGGTCATGTGGACGTGGCCCCGCGATTGGCGAATAGTTTTTATAGGTCCCCGCTCCGATATAAAAGAGGGAACGGTCCTGATCTGAGAATTCAAGTTCTGTGAGGAGAAAATCCGCATCGAATAATTCGCTGACTTTCTTGGATCCCAGATCAAGCAAGTGGACTGTACTCGTTGAATCTTCACCTTGGTTTTTATCTGTTGTAATAAACGCGAGCGTATCTCCTTCAGAGGAAAAGGTGGGATCGAGTATTTGTTCATCGTTTTTGAGTTCGATGACTTTTTCCTCCAAGGATAAGTCCGGATTATAAAGGTTTAATTGTGGTTTGCCTTGATCATGCGTGACATAGGCAAACGTTCCTTGACTGGAAACGTCGTATTGATTGGTAAGACCTTGTTGTTTTTCATTTTCCTCTTTTTTAAAGACCAAGCCGGCAATGACAAATAAAACGGTCACGAAAGCGAGAGAAATCAGAATGAAGTAAATCGATTTCTTTTTCATTTCAAGAGCTCCTTATCAGTAAAAATTGAACAGCGTTAGAACAATGGAAATTACAAGTACAAACTGTAATATGGTGCATATAGTTGAAGCCTTTGGGTGTTTTTTCAATAATTTGATCTGCAAGATGTATAGGAATACCCAGAGAATGGCCGGGATGGAAAATAGCAACATAAAGGGATGCAACTCACTTGAGAAAATCAGGAAGATATATAAGTAAAAGATGGTGGCAGCCACAATCAAGATGCCAAGTGTTATATTAAATAAATGGAGCCGTTTGGCTTTTCTTAAAGACTTACCGGTATAGCTTGGCAAGACCAAGGCTGTTTTATAAATAAGATACACAGATAGCAAGAGAATCACCGCAATAATCAGGCTGAATAAGGGAAACATCGTGAAGTCGAGGTCAGAAGCGACTCCCCAGCCATATAGATAGACAAGGGTGTGGGTCACTAAAGCTGTATTGATCCAAATTTTGCGATTGATAGAGACTAAGAGGTTAAGAGTGAGCGAGAGTAAGAGAGCGCTAGTCAGTATCGAAAAAAGAAGCCAGCCGATGTAAGCATCGCCATTTTGAAAAAGTTGTAATGAGTATACGGAGAACGTATAAAGAATGGACACGATGGAAAGTGTCAGCATTAGCTCTTTTCGATACGGAAAGAGCGCCTGTTGAATTTGACTACCAATTTCCCATTCGTCTCCAAAAAGGTCTATCGCCATTTTCTCCGCTTGTTTAGGGGAATGCCCCTGTTTGACCAAATCGGCTTGGCTCATCTCAAGATGAACAAGCATTTCTTCATACATGTCTTCTTTTTCTTCCTTGGTACAATCGGTTTGATTGACTATTTTTTGAATATAACGTTCAGATTTTGTCTTCATCAGAAATCCTCCGCACTTTTCCGTACTAAACCTTCCAGGAAGGAGAAGCTGTTACGTTTTCTTTCCAGTTCCGTTCTTCCACTGTCGGTAAGTCGGTAATATTTCCTTCGTCCTGCCTCGGACTCTTGCCAATACCCTTCAATGTATTCCTTCCTTTCTAAACGCTTAAGAGCAGGGTATAGCGTGCCTTCACTGATTTCATATTGTCCTTCGCCCATCTTTCTTAAAACTTTCGTCATTTCATAGCCATATAATTCTTTTTGTGAAAGAAGCGAAAGTATGAGGAGGTCAATGCTGCCCTTCATCATTTCCTTATCCAAGTATAATCACCCAACTTTTCCCTTTTTTTATAGTGTAATACGATGTACCTCGTATTACAAGGTAAAAGATTCTAAAAATTTTTAAATATAGATTTAAGATTGCTAATTAGAATCAGTCATAGTAAAATGTGCTTCGAGCCGGATGACTTGTCCTAAGTAAGGCCAAGATACTATAATGACATTGATATATTTTATAGAAATGATCTTATCTAAAATTTCTACATAGACAACTAGAGGAAAAGGAGCAGATAGTATGAAAGTCGTTGCACCTGAGACATTCACATATAAAGGTGGAGATAGAGCAGTTCTCTTACTTCACGGATTTACTGGAAGCACGGCAGATATGAAAAAATTGGGTCGTTATCTAAATGACCGCGACTATACCTGCCACGCACCTCTTTATAAAGGACACGGGGTGCCAGCTGAGGAACTGATTCATACCGGTCCTAAGGATTGGTGGAAAGACGTAGTGGAGGGATATCGTTTCCTTAAAGAGGAAGGGTATGAGGATATAGCTGTTATCGGGATTTCACTCGGCGGGGTCTTTTCTTTGAAAATGGGAACTGAATTCCCTATGAAGGGGGTTGTTTCCATGTGCGCCCCTATGGTTGGAAGAGATGTCGGGCGATTACATAATCGGATGATTAGTTATGCCAAAGCCTATAAGAAATTTGAAGGCAAAGATGCAGAGCAAATCGATGCCGAAATTAAGCTCCTAGAACAAGAACCAATGGAATCATTGAAAGATGTTTTGCATATCATTGAAGATACGAGCGAGAATTTGGACCTGATCACGGCGCCGACCCTTGTTCAACAAGGCCGATTGGATGGTCCTGATTATACGAATAGTGCACCGACAATATTCAATGAAGTCGATACGCAACATAGGCAATTAATCTGGTACGAGCAATCAGGGCACATCATCACATTGGGGAAAGAACGCGAGCAAGTGTATGAGGACGTGTACCGCTTCTTAAATACCCTGAACTGGTAAGTGGAAAATGGAAAAGGCCGCCGATTTGGTGGCCTTTTCCTATGAATTGAAATCTCTCTGGATTCGAAATTTAACCATATAAGAAAATCTTGAGGTTACCGTTAGTATCTATAGTTGCCAATAGAATATCGGTTACATCTGCATTGTATACGGTTATATTCTTTTTCAGCCAACCTTCATCTTTACCGACTCGGTTTAATTCATGAGAATCAATCTTTCCCTCTTTAATGATGGTTATAGGAAAAGAAAATGGCTTTGTAGTCAACTGTATATCAGCGGGGGTCACTGATTGGTATTGGGGAAGTAAGAAGAAAGAAATAGTCCCATCTGGTTCCCAAAATGACAAAGCAACTTTTTGAATGTCTTCAATATTTGCCTTTCTTAATTCGGATAATATCATATCGATAGAAATTCGTGCTTTGACTAAGTTTTTATGGATGACTTGTCCGTTTTCTATAAGAGGCAAAGGGGAACCTTCAAAAAAATTCCGCAGACTGACCCAATGAAGACTCCCCACTACACTGATAAGATATAAAATAACCAGTACGAGAGTAGTGATCATGGGACCCTTTAAGCCTAACTGTTCATCAGATAATGGATGGGCAAGAATATTTCCAATGATTAAGGCCATTAGAAAATCAATCAACCTTAACTGGGATATGGCTCGGCGCCCCATCATCTTGACCGCAAAGAGTAAAAAAAAGAAAGAAACTATCGCTCTCAAGATCCACTGAAGGCCGGTAAGTGTTTCTTGGCTGTAGAAAAAATCCACCTAAACTCACGTCCTTGATTTTGGTTATATAAGAACTAGTATGGGCGTTTGACCGATATAGATGTAAAAATAAAAAAATGAACCTCTAATGGAAGTTCACCTCTTTTATCGCATTTGGCTCGATTCCTCACCGTTCGGATCCTGTTCGATGAATGTTCTGATCTGTTCTAGCGTTATCCCACATTGTTTCGCTTCTATAATGAGTTCTAGCCATAAACTATCAAGGGGCTCCTGTTGAAGCTCTTCTTCGCGATCCATGATCATCCTCCAATCTAACCTTGTTCTTTAAATAACCCAGAGCATTGCAAGCTAGAAAGTAGAATGACTGATTGGGTTTAGTTCTATGACATAATAGCCGATTTTTTTTGTCTCTATGACTTTTTTTGATGGTTAATTTTAGGTCTTTAATATGGGGAATCAGAAGGATTCCTAGTGATGATTATTTTCCAATATATAACTCTCATGTATTATCTAACAGGAATAAAGTAGTAGTCAAGTTAAAGTGTGTAATTATCAGATAATTTAACAAAAAAACAAAAAACCGTCCAGGTTATCCCTGATGACGGCTTGAACATGCTCATCTTGCTAAATAATTTTCTGTATAATATGGTTTTTCGTTTTCTTCAAAGGCGACGCCTACCCCAAGTGAGGAGAAGTCTTTTTGTAATTTATTTTCCCTATGCCCGATTGAATTCATTAATCCTTCGTGGGCAAAGATACTGCTGTTCTGACCAGCGGCAAGGTTTTCACCGGCCATCCGGAACGTGATCTTATCACTTTCCATCCGATCGAAGGGGGATTCTCCTTCAAGATTGGTGTGGTTGAAGTATTGATGGACGGCCATGTCTTTGCTGTGATCTTGAGCAGTCACTTTAACCTGTTTATCCCATGAAAGGACAGAAAGGCCGTGATTGACCCTTGAAGCATTGGTCAAGTCAAAGAGTTGATATTCAAAACCCTGTTTAAGCTCGGTGCTAGCGGGGGCGAAATAAGTGCTCTTCTGCTGTTCAAGACCTGCACTGATGATTTGGATCGATGTGACGGTATTCTTCTCATGTTTATCATAAAAAATCGTGACGAAGCTGTTATCCATCTTGAACATATCGTATTCACCATTGCTTTGGATCTGGTAATAGACATTCCCTTTAAGCAGTTTTGTGATGGGTTCACTCAGTTTCTCCGTCACCGTTTCCTTGGATGTGCCTCGTTTTATCCCTTGTTTGGATGAAATTAAATCCTGATTTGTATAGAGACCGACCACTTTATCCTTACTGTCGTATGCGACCATGAAGAAGTTTTGATAGTTCTCATGATAGGCAAACCACTCCACCCCATATTCGTTCAGGGAATGGCGTTTAGCATCTCCTGCCAGCTTTTCGACAGATTCCTTTGTGTCGCCAAGCTCGATATTACGGACCGAAAAGGAGGATTCAGCAGGGGCCTTCAAGTCAGGTTTATCCACCTTTTTCGTTTCGGTTTGTTCCTCA
Source organism: Peribacillus sp. NPDC097675 (assembly GCF_050277655.1). Classification (NCBI taxonomy): domain Bacteria; kingdom Bacillati; phylum Bacillota; class Bacilli; order Caryophanales; family Bacillaceae; genus Peribacillus; species Peribacillus sp. NPDC097675. Next base: position 8,526 of record NZ_JBNNSK010000004.1, on the reverse strand, counting down.
TCTCTTGCTTGATTGATTGTATCGGTCAATTTGTCGATCAACTGGTTGACTTCTGTATTCAGTTTTTCAATGGCATTTGATACTTCAGGTTTGGTTAAGAGGGAGCGAACATCCGTCGTGAAAGATTCGATTCCTGCCTTTACTCCCGACTCCTGAATGTCTTTTCCATATCCGTACCAAAATCCGCCGAGAAGAAGAAAGAGAATCAATAGATTAATCACTTTCCGCACATCGTTCACCCCAACTCACTATATAATCACGTTTCCAATCAGCTTGTAAATTGTAAAAGGGGAGGTAAAGATAATAATACGATGGAAAAAATGAATAGAGCCCGTGTAACTCTTTTTGGGAGCTTCTCTTTTTTTCCTTTGTACCACCCGCTGAATTGCAGCTTGTTTCGATATAAAACAAACAATAATATCAGTATAGCCACAGAACCCAAATAGCCATACTGATTATAACTGATGCCGAAATTCTGATAAACATTCGCTAATACGGACGAACAAAAAGCACCGGCAATGCCGAAAATTAAAAGAATCCGGATTAACTCCAAAAGTATTCTCATGTTTTCCTCCTATTAATCATTTCCTTTTGTTACCCCTGCTGTATATAGTTTTCTACACGGGACACAAGGGTTCCTCCCTTTGTCAATTTTCAGTTTCTCGTTCAAACACTATCCTCCAGTGCTGAAAACCACCATCCACCTTATCCTTTAAGGTGGATTACTGTATTTTACTTCTAAAATATATCATAATTGATGGTGAGGTGGATGGTGCCCAAAAGCAGTATCCATTTCTTTTAGTGCATAATGAAAAATGGAGGTTTCTGATTATGGTAAATAGTTTACAAGCAACAACGACATTACATAATGGCGTCGAAATGCCTTGGTTCGGTCTAGGTGTATTTAAAGTGGAAGAAGGCCTGGAATTAGTGAACGCGGTCAAAGTTGCGATAAAACATGGATATCGTAGCATTGATACTGCAGCCGTTTATGCCAATGAAGAGGGAGTCGGAAAAGGCATTCGTGAAGGAATAAAGGAAGCGGGAATAGCAAGAGAAGACTTGTTCGTTACTTCAAAAGTGTGGAATTCCGAATTGGGCTATGAATCGACACTGGCAGCATACGAAACAAGCTTAAAGAAACTAGGCTTGGAGTATTTGGATCTCTATCTAATTCATTGGCCTGTAGAAGGAAAGTACAAAGAAGCTTGGAGAGCAATGGAAACTCTTTATAAAGAAGGCAAGGTAAAAGCGATTGGGGTAAGTAATTTCCAAATCCACCATCTAAAAGATTTACTGGAAGACGCCGAAGTGAAGCCGATGGTCAATCAAGTCGAATGCCATCCGCGGTTAACGCAAAAAGAACTTCAAGCATTTTGCCAAGATCAAGGAATTCAGTTAGAAGCATGGTCTCCACTGATGCAAGGAGAACTACTGAATGATGAGCGATTACAAGAAATTGCGTCTACGTACGGCAAAAGTGTTGCGCAAGTCATTTTACGTTGGGATTTACAAAATGAAATCGTCACGATTCCAAAATCCACTAAAGAGCATCGCATTGTCGAGAATGCTTCCATATTTGATTTCGAATTAACGGAAGAAGATATGGCAGAAATAAATAAGTTGAACCAGAATCATCGGGTTGGCCCGGATCCTGACAACTTCGACTTTTAATTATGGAGAGATAGACAAGCTTTGTGGTCTATCTCTTTTCTATTCAATCATCTTTACTCGACTTTTTGATATTCATGAAAAAAGTAAGGGCTGAAGCAATGTCACTGTTTGACAGTGATGTAGTAAGCGTTTCGTTGACCGTTTCCAATATCTCTTGAAGTCGCTGCTCTCCCTTATCCGTTATAAGGGCACACACACCGCGGCGATCGTCTTCATACCCTAGTCTTTTTATAACCCCGCAGCTTTTATTTTCCATCCTGACGGAAAGTCTGGACATGGCACTTTGGCTTAATCCCACAAGCTGCTGCAATTCCAGGAGCCTCAGTTTTTTTTCGGGGGACTGTGATAAGTACAGTAAAACGTAAAACTCATTTAACGGCATTTGGTGCTTTTCCTGCAAGGCTCTATCAAGTTCATTGGAGAGCATGGCATGAATATGTGTAAAGGATAGCCAAGTATTCATAAGGGATTGTTCATTGGACATCTCTTTTCGCCTACCTCCGATTTATTTTAAGATACCATTCAATGCATTAAATGTACCAATAGGAGGGGACATTGACAATAGGGTATTTAGAGAGCGGTCCGATTTGAATTGGTTGACACTGAATTTTCGGCATGATATAAATGCATGTGCATGCATTAATTTTTTTAATGGAGGAGATTGATAAAATGAATCATTTATTTTCACCTTATACTATAAAAAATCTAGAGCTTAAAAATAGAGTTGTTATGCCCCCTATGTGCCAGTACTCTGTCTATGCTGAAGATGGCATACCGACGAATTGGCATCAGCATCATTACGTGAGCAGGGCCATTGGCGGCACAGGATTGATCATCGTGGAAATGACCGATGTCGAACCGGCTGGCCGAATTACCAACCGTGATCTTGGTCTATGGTCTGACGATCAAGTCGGTGCTTTCACTAAGATTGTCGATGAAGTGCACGAGCATGGATCCAAAATTGGTATCCAAATCGCACATGCAGGACGTAAAGCAGAAGATGCAGAAATTCCTGTAGCCCCTTCTGCCATTGCCTTTGATGAAACCTACAAAACGCCAAGAGCGTTGGAAACAGAAGAAGTGAAGGAAATGGTCGAGAAGTTCCGGCTGGCAGTCAGAAGAGCTGTACAAGCTGGGTTTGATGCCATTGAGTTACACGGTGCGCATGGCTATCTCATTCACCAATTTACGTCTCCACTTACGAATAAAAGGGAAGATGAATACGGAAAAGACCTTACCAAATTCGGAGTGGAAGTCATCAAGGCGGCGAAAAGCGAAATGCCTGCTGATATGCCTTTGATCATGCGTATTTCTGCTAAAGAGTATGTGGATGGCGGATACGGAATTGAAGAGAGCATCGAGTTTTCGAAAGTCTTTAAAGAGGCGGGAGTGGATATGTTCCATGTCAGCTCTGGCGGAGAAGGCCCGATTGGTGCTGCTGGAAGACCAGGTACGCATGCCAGCTATCAAACGCCATTAGCAAGGGAAATCAAAAAAGCGCTGGACATCCCGGTGATCGCTGTAGGCCGATTGGAAGATCCAATCCTAGCAAACTCAATCATTGGTAATGAAGAAGCCGACTTGGTTGCGGTTGGAAGAGGCATGCTGCGTCATCCTTACTGGACGCTAGAAGCTTCTAAAACTCTCAACAAAAAGATCGATCTTCCGAAACAGTATGAATTAGCATTCAAACATTAAAAAAAGTACACAGGATGGCCGTAAGCATTGCTTGCGGCCCTCTTTGTGTGTTCAAATCGCCTTTTGCTTTCTTAACCATGCTTCAGCATGTCAAAAATCTAATCTTACTACGGTTGAGATGTTTAGAAGTGCAAAAAAACCTCAACAATAGAGGTTGAGATTTTTCTTCTATCATAGATTTCGAAAGTCGAATTTTTCTTTAGGAACATTAAGTCTATGTCCATTAATTACTACTGTGTCGTCATCTATCCATTTAATATTGGCAGTTTCTTCACGGTCATTCCAATAGATGTTTTTCGTCTTACCATTGCGATTGTTAAATACTAATTCGCCTCGTACGGAATATGAAGTAGTAGCTCCTCCATTTGCTAGATAGGTTTTTAATGTATAGGTTCCGTCTGGGGAAGTTTCTTCTGTAAGATAATCTCCTGTTGGTAATCTGTTCATATCAAAAAACGCCCAATAAACACCATACCCTATCATACCGATAAATAATAATCCAATGAAAAGGAAAATTTTAAGGATCTTGTTTCCAGTTTTCTTCTTGTTTTTCGCCCATTCAGTAGTCAATTATATCCCCCTTCAAGTTACCATTAATTGTACAAATTATACATGAATGGTAACTGCCTTTATACATTTATTACATAACACAGACTTTGCGAAAATCTCCATGCTTTTTTGCATTTTTTAAAAATAGTGCTTGCAGGTGACGTTACGTCACCTTTTAAACTGATGATAACGTTATCGGAGGGGGAATTATTTTTGAAGATGCCTAGTAAAACTATACCATGGTCTTGGAGGGAACTCGTCTCCATTCTCGTACTTGTTTTAATCGTTGTACCATTTTTCATTGAGTTTTTATTGGCAAATTTCTTATTGAACTTGTTTCAAAATGATTTGTATTCAGGAACATTGGTAGGGTTCATCATGTCAATCATGTTCATGCTGGCCATCTATTTCATCACTTTAAGGCCAAAGGGCCTTAAATGGAATGAGGTGGGGTTAAATCGGTTTCCAGGAAGCTATGGGAAGAACATAATCGGCTGGACAATCCTATTGATTGTGGTTAGCATCTTGATGATCATCGTGATGGACATCATGGGGGTAGGGGTTGAAAATAGCAAAACGGAAAGCGTGCAGTCTCAACTGACCCCGATCAATTTCGTGATTGGATTCGTATCGGCGGCCATCATTTCCCCTATATACGAGGAGATCTTATATCGCGGATTCCTTTATAGATGGTTTAGAAGTAAATGGGGCTTGAAGGCCGGATTGTTTCTTAGCTCATTCATTTTCATGATCGTACATATTCCGAACTATAATGTTTTGCCGGTGACTTTTGTATCCGGGCTCCTCTTTGCTTGGACCTACGAAAAAACCAAATCAGTTCTCCCTGGCATGATCATTCATGGTACATTTAACGCCATTGCCATAATTTTAACTTCGTTAGGGTGAGGTTGGCACACAAGCAGTTGAAAAAACCAAGGATGACTCTATCAAATGAAAAACTACCGACATAACCTTAAAGAAAGAGGCAGTACTCATAGGAATTCTAAATCTTAAAGTGTAGGTAACTTCAAAGTAGAACTAGAAAATATATTATGTACTCTAATAACAAAAGAATTAAGGCTAAATAAAAGGGATGAGTCCAGCACATTACCGTACTCATGCCCAAGAGGCTGTCTGAATAACCGTTATGAGGTTGCCCAAGAGGCTGCAATAACTCGCAACAATTCCTCTGAATGGACGGTACACCATCCCTTTTTCTTCCAATTTCATGTATAATGGGATTTGGTATCTTTGAGAGGAGAAGGGGGTCGTATCATTGAGCAAAAAACAATATATGGTGTTAACTGGTTTTTTGACGTTTTTCTTGATTTTGTCGCTGCTGTTTACCAATACATACTTCACCCATCGAGGAATCATGGAGGCTGCCAATACGTGTTATGACCACAACGGTATGCCAGAGGTGGAGAAAAGTATCCTTTCAATTAACTGGTCTGTTATATGCCATCCATAATAGTCATGTTTTCCTGAAAGTTTTGTTATAATATACAAGACAAATTAAACGATAACTTGGGGTGCTTATAATGGAACAAATTAAAATTTTTACACCAGAAGAAATTGAAGCAAAGGTTGAGGCGGGAGAAGCGATCGAGCTTGTCGATGTCCGTGAAAACGAGGAAGTGCAAGAAGGGATGATTGAAGGGGCGAAGCACATTCGCATGAATGATATCCCTGACAACCTTGACTACTTCGATAAGGATAAAGAATATATCTTCATCTGCCGTTCAGGCCGCCGTAGTGAGAATGTATGCCATTACCTTCAGGAGCAAGGCTATAAAGTGGCGAACATGGATGGCGGAATGATGCATTGGACAGGGGAAGTCATCGTTAAGTGATGGGGTTTTTCAAGAAGCCTTGTTACTTTTGTAAACGGAAGACGAAAGACGTCACGACCTATCTGAACGAAGATCGAAAAAAAATACATGTTTGTGCACAGTGTAAGGGGTATGCAGAAAGACGTGCATATTTCCGAGCTAAATGAGTAGGGCCCTTCTTTCGGAGGGCTCTTTTTTCTATTGATATGTTAAAATAAGGATGATGAAATCAGAATATATAGACAAAGGGGAATCCGTCAGTGAAGGTGCATAAAATAGCGGTTATCGCGGGAGATGGAATTGGTCCTGAAGTAATGGATGAAGGAGTAAAAGTATTGAAAAAAGTGGCTGAATTAGCCGGCGACTTTTCGTTTGAATTCACCTATTTTCCGTGGGGGTGTGAATATTATTTGGAGCATGGAAAAATGCTTCCGGATGATGGGCTGGAACAATTGAAGGAATTCGAGGCTGTCTATCTTGGGGCTGTCGGTTATCCAGGTGTCCCCGATCACATTTCACTACGGGAACTGTTGTTAAAGATAAGGAAGCAATTCGATCAATACGTGAATGTACGTCCCATCAAATTGCTGAAGGGTGCTCCATGTCCCCTAAAGGATGTGACCCCTGACCAAATTGATATGGTGGTCATCCGCGAAAACAGTGAGGGAGAATATGCGGGTGCAGGAGATTGGCTGTTTAAGGGGAAGCCCGAGGAAGTCGTGCTACAGACAGGCGTTTTTTCACGTAAAGGTACGGAACGGATTATCCGTTATGCCTATGAATTGGCCCGGAAATCTGGGAGAACGCTCACGAGTATCAGTAAAGCGAATGCCTTAAACTATTCAATGGTTTTTTGGGATGAAGTGTTTGAAGAAATCGGACAAGAATATCCCGATGTTGAGACGCATTCTTACTTGGTCGACGCTGCGAGCATGTTCTTTGTCAAACAGCCGGAAAGGTTCCAAATCGTCGTCACTTCCAACTTATTTGGAGACATCATCACTGATTTGGGAGCCGCCATTGCTGGGGGGATGGGGTTGGCCGCCGGAGCCAATTTGAATCCTGAACGGGTGTATCCATCGATGTTCGAGCCAATCCACGGTTCAGCACCAGATATTGCCCAGCAAGGTATCGCCAATCCACTTGCCGCTATATGGTCCGCAAGCCAGATGCTAGATTTCTTCGGTCGCGAGGATTGGGGCAAGAAGGTGTTGGATATGATTGAACAAGTGATGGTCAATCAACAGGTGCTCACTCCTGACATGGGTGGGAACTCTTCCACCAAAGATGTGGGCAATGAGGTGGTCAAGTTATTATCAAATTATAGTATAGACGTATAATAGTCGAAAGAAATGGACACCCTGCTCAATAACCATCAATCGTGAAGGGCAGGGGAGAGCCAATGATTCAAGTGAAATTATTTGATTATGAGCATGAAAAGGATCTGGAAGAGGAAATGAATGACTTTCTCTTAGATATCCGGGATAGTCAAATCGTTGATATCAAGTACAATGTCGCCACGACCGGTGAAGAGGAGCATGAACAGATATACTGTTTTAGCGCAATGATCATTTATAAAAAGAAGTGAAATCCGACCCATGAGATTTGGTGTCGGTTTTTTTTGTATAAAAAAACAGGTCATAATGTTCAAGGAATTTTACTTCTGCGAAGAGAATAGGTAAAGTTAGATGGAATACAGTGTAAAGGTGTATTAAAAGGGGAGACCATTTTGGATAACAATATGAAACAATTAATGAAAGAACTACAGGAATCAAATGGAGGCCATGTGTTCTACTGTTTCAATGAACTAGACACCTATATACATAACGAAACCATGTTCATTATTTCCGGTGTGGAGCAAGGGAATGATATTATGGTTGCCGAGAATGATCGGATTTTTCCTTTCGTATATAAAAAATTACAAGCACAATTAAATGAGGAACAGCTCAAGAAAGTGCATCATATTAATAATTTCGATTTTTATTGCTTTGAAGGCAACTTTTATCCTTCGACGATGGTTGATTATTTTTTAAAGAATGTTGAAAGATATCAAGATAGTGATGTGTCCTTACAAACATGGGGCCATGTTGAGTGGGGAAAAAGTGACCATACATTGATCGATGACATAACCGAATATGAAAAAAGGGCAAACCAAATCGTTGCAGATAATAGCATGATATCCGTTTGCGCCTATGATGAATGCAGGATGAATCCTGCATTAAAGTCTTTGTTAATGAAGCACCACGGAGTGTTCATGACGGATGAAGCATGTTCAATCATCGCTAATTAAATCAGGTAGAGGTGACGTTTTTGGAGCGCTTTACTGAAGAAGTAATTGAAATCATACAACATATTCCACATGGAAAAGTAATGACCTATGGGCAGATCGGGGAACTGGCGGGAAGTCCGCGTAGTGCAAGGCAAGTCGTACGCATTCTTCATTCAAGCAGCAAGAAATACAATCTTCCTTGGCATCGGGTAATTAACGCCAAAGGAGAAATCGGACTCAAACAAGAAGGGCCGGCGACTGAACAAATTTTCTTGCTGAAAGTCGAAGGAATCGAAATCACAGATTAAGGAAAAATCGACCTTGACGTGTATCGGCATCATCCTAATTGACCTATTCAAGGGACAAGTCGTTATGGACGGAATAAGATGAAACAAAAAAGAAGGGGCTGTCTAATAAGTCCCGAAAATAAAACAGGTGGAGAAAAACAACTCGTTTTTCTCCACCTGTTTTTCTATTGTTATAATTATTCATTGAAAGTAGCTG